>JAEEMI010000023.1 GCA_016283155.1 Clostridia bacterium
AAGTGTGCCACATTATTTTCAAGCCACTTAAAATAAGTTGATTCTAAATCTAAAACGTTTGGGTACTTTTTTCCAATATAACTTTTCCCGACACCCGCAAATGCAGCAATAATTTTTCCCATAAAATAAAATAACATTAAAACAAAAATTTGTAATCAATTTTCCGCTAGTTTCAAAAGTCAGTAACTATAGTTAGTAATTTCGAGGTTGAAAAGTTCCAATCTTTATGAAAAATGCGTAAAGTTTGTAAACAAATTTAGAAAAAGGGAATTTGAGTCAAAAACAACAGAATTCATTTGATAGAGAAATGTAATTGTTTGCGCCATAATAAAAATGGCCTAGTCGTTTGCTAAGCCATTTTTGTTTGATTGTTTACGCTTTCTTTTGTGCGTCAGTGAACGGGTCGGGAAGTTTGCGCGGGCGACGGTGGGTTAAGCAATGGATTAACCACCAAGTAAATGCTACGCCGGCGAAGATACCTAAGCCCACCAAGAACCAGTTAATTGTGCCACCTTCGTTTTCGGTTAATTCAGCTGCTTTGTTTTGAATCTCCAACATTAAGTTATTGACGGCTTTTTCTTTAGATTTATCGAAGTTGTGCATAATTGCTGAATAAGTAATATTATCTTCGGTTGGGAAAATTGCATTAGCATAGTTAATGTCAGCATCAAATAAATCATAATCGGGATCGCTGGGATCGGTAACACCATAATCATCTTTTAAATCTTCAATTTCGGTGCCAGCAGCGACCATTTGACTACCGACATAATCAATGTTATCGGCGGCATTTTCCGGGCTTAACATAAAATTAATAAAAGCGTAAGCAGCATCTAGATTTTGAGCGTAAGTTGGAATGGCAAAGTTATCGGTCCAAAGGTTGGTACCATTTGGCGCATAGTAACGTAAATTTCCGTCATATTCGTCAGTTTTTTCGTCATCAACTTCGTTCATAGCTAAACCGGCATCACAACTCCAAAACAGGCCATAAGCAAAATCATCGTTATCGGGGTTCATGAATGCTTTTTTACCGTTGTCGTTTTCGTAAATTGGGTGCATGGTATCGATTTGTTCCAGGAGAATCTGACGAGCTAAATCAATGTTATAGTTACCATCCATGTTTAAAATGTCGGACAACATTGAGTTATCGTATTCACCACTGATAGCATCGGTTTGGTTTAAATATTCGGCTTGATTAACTTCGTGCGTGGCATTATTTGCACGTTGTGCACCGTAAATCATGGCAATGCCAATCGAATCACGGGCAGATTTTTTCATGGTAATACGTCCACTGTAAGCATCGGTACCGCCTTCACCAAACAACACGCCAAAACCATATTGGTCGAGTAAATTTTCGAAATCGGCGATTTCAAATGTTGTTTCGCCATTATCGTACATGCTCTGAATAACATCGACATCATACATAATGCCAACTGTACCCACCATGTAAGGGATGGCCCAAACTTGGTCGGCTTGAATGTTACCGTTTTGGTCTTTAACTGTTGTAAAGTCTTTCGTGCGGTTCAAAATGTTACTGTCCAAAGTCAAGCCGTCGGTAGCACGTGATTCAGTAATGGGTTGAATTAAACCTTCGCTGGCCATTTTTTCCACCATGTATTCGGATGGAAAAATTAAATCATAATCGGAATGTTGAGTGTTGATCTTGGAATACAACTCTTCGTTATCGGTAAAAGTATGGTATTCAATATGAAACTTATCAGCATCTTTAACACCTTGTGCTTTTAAGGTTTCACGGTAAGATGCTTCAAATTTGGCTAACAAATCTGGAGCGTATTGACCATCACCAAGTGCTTGCCCCATAGCAATGTAGTCTTCCCAGTTGTAAATTTTCAAAACTAGATTGCGGGGAGTAAGGTGGGAAACAATCACAGGAATAATACCACCAGTTGCGAGTAGAATGACAACAGCCAAAACCGCAGCGGTAATTTTGCGGCTGATTTTAATGCCCTTACGAATGCGTGCAGCATTCAAGTTCATCACAATTAACACTAATAAAATGACGACAAAGATAATTGTGGTTAATGCCTTGAAAGCATTAGGAATATCACGACGGCTGATAGCGCCATAAACAACGGTGGAAATCGTGGGTACGCCACTGTTGTTGTATTGGGTAATCACAAAGTCATCAAGTGACAAAGTAAAACCAAGTAAGAAGGCTTGAATCATTGCGGGAACCAATTGTGGCACAATAACACTGGTAAAAGCTTTAAATGGCGATGCACCTAAATCCAGTGCAGCATCAATCAAATTGGCGTCTAATTGGCGCATTTTGGGTAAAATGGTTAACAAACAGAAAGGTAGGGCAATTAACACGTGCGCTAATAATAATTTCAAAAGTCCCAAATTGGTCATACCAACACTAACAAATAACAAGACCAAACCAAATGAGGTTACGATATCAGCATTAATGACAGGTAATTGATTGACTGCCATTGTAATTGCACGTGTACGTTTGCCAAGGTATAAAATACCAGTTGCTGCCATTGAAGCAATAATAGTAGCAATTAAAGAAGCAATTGCGGCAATTAATAAAGTATTACCAACCGCGGTCATATATTCCGAAGTGGTAAATAATTGGGTATAATAAGCGAAACCTTCTTGGAAAGAATTAACGGCTAAGAATAAGATTGGCACATAAAGTACGGCAATAACTGCTAAAACGAAAACAATTCCCATATTAAGCAAGACCTCCTTTTTTGTTGTTGCCGATGCGTGAAATTTGGTTAGCCAAGAAAACAGATAAACCAACCAAAACTAACAAAACCAAAGCAATTACGGCAGCACCAGATTTATTGTCTTTGGTAAACATTGTATTTAATTGTTCACCAATCATAAAGGTACTTTGGTCACCCAAGTATTCACTCATATAATAAGTAGAAACTGCAGGTGTAAAGACCATTAAGAAACCACTGATAATTCCCGACATTGATAACGGTAAAGTAACCTTCATAAAAGTTATGAACGGTGAAGCACCTAAATCAGCACTAACTTCTAAGTATGATTTTGGAATTCCGGTAATTACCAAGTAAATTGGCATTAACATAAATGGTAAGTAGTCAATGATTAAACCTAAAGTTAATAAGGTTTCACCCGTGGGGATGTGCATTAAAGTGGCTAAATCTTTTAAAGCAATTGTACGCAGTAAACCATTAATCCACATTGGTGCAATTAAAGCCATTAACATCATATATTGGAAAGTTTTAGATTTAATTTTAGCAATGGTATAAGCCAAAGGATAGGCGATTAAAATACAAACCAGAGAAGCGGTTAAGGCAATACGTAAACTGCGAGCGATGGTTGCCCATTGGCTGCTGTCAGTAAAGAAAGCATTAACTTCAGTAAAGGAAAAAGTACCATCGCCAAAAAAAGCATAGAACAGTAACATAAAGAGTGGAACGACCACAAAAATGGTCATATAAATTAAATAAGGAAGGGCAAATAAACTGCGAGAGTTAAAATTAATCTTTTTCATCGTGGCGCACCTTGATATCTTCTTTTTTGATAACCAGTCCGACACGGTCGTCGGTGTCCCAGTCGTACGGCGTATCCACGATTAACGCCGTGTCATTGTCTAACCAAATTTTTACTTGGTAATATTTGCCCTTATAAATCATATCAGTAATGTTACCACTGATTTGTCCCTCTTCTTCGTTGTCAGTAATTTCAATTTTATCAAAGTCAATGACAGCGACAACTTTATCACCTTTATTAAAGGTTTGATTTTTGCTTGGAATAAATTCAAAATCAGTATCGCCAATCGCAACTGTATTTTCGCCAGTAATGACAGTTTCGTATTCATTCGTAATGGCTTCTTTCGGCATTACGTGAATACCGTCTGGATCAATTGACATTTTAACCTTCTCACCAATTGGATAAGTTTTGGTATCTTTAACTGATAATTCGTAATCATCCAAAACAATAGTCAAATCATAGAAAGTACCTTTGAAAACCGAATTCATTACCACACCCTCAAATTGTGGTTTGGTTGGATTGATTGTTACGTCTTCAGGACGGACAACCACGTCAACTGGTTCATTTGGTTTAAAACCTTTGTCTAAGCAAGGAAATTTGAAACCAAAGAATTCAACTAAATTATCGCGAATCATTTTGGCAGAAATAATGTTACTTTCGCCGATGAAATCTGCGGTGTAAGCATTTTGTGGTTCGTCATAAATCTTTTTTGGAGTACCTACTTGTTGGATTTCACCATCGCGCATTACGACGATAGTATCGCTCATAGTCATTGCTTCTTCTTGGTCGTGAGTAACGTAAATAAAAGTAATTCCTAATTCTTTATGCAAACGACGCAATTCAATTTGCATTTCTTTACGCATCTTCAAATCCAAAGCGGACAGTGGTTCGTCCAAAAGTAAAACTTTTGGTTCATTAACAATTGCACGCGCAATGGCGATACGTTGTTGTTGACCACCGGAAAGGCTATCGATATCACGGTGACCATATTCTTCTAGGTCAACCATTTTTAAAGCACGGTTAACTTTATCCGCAATTTCTTTTTGCGAAAGTAAACGGTAACCTTTTTTGCTGTTAGCATCAGGAACAGTTTTTAATTTCAAACCATAAGCAATGTTATTGAACACGTTTAAGTGTGGAAATAACGCGTATTTTTGGAAAACTGTATTAATGTTACGTTTGTATGGTGGAATCTTAGTAACGTCAACTCCTTCCAAATAAATTTCGCCGGCGGTCGGCTTTTCAAAACCGGCAATCATTCTTAACAGGGTGGTTTTACCACAACCTGATGGACCAAGAATGGTTACGAAATCTCCTTTTTTGATCGATAGTGAAACATCGTCGACAACTTTTTCTTTGTCGTAGATTTTTACGATGTTTTTTAGTTCGATAATTTTTTCTCCTGTGAATTTTGCCACTGCATAAAACCCTACCTTTTAAATTAAAATTTTTTGCTAAATAGCAATAAAAATTGAACTATTATGCAATTTACAAACCCCTTTGTCAATAATAAATTTTAATGAATCGAACAGCATACTTAATTGATGTTTTTGCCCGTGGTTTTTTCATCTTTGTAGTGTTGCAATTATTGTTGCGAAATTTTTGGTTATCGTTGTTTTTGACGGTTGGTATTAACCTAATTTATGAGTTAACAGTCGGGCGAAAATTTTGGCAAGAATGGCGCAAAGCACCCAAAAAAACACACCGAAATTGGCGGGTTGTATTGCGTGATTTGTGGCGGCGAGTGTTTAGTCGGGAACGCACCAAAGGTTTAGTGATGGCAGGAATTGTGTTGTTATTAATGAGTTATGTGGTCCGGTTAAATGTTTATTATTTGGTGGTGGCGTGTGTTGTGTTTATGTTAGCTGCCATTAGCCGCTTTGCGCCGCCAATAAAATCTGCTACAATACCTTGTGAACCAACGCACGACCAAAAAGATTGCGCAAAAAATTGCCCACCAGTTGCAACAGAATAACGGTGGAATTGTTTTGCTGTCTGGTCCGATGGGCGCGGGAAAAACCACTTTAGTTGGTGAAATTGTCCACATTTTGTGTCCAACTGCTTTGACCAGCAGTCCGACTTTTACCATCATTAACCAGTATGCAGAAAATATTTTTCACGCTGATTTATATCGTTTATGGGAAAATGACACAGTTGCGGCAACTACCGATGTTAGTAAAATCAACCAAATAATGGAAAGTACTGGTCTGTTAGATCTATGTGTGGCAGGAAATTATGTTTTTATTGAATGGCCAAATGGTTTAAAATTACCAGGTGCGATGCAAATTACCATCAATGTAAAGGAGAACGGCGATCGTGAATTTATTATTGCTTGATAGTACACAAACTCAATTAGTGGTGGCTTTGGCAGTGGATGGTGTGATTACTGTTACTAAGACTTGTGATGAACAAAGACAGCACGATCAAAATGTTAATCGTTTAATTAGTGAGTTAGGTGTGAAAAAATTTGATGCAGTGGCGGTCGTTACTGGTCCAGGTTCGTGGACAGGAATTCGGGTCGGTTTAGCGGTGGCAAAAGCATTTGCTTATGCGCAACAAATTCCGTTAGTTGAATTACGTAATCAAATTGATGTTAATGAAGCGATGCGTAAATTGAAGGCTGGCGAAACCGTATCGCCATTTGCGATTAAACCGTTTTACAATGGCGAATTTATTGTGAAAAAGTAACCACATAAACTTTGTGATAGTCATATATAACAGTATGCCGACAATTTTGTTTTTGCACGGTTGGGGTGGTAATGCGGATAGTTTTGCGCCAATTAGTCAGTACTTTGCGCGTGCTACCGCCACGAACGGTGAACCATACCAAATCTTAGCACCAAGTTTGCCTTGTCCACCATCCAAAGTTTATAATTTGGAAGATTATGCCGACGATGTCGATAAATTGTTACAAACTTATAACGTAGCGCATTGTATAGTGATTGCCCATTCTTTTGGAGCGCGGTTAGTGGCAATTTTAAATGCAAGGCATCCCAAACTGTTCACTAAAATTGTGATTACAGGTGGGGCGGGTTTGAAGTCGCGTTGTAATTTATGTGTTTGGTGGAAAATCTGTTGGTATAAATTTCGTCGTCGTTTGGGGTGGCGTGTAACCGGTGGTAGTGCTGATTATCGTCGTTTAGATGCCAACGGAAAACAAACTTTTCAAAATATTATTCGGCGTGATTTGACTTGGGAAGTGCGACAAATTAAGGTACCTGTATTGTTAATTTGGGGTGCACGTGATCAAGATACGCCGTTAAATCAATTGCGACGTTGGCGAAAGTTATTGCCGCAAGCTAAAACAATTATTTATCACCGTTGTGGACATTTTGCTTATTTGGAAAATACAGCGCGTTTTATCCAAGACGTAACGCATTTCTTATGGAGTAGTCCAAATGTGTAAAAACCGCTTAAACACGTTATTGTATCAAATGCAAATTGCGGGATATCAAAATAGTGCTTATTGGCAATTGATTGGTAAAACAACTCAAGGCACAGTGAAACTGACCGCGCGGGTGCGTCGTTTGCGTTTGGTAACGTTTTTTTTGTGCGTGTTAGGTTTGGGTTTGCCAATTTTGTGTTTAGCGCAAACGGTGGCGGTGGCGAATTGGTTGGTGCAGCCTTGCGAAAAATTGGTGCAAAATTATTGGTTACAACGGGCCAAACGTAACTTGGCGCAACGTTCGGATTTGATAAAAATTGGGATTACGGGCAGTTATGGAAAAACTTCAGTCAAAAACATTTTGGCAGCCTTGTTGGCAACCAAATATAAAGTTGTGGCAAGTCCTGCCAGTTTTAATACGCCAATGGGTTTTGCACGCACGGTCAATCAATATTTACGGGCGGATACGCAAATCTTAATTATGGAAATGGGGACCAGACGACCCGGCGAAATTCGGGAAATGTGTCATTTATTCAAACCTGACCACGGCATCATTACCAGCATTGGGGCTTGTCATTTACAGACGTTTGGAAATTTGGAAACCGTGGCACAGACAAAAGCCGAATTGTTTCAATCATTACCAATCAACGGCTTGGCGGTAACCGACGGGGATAATGTTTGGTGTCAAAAATTAGAACACCCACATTTATTGTTGGTAAAGAGTGCGGAACAGCCGACTTATCAAACCGCATTATTGGGGGCGCATCAGCAAAAAAACATTCAAATGGCGGCGGTTTTAGCACGTGCTTTGGAAATTAGTGAAAAAGAAATTGTGCAAGTGGTGGCTGGTTTAATGCCTACACCACACCGTTTGGAAAAAGTTGTGGCATCAAATGGCATCATCATTTTGGATGATAGTTACAATGCTAATCCAAATAGTGCGGCCGCGGCATTAAAAGTTTTAAGCAATTATCATACGCGTAAAGTAGTACAAACACCGGGTTTTGTGGAACAAGGTGGTAATACTGCAACAGCGCACGCACAATTGTGTACGCAAATCCGTCAAGTGGCTGATGTGGTAATTGTAGTTGGAACATTAAATCGCAAGTATTTTGAACAAGGTTTACAAGGTTGGCAGGGTAAAGTAATTTATGTACCAGACCGCGAAGCGGCAAAGCAATATTATCCGCAATTGTTATCTAGTGGTGATGTATTGTTGATTCTAAACGATATTCCAGAAAGTTATACTTGATAGAAAATGTTAAAAAATTTAATTTCTAGGGATTGAATTGCTTTGCTTGGTGTGTTAGAATTAGGGCAAAGGAAGTAAATGTTATGACAAAAGTACAAATAATGCAGAAACTGTTTTCTGAAGTTAATGGTCGTAAGAAAGATATTAAAGACTGTTCCAATGAAAATAATGGACGTTTCTTTGGTAAAATTGGACCAGATGTTACTTTTCGTGGTGAATGGATGGGGACAACTGAAAAAGATGAAGTGTTCTTTAAATATGCCAAAGAAAAAATTTCATTAATGGCAAATGGAGAATTTTTGGTTAGTGTTGTTATGAAACGCGGTAGCGATGAATTCTGTGAAAGAAAAAATCAGTTACCACGTACTTTATATGAAGTTTATACGCCACGTTGTGGTGATAAAAGTTGCATTAATAAAGAACACGAGGGTTTAAACTGTCTGCGTGTTTTTCACGCGCCAGATGAAACGATTGATAGTGTTTTTGATAATATTTGGGATGCGGTAACTTTAAGTAAAGCTAAAGAAGCGCATATACATAAATATGAACGTTTTAATTTAGTTCCGCGGGCAATTAATTTGAAAAATCCTCATAACAAAGACCATCACCAACCAGATGATAATGAAAAACAATAAAATGTTTGGCAATAGTTCGCAAATTTGGTAGAGATTTTTACTTTAATTATTCAGCGTCGGTTTCAACTGGAGCGGTGTTGGGGTTACTGCCCATATTGGCTTTGACTTGTGCCAAAATTTCTTCTTTCACTTTCGGGTCACTGTCTAACCAGGCCTTGGTGGCTTCTTTACCTTGGGCTACGCGTTCGCCTTTGTAGGAAAACCAACTGCCGGATTTCTGGATAATGTCGCTGGCAATGGCTAAATCCAAAATACAACCATCGTTTGAAATACCTTTACCAAAAGTAATTTCGAATTCGGCAATTTTAAACGGAGAAGCCAATTTATTTTTGACAACTTTAACTTTAGTTTTGTTCGCAATGACTTCGTCACCTTGTTTAACACTGCCAATACGACGGACATCCAAACGAATTGATGAATAGAATTTCAGAGCTTTACCGCCGGGGGTGGTTTCTGGATTTTGACCTGGCATCATCATCCCAACTTTTTCACGTAATTGGTTGATGAAAATCAAAGCGGTTTCTGTCTTATTAATAATCGGAGTTAATTTACGTAAAGCTTGGCTCATTAAACGGGCTTGTAAACCAACGTGCGCATCGCCGATGTCGCCGTCGATTTCAGCGCGCGGAGTTAATGCTGCAACACTGTCGACAACAATTAAATCAACACAACCAGATTCAACCAATTTATGAGCGATATCCAAGCCTTGTTCACCACTGTCAGGTTGGCTGATAATTAAATCTTTAACGTTAACACCCAAAGCTTCCGCATAAACTGGATCCAAGGCTTGTTCGGCATCAATGTAGGCACAAGTTAGTCCTTGTTTTTGGGCTTCGGCAACTACGTGTAAACAAACGGTGGTTTTACCACTGGATTCAGGCCCGTAAATTTCTGTAATACGTCCACGTGGAATTCCGCCAATGCCCAAAGCATAATCCAAGGTTAAACAACCGGTAGAAATCACTTTAATGTTACGCACCACAGGACCGTCACCCATTTTCATAATGGCGCCTTTACCATAAATTTTTTCAATTGTCGCTAATGCTGCTTGCAATGCTTTACTTTTTTCTTGTTCTGCCATAATATAAATAGGATATATGAAATTCCGCAAATTAGCAAATAAGTTATTGGTAGTTGCCGTAATGGTAATTTTAATTTGCGGTACTTTTTTGGGAACTTGTGCGCCGTCTTTAGTAGGTACTGCAGTACAAACTGCTGATACAACACAGTTAACTAAAACATATTATTTTGATAAATATAATTGGAATAAACCTAGTACGCCAGATAAGGCTTTGTATGATGCATTGGGCATTAAAGTTTATAATGATTACTTGTCGGCATTATCGGCAACAAAAAATTTGAATAATGTGATTATTGCAGTTGTTGATACGGGCATTGATGCGGATTATCCAGCTTTTAGCGGTCGTATTTTAACTGAATATGCAATGGATTTTAGCCAAGGAATTCCAACTACGGAAAGTAACCACTGGAATGTAGATCAAAATGGACACGGTACACACGTAGCGGGAATTATTGCGGACATAACTTTATCCAATGTGAAAATTTTGCCAATTAAGATTTTTCACGGTTTTGATAATCAAAGTAATAATGCAGCGTTGAATAACGCCTTAATTTATTTGGCAGCATTAAAGAATGGGGTATCAAAAAAATTATACAAAGAAAGCGGTAGTAATAATATTATTGAAACTAACGTTACCTGCAACAAAGAACGCAAAAAATTATCAAACATTGTGGCGGTTAATTTAAGTGTTGGTACACCTGGGTATGCTCTGAATAATACGTATCAAATGTATCAATTTCAAGATGAAAAAAAGAATTTCCAACCATTAATTGATAATTATTTATGGAATAATGATATTTTACCAATTATTGCAGCGGGTAATCGGGCAGGCAATCCAGAAAATGAGTCTGGTGATTATGCACCTTACATTAACCAAGCTGGTGAAAAAATTTTAGCGCCATATTATTCGTTGCCCGGAGCTTGCGACCACGTTTTGTCAGTGTCGGCCTATGATAATATGGAACAAAAATATCAATTAGCAGAATTTTCTTATTATAATGATCGGATTAGTGTAGCAGCTCCCGGAGTAGAAATTTGGTCAGCCTGCAGTGATGATATTGTGGCTGTATTAGATGAATCATCAAAAGATGAGTCACATTTATTAACAGAAGGTTATACGATTTATACTTATACTTACGATGTTAATGGTAATACCAAAACTGCAACTTGGATTATCAGAAAAGATCTTAATGATAATTATTATTTCCGTAGTAATGGTACCAGTATGGCAACTCCGTTTGTAACGGCTTGTTATGCAATGTTGATGAGTGATTCCAGTAAAACTACGATTGCGGATTTAGGAATCAGTTGGCAACCAAATAATGCAGAAAGTACAGATAGAAATTTCTATAATGCCCAACATAAAGCTTTGTTAGCTGCCGCTGCTACCGATGGTGCACATTCAATTAATGGTTATGAAGCACGTTTTGGTTATGGAACCGTAAATGTTAGTGGTTTTGTGCCAGATAGTAACGGAAATGTGGCAGCATTTACCGACATTGATTATGAACCGAAATATGATGTGTACAGCGACCAAACTTTATTATTTGATAATGAGGCCGTTGATTGGTACAGCGTTTGTGTTGTTTTATTAGTAGCGGTAATTTTATTTTGGGTGTTTAATGCATTTAGATCACATTTCAGAACTTTCACAAGAAGGAGAGAAACTAATGATGATGAACAACAATGAAATTAATTACACCCAGAATGATAATGCATTCAAACAAAGGATTACTGCTGACGATCGTTTGGATAACTTATATATGCGGGAAATGCGATGTCCGTATTGTCAAACTAAAATTTTGCGTGGAACTTCAAAATGTAAAAATTGTGGCTTGACTAAAGAACAAATTTATTATGCGAAATTGACGGCACCGTACAAACCTGGACGTAATATTTTAATGTCCAAAGTGCGACCGGCGGAATTACCATTTTGGAAAATGGCGACTGGGGGAGTGTTTGGGTTTTTAGGTGTACATTGCTTCGTAGCAAAACGTTACCTGCGTGGAGCGATTATGTTGCTGTTGTCAATCGCTTTAATTGTTGAACTAGTAATTTTCCAGCAAGATAATGCGATTCGACGGATGTTTGAAGATGTGACTTATCTTTTTCCTGGTGATTTAATTGGAATTATTATGTTGGGAATGTGGGTTTGGGATTTGTTTGCCATTTTCTTACGTCAGTTTAAGTATCCAGTAGTAATTGATTTAGGTGAGGAAAAATGACCGCAACGCGAACACCAAAAACCAAAATTCTTTTTGTGTGTGCGGGAAATACTTGTCGCAGTCCAATGGCGGAAATGATTTTTAAAACGATTTGTAAACGCCATCATCGTACGGGGGTAATGGTACGTAGTGCAGGAACGGCAGCAGAAGTAGGGGCAGATATGATGCCGGAAGCAATGATTGCTTTACAAGATGCTGGCATTACGATTGCGAAAAAACCGCACCGTGCGCAACAATATTTACCAAAAATGCAACATCAATATGATTACATCTTTGATTTACGTGATTATGCTGATCCGTATGGTAATGGACAAGCCGCATATGATGCGGTTTGTGCTAAGTTGTTTGTTGATTTAGAAGCGTTATATCAACAGATTTTTGATTTGAAAAATCCACACCCCGTGTTATGCTGAAAAGATGATTTATTTGGGTTGTGATCACGGCGGTTTTGTTCTAAAAGAAGCAATTTGCGAGCATTTAAAAAAACAAGGGATTGCATTTACTGATTGTGGTAATACGCAATATGACAGTGAAGATAATTTTCCGGATTATGTTGAGCCGGTTGTCAAAGGTGTTTTGAACGACCAAGATAACCGTGGAATTTTAATTTGTGGTACGGGAATTGGTGTTTCCATCGCGGCAAATCATCATCGTGGAATTCGTGCGGCTTTAGTGCACAGTGTCGATTATGCACGTTTAGCGCGCCAACACAATAATGCTAATGTGTTATGTTTGGGTGGGCGTTTTCTGGATGTGGCGGTGGCCTTAACCATTGTGGATACATTTTTGAACACTGCAATGGATCCTAATCCAAAATATCAACGTCGAATGAAGGCGGCGTGTCAGGAGTAAAATGGGATTTTTTAAAAAATTATTTGGTGGTTTGAAAAAAACAGCAGTGGCAGTTACTAGTGGAATTGCTGCAATTTTTACCAAAACTTTTGATGATGAATTTTATGATGATTTGGAAACTGTTTTAATTAGTGCGGATCTTGGAGTGGCAGCAACCGAAAAAATTATTGCTGACATTAAGCAAAAAGTTAAAGCCGAAAAAATAAAAACCGAAGAAGAGTTGAAACGTCGCCTGGCAGAAAGTATTGCGGAAATTTTGGGCGATGAAAAACCAGAAATTGTTGATCCAACGGTATTGATGGTCGTTGGTGTTAATGGTGTTGGTAAAACGACTTCAATCGGTAAATTGGCTAATTTATTAAAACAAGATGGTAAGTCAGTTTTATTAGTTGCGGGCGATACTTTCCGTGCCGCAGCAACCGAACAATTAACTGAATGGAGTGAGCGTGCCAAAGTTCGCATTGTAAAACAAGGTGCAGGTGCAGACCCAGCATCACTGGTATTTGATGCTTTAACTTCTATGAAAGCAAAACACGAACAAGTAACAATTATTGATACCGCAGGACGGTTGCATAATAAAACTAATTTAATGGCCGAATTACAAAAAATTGATCGTGTCGTTGATAAAGTAATGCCAGAAGCTAATTACCATAAATTATTAGTTATAGATGCAACTACGGGTGGTAATGCGTTAAGTCAGGTAGAATATTTCAATGAAGCTGTAGGTTTGGACGGAATTATTTTAACAAAATTGGATGGTACTGCGAAAGGCGGTATTGTAGTGGCAATTAAACAACAATTTAATTTGCCCGTTTGGTATGTTGGTGTTGGTGAGCAGTTGAATGATTTAGTTCCTTTTGATGCTGTGTCGTTTGCGGCGGGGTTAGTGGGCATTGACGCGTAAAGGTTTCTTTAATCCACAAATGTTGGTGTAATAAATCTTGCCAAGTGAAGAAGTTAATTCCTAATGAATTTAAGTGGTTACTGACATAAGTAATTGCGCGGTTCAAGTGACGATAAAAAGTTCTTTCGGCAACCTTTAAACGTGTGGCTTGTACAGATATATTGGTAGCAATGCCATAGGGACGGTAATAACTGCGGATAACGGCTTGGGTGACCGGAGCAAGTTGATGAATAATGTGGTTAAGTCGTTCGGCTAGATTATGAATGGTTTGTTGTTTGACATTTAAATCAATAATTTTATCAATAATCCGCGTAGTGAAGAAAGGTGTGTTACAACTGCACAAGGCGTGCGTGTGTGCTCGTTCGCTGAGCATTGCAGCGTAATCATTCAGTCCAGGCCAAATTGTTAATAGTGTTTTTGCGATTGCTGTTTGATTCATTGTATAAAAATGTATCAAAGTCAATGTCTTCAAACAAGGGATATAGAATTATTCTATACATATGGACATTAATATGAATACTTTTAAGTACTTTTTGGCGGTTATTAAGGAACAAAGTGTGATTAAAGCCGCCGAAAGAATGGGGGTTAGTCAACCTACCGTTAGTTACAGCATTCATACTTTACAGCGTGATTTAGGTGAACAGCTGTTTGAAATTACACGGGCTGGTATTACGCCAACACCACGTGCGTTGTTATTGTATCGACGTTTGTATCCAGTATATGTGTTGATGATGCAAACGATTGATAATTTTGTGCAAAACACTGTGAGGTAATGATTTTCCACTTTTTGTGTAGCAGGTGGAACGCTTGTGTGCATTCCGTGGTTAAAGACCATAATCACGAGGTTTTTATTGCGGTAATTTTTATTGTGGTATAGCTGAATCTTGACAGAAAGGTGAAATTTTTGGCATACTGATGGAATATGGCGAAATTGAAAAGCTTACTGAAACAATTATTTGAGCGCGGAAAAAGGTTTAACGAAGTTGATTATGTCGCGGATTTGGCACGAATTCGCTATACCATTGCGGAAATGATGCACAAATATGGCTTAATTGAAAACATTATCATCGATAATGAACTTCGCTCAATTAATCCGAATCAAGGTCGCATCGCCAAAACTGGTGCCATTGGTGTTGATTTCTTTAATGGTACACCACATGCTCTATTAACACCTTACGGTGAAATTATGATTGATGCTGATTTTCATCGTCAGGGTAACTTAAAAATGTTTAAGAAATTTTATCAGGAATTGAAAAAAACTTTTGGTTTAATTGAAATTGAATCGACTAAATATGGCGACGGTTGTGAGACTGGACCTAAATGTATGATTACTAAATTGCCTTGGCGCGAAAAAGAACTCTTGAGTACAAAATACCGTGAAATAACATCAACACTAAACCACGACCAGGTTAAAGAAGAAATAGTGCATTTCGATGGTTTACAAGGCAAAGCCAACGCCAAATTGGTAAAAAACAAACAAGCACATTATGTGATTGAAGTTCCGGAACGTTTGCCAGAACCAATGGCACAAGACCAAATTATCCTTTTTGACAAGCCGAATGTAGAGATGTAAATAGTGAATAGTGAAGAAGCGTTGAGCGGTGAAAATTGAGACGGGAACTAATAAATTGGGAGAGGTTCAGAAGAAGTCTCGTGTCTCCTGCTAAATAACTTTTGCGCACAAAAACCGAAGTCGTTCTGGGAATGGTTTTTTATCAAGCGGCGGTGGGTAGTTATTTGTTGGCGTTGAGCATTTTCTTTTGGAAGACAAAGATTGCCGCGATTAAAACGGCGACGGTGTACAGGGTAAAGACCACAATGTCGTTGACGGAAATGAGTGCATAGTTATGGTTTAAACTGCCTTTGATTAGGTTCAATGAGCCTTCAAATGGTAACACGTCGCAAACGACAGCAAAGCCTTTGCCGATTAAATCTTTGGAAAAATACATGCCACTGGTAAAGCAAACTAATTGCACTACCACGCTGCCAACACCGCCCGCACCTTTTTCGCTGACCAAACTGCCGATTAAAATTCCCAAAGCAATAAAGAGCACTGAAATCACTAGCGAAATTAAAATTGTTAAAATGATGTTAAAAGTAATTTTCAAACCTAACAGGCAAGCCACGACAAAGAATAAAACGTCTTGCAATAAAACAATGGGCAATAACGAAAAAATGTAACCCAAAATAAAATCATACGCTCTCATCGGGGATGTGCCTAACCTGATTAACAACGATGAACTGCGGTCTTTAGCGACCAGTGTGGCGGTAAACAATGTAATAAATGAAAAGCCAAAAACAATAATGCCTGGTGTGAAGTTTTCTAATTTGTACGTGTCGCCAGGAATTTTAATTTGTTGGAAAATGAACAGTAAAAATATCGGCAAAGCAATTTCAAAAATTAAACTCAAAGGGTCGCGGATTAGTTCCTTAAAATTGCGTTTTGCAAAGTTGAACATTCTCATGCTAATTTACCTCCCGTAACAATGTTGACGAAAGCGTCTTCAAAGCTTTTGGCTTTGGTCTTTTTAATCAGTTCTTGCACTGTGTCAACCGCAATAAGGTTGCCGTTCGCCATGATGCCGATACGGTTAGATAGACTTTCCGCTTCTTCCATATAATGCGTGGTTAAAATAACGGTAATTTTACCTTTCAAGCCTTGGATTACTTGCCATAACTCTTTGCGGGAAATTACGTCTAACCCCAGCGTGGGCTCGTCTAAAAATAAAATTTGGGGGTCGTTAATTAAGCTGATGGCGATGGAAACTTTTCTTTGCCAGCCGCCCGACAATGTTTTGACTCTTTTGTTTAAGACATCTTCTAATTTGAACTGCTTAACCAATTCGGTGATTTTTCGGTCTTTGTCTTTGATTTGATAAACACCCGCCATAAAATCTAAATTTTCTTTGACCGTTAAGTTTGGTGCAATCGCGGTTTCTTGCGGTGAAACATTCAAGATTGATTTAATGCGGAACGTGTCTTTGGTCATATCCATACCTTGAATTTTAATGCTGCCCATGGTCGGTAAAATTAAACCCGACAACATTTTGATAGTGGTGGTTTTACCCGCGCCATTTGTTCCTAATAAAGCGAACAGTTCGCCTTGTTCAATATTAAGGTTCAGTCCGTTTACGGCGGTTTTGTCTTTATATTTTTTGGTTAAGTCTTTGATTTCAATGGCGACCATTATTTATCTCCGTCGGGAAAAACTTTGCCCGATAAATCTTCAATCGCTTCGGCTTTTAATAGGGCAATCCCTTTTTTTTTGTCGCACAGTACGATGACCGAATCGCCCGCCTTTATGGCAAACATCTCCCGCGCTTCTTTAGGGATCACGATTTGCCCCTTTTCACCAACCTTGGCGATTCCTACAAATTTGTCTTTCATAATGCTCCTTAAAGTATGATTTGTCATACTTTTCATACTTATGATACATCAAAAGTTGAGGGTAGTCAAATAGAGTGTGAAAAATTCTATTGGACTATTTGGCTAAGTCACAGAGAAATCTGTAACTTTTTATGATTTTTCTTTTACGGAAATCTATGCCACTCAATCTGTCTAACGGCACATTTGAATATAGTAGAAAGAATAACTGATGGACAGTATATCTAGTTGTATCCTGTGTGAATTTATGTGCGAACCAATTAATTATAGGAGAGGGGTCGGAAGAAGTTTCCTGTAGTGAAAGCTGCCGGTAAATGTTGGGCATAAAAAGTGTCGAATGTTGGTAGAAAAATTTGTAATAGATGGTTGATTTTTCATATGGGAAATAATAAACTTAAATTAGTTTAAAACATTAAAAGGAGTTTTTTATGGATGGAGTGGTAAATGATATTTCACAATTTTTTAGTACAGACACCAAAGTGCCAGTAAAAGCTTTTGATGATGCGGAATTTTTAGCTGATGTTACAAAAATTAGATTTGCATTGGTATCTTTAATGAAGAAGTATAATTTGCTGAGTAATATTAATGAAAAATCTGGAACACCGAATCCATTTCATATGCGCATCGACCGTAACCGCAAAGCGGCGTATGCGGTCGAGTTTTTTAACGGTGTGATTCCGCAATGTATCTACACGCCTTTTGGCGCGATTGACATTGAATATAGTGATAGTGATAATTTTGTGCGTTATCAGCGGGCTGCAGAAGTTGTTAATGAAAAAACGAAAATGGCATTTATGGCAGATTTACAAAAATTATTCGATGGATGCGTAGTTCGTATGACGTCGGAACCTAAAGATAAGACGCACAAAGAAAATGGTCCCGTGGTTTATGGGATTACTAAAGTACCTTGGAGTGATGAAATTCGTGGCGATATGTATCAAATAGCGCATACGACAAAAGATATGAATGGCGAAATTGATTACGCAGAAAGAAAACAGTACGCGGAGATTGTGGGTAAGGTTAATAATGATTATGTCAAAAAAGGTTATTCAGAATTTAATTTAACTGTACCAACCGAATTAGAACAGAAAAAAGAACCGGTAACTGCGCAAGTCAATACTGGATATGAAAAACTGTGGTAAGTAAAATTTTAATCATATAACTGAAAAAGCCCGTTAAATTGAACGGGCTTTGGTTTTTAACATACTGGTAACAATTAAAACTTGGGCGGGAATGTAGAAAAACCACGCAAAATTAAATGGTGCAAAAATGATGCGACCCAAAATTGATTCTGCGGGAATGTTGAGATAAACGTCGGCGGCACATTGTAAGCCAACAAAAGTATCGCAACACAAAAACAACCATAAACCACTGGCCAGTAATGGTGCGCGTGGAAATTCGGCAGAGGCCAACACGACATTAAGGATTAAGTTGGTGTAATACAAAATTGAAAGACAACTCAGGACGTCGAATTTATCGCGTAAAACCGAGATGGTAATGATGACCGCGATTAAAGACAAAACCACTCGCAGTACCAAATTAATCACGCGCCACCGGTTAGTCTTCAGCAATAGAAATAAACGGATGGCATAACAAATTTGGACCATTAAGAAAAAAATCATCGCATAGGTTTGTTGCATCGGTTGTAAGATTTCTAAACAAAAATCGGCAACTACGGTGCAACCTAAAGCAACGGCAGTTAAAATTTGGTGCGGTGCTTCGGTTAAACATAAACTCGCAAACACGGCGGCAATGACAACTGCACCGAATTCTAATTCAGCGGTCTGGTCAGTTTTACCCCATAAAATTAAAACGAAGAGAACAAATTCGAAACTGATGAATAGCACAGTAGCAAGAGTTAAAAAGATACGGTGTTTATTTGGCATTTTTGCGTACGCCTTTAATGATGTAATAGGGAATTGTATAGACGATAGCGGCAGCCAACGTGAAACCAATTAAATAAGTTAATAAGAAAATCACGTACGGAACGTTTGGCCAAATGAAATCGCTTAACACGGCTAAGGTGCACGGGTAATATGGGCTGAAGTAGAATAAATTAAAAGTTTGTCCGTTATGTGCCATTAAGCAATGGTACATTACAATATTTAAAGTCATTGCGATGGCACACATTGTGGCAAAGGTAATGATGCCTTTGACAAAAAATAACCAATTTAATTTGTGGCGATAATAAACCAAGAAATAAATACCAAAAACTAATTGTAACCCGTGGTGTACCATTGTTTGGATGTTAATACCAATCGTGGAGACAAAGACATCATTCGGATACAAAAACACGACTAAGCCCCCGAACATTGAATAGGTTGCTAAAAACGCAATGATGCTGTCACGAACTTTACCATCTTTTAAGAACGTTATAAATGGTAATAGGTAAAGTGGACTTGAGCAAAGTTGGAACGGGAAAGCATACCATTGAAATTCCCAAACGGCTTGGTCGCCATTAGCGTTAATTGAAAAGACCAGTTGTTTATAAATTTCTAAAATTACAATGGTTAACCAGCCGCTGAATACAATCCAACGAAAAGTTTTTTCTTTGACATTGAGTGCAAAAATACACAATAAGGTGATTGATGTAATGGCAATCGCGATAAACATTAAATGAAACCAACCATAATTAGTTGGTTCGGGCATTGTGGCTTTTAAACTTAATAAAAATTTCTCGAAAAAATTCATTATTTCTCCTTTTTATTTTGCGTCGAAAGTTTACAATGCTTGTTGAGTCTTTGTCAAATTTAGGGGTACAATATTTAAATTTTGTGATAAAATTCAGTGAGGTAATCAAAATGAAGAAGAAACTTGCTATAATAATTTTTGTTTTATGCTTAGTAATTCCCAGTTTGACAGCGTGTTTTGGTGGCGAAATTAGTTTTAATAATGGTTCAAAAAACAGTACAACAAGTACACCAACGATAACGTTGCAAACCGATAACCAATTAATTAAATCGGATGATAAAAATTACGATTTATCTTTATTGTTAACGCAACCCTATACTTTGCAAGTTTCTTTGGGTGATTATGCAGGTGATGATTATTATTTGGTGTTTGATAAATTGTCAGAAAGTGCCGACAAATTTACGATTGATGAAAACAATGTAATTACCGCTACGAACAGTGCATCAATTGGTGGAATTGCATTTTTGTATGTGAAATTACAAAAACAAGGTAGTGCCAAAGTATTGGAACGTAAAACCATTCAGATTAAATTTGTTTCGCGTTTAATTGAAAATCCACAAGTTACTGCCAAATTTACGTCGGTGGATGAAAATGTCAATGTAGTTGCTAACCAATCCAGTTATTACGAATACGACTATTATTTCAAGATTCCAATGGCGGGTAAATTATACCAAATGCCCTTGGTTGAAATTGAACATTGGGACGGCGCATATGAAATTGAATACCGCGTTGATACGGCGGAAGATTGTGTGGCTTTGCAGTATGAACGTGATGCCGTTTATTTTGTGGCTAATCCGGAAAAGAGCCAATATACAGCCAAGTACATTTATCTTGATGTCAAAGACCCAAATACCGATGAATTAATTCGCACTTTCGTTTGTCGACTTCAATATACTTTTGAGGACGAAGACGTATTCCAAATTTTCTACGGCAACCATAATGAACAAATCCGTACTGGTGAAACGATATACGTTGAAAAAACAACCAGCCAAATTCCGTTTGTGGCTTATTACAATAATGACCGAGTTAATTCCTTAACTAGTGCGTTAAAGGTTACGATTGATGATGGAAATGTTATTGCAACGGACACTACTGTAATTAATGGAAAAACTGAGCGCGTTTTCAGAATTAATGCAGTTGGTAGTACGTCTGTTACATTAACTTATGGACAAGGAACATCACAAGAAAAATCAATTACCATTAATATAGAAGTTATCGACAGAAAAGCATTAACGGGAATTGAGGTACCGGCTGGTGCAGATGCATTTACAATTGTGGGTAACAGTGTTTACGTTAATGGTAAAATTTATGCGGTTTATGAGGTGGGTAACCCCGAAGCCATTAATGGTAATGATGATTTAGTGATTACGCTTACTGATACTGCAGATGCTAACGTTAAGCAAGTTACTTTAACTTACACTTATCGCGGAGTTACCAAAACCACTCAACTTGATGTGCCAGTTACTAAAACTGGTTTAACCAAAACTGAATTGACACAAAATTATCAAACATATTGGCAGGCAAATGACAGAATTTCTACACCGACACAAGGCGAAGTCAAAATTTTAGCCATTCCGGTTTGGTTTACCGACTCAAACAATTTTATTAATGATGAGCAAAACCAAAAGCAACAAATTACCAATGATTTGAATACTTGTTTGTTTGGTGATAATGATGACTTGGCATGGCGTAGTTTGAAAACTTATTATTTGGAAGAATCGCTCGGACAAATGCGTATTAGCGGTGTCGTTGCACCTTGGTATGAATGTGGACAAGTATCAACCAGTTATGGTGACAAAGATACTGCCATTACAACTTTAGCGGTCGATGCGGTTAACTGGTATTTGAACACAAGTGGTAAGACAGTCGCGGATTATGATGGTAACAGTGATGGTAAAATTGACCACGTGATTTTGTATTACGGGGCTAATTATCACTGTTTCCGTAATGGATATACGGTATCCAGTGCTTGGTGTCGTCGTACTAAACAAAGTAACTTTTCAAA
This sequence comes from Clostridia bacterium, assembly GCA_016283155.1. Classification (GTDB taxonomy): domain Bacteria; phylum Bacillota; class Clostridia; order Christensenellales; family UBA1242; genus RGIG8050. Next base: position 21,904 of record JAEEMI010000023.1, read on the forward strand.
TTACAGTTGGATTTCGGTAATGGATATGTATGGTCGTGATGGTTTGAACGCGGGTGCAAATCAATTGAACGAAGCTGATTTGGCGGGACGTTATGGTTTAGATTGTCGTACTACGATTCACGAATTTGGACACGCTTTAGGCTTGTACGATGTGTATGATACTAATAAGTTAGCGACGGTTCCGACTAGCTTTACAATGCAATCCAATGATAATGGTGGACACGACCCTTACAATATGATGGCACTTGGTTGGGCCAAACCTTATGTTTTTGATAGTAG
>JAEEMI010000024.1 GCA_016283155.1 Clostridia bacterium
TCTTTATTCAGTTTAATACTATTAACTTTAAAATTCTCTATTAAGTGAGACGCCTCACCCATATGATCGTAATCCCCATGAGTAAGAATAAGTAAATCTATATTATCTATTCCTATACTTTTAAAGAATTTAATATTGTTATCTGTATAGTAATACTTAGTTTGTATCTTCCAACTTTCTTTTTCAAAAGATACCTTACCGCCTGTATCAATTAATAGATAATTTTAAAGTTAATAGTATTAAACTTAATAAAGGAACATATAATGAATTAGAAAAAGAAATATTAAAATATAATATTAAGCAATTAGATACTTACAAAGGAAATATAAAGATATTATTTTTAGATGATGGGAATATATATGATGACGAAAATGATAATAGTACTATTACTATGTTATTTGTTAATAATAAGAAACTATTATTTATGGGAGATGCCTCTAAGAAGAATGAATTAAATATTATTAAGAAATACAATTTATTTAATATAGATGTATTAAAACTCGGACATCACGGAAGTAATACTTCAAGTGATAAAGAATTCATAAAAATAACTAACCCTAAATATACAATTATATCTGTTGGCAAGAATAATAGATATGGTCATCCAAATAAAGAAGTATTAGATAATTTAAAGAATTCTAAAATATATAGAACAGATATAGATGGTAGTATCATGTTTAGAATCAAAAATAATAGATTGAAAATAGAAACTTGTAATCCATAGAAAGGAGAATTTAAATGAATGAAATAACAGCAATTAAAGACGACGAAATTAATAAATTATATGATGATATAAAATGCTTAATAGATCAAAGTAAAAATAAAATATATAAAACAGTGAACACTGAAATGATTAATTTATATTGGAATATAGGAAAAATAATTGTTGAAAAGCAAAACGGACAAGATAGAGCAAAATATGGAGATTATCTTATTGAAAATTTATCAAATCAATTAACTAATGAATTTGGAAAAGGCTTTTCAACAAGAAATTTAAAGAGAATGAGAAAACTATATTTATATTATCCAAAAAGGACAACATTGTTGTCCCAATTGACATGGTCTCATTATTTAGAGTTAATTAAGATAGATGATGAGAAAAAAAGAAATTTTTATATGAATGAATGTATTAATTCAAATTGGGATGTAAGAGAACTTCAAAGGCAAAGAACAACTTTATTATATGAAAGAATAGCAACTTCTAAAGATAAATCAAAAATATTAGAGTTATCTACGAAAGGTAATAGCATTTACGAAAGCAAAGATATTATTAAAGATCCTTTTGTATTAGAATTTTTAGATATCAAAGATAATACGAATTATTTAGAAAGTGATTTAGAGAAAAATATATTAGAACATATAAAAGAATTTTTATTAGAACTTGGTAAAGGTTTTACATTTATAGGTAACCAAGTAAGAATTACAATAGATACAGAACATTTTTATCCGGATTTAGTATTTTATAATAGAATACTTAATTGCTTTGTAATTATAGATTTAAAGATAGGGAAAGTAACTCATAAAGATATTGGGCAAATGCAAATGTATGTTAATTATTATGATAGGGAAATAAAAAAAGCAACTGAAAATAAAACGATAGGCATTTTACTTTCTACAGACAAAAATGAAACGGTAGTTAAATATACTTTACCAGAAGATAATAAGACAATTTTTTCATCGGAATTTAGATTAACTATACCAAGCGAGAAAGAATTTATTAATGTTATTGAAACTGAAAAGAAAAATATGGAATTAATATGATATAATTAACATAGGAAGTGATTTTATGAAACAAGAAATATTGGATTTATATGATGAAGAATTTAATAAGATCAATAAAACTATTATAAGAAGAGTAGATGAGATTCCTGAAGGTACTAATATTATGCAATCTTACATATTAATAAAAAATGAAGACAAATATTTACTTGAACAAACAACTGAAAGAAATAATTATAAATGGGCAATTCCGGGTGGACATGTACTTAGTGGAGAAACTCCAGAAGTAGCATTAAAAAGAGAATTGAATGAAGAACTAGGAATAAGCAATCTTAATTATCAAAAAATAGATACTATAAAATTTCCTTATAATAGTTATATATTTAATGTGTTTTATTCAGAAACAAATATTAATGTTGAACAATTAGTTTTACAACCAGATGAAGTTACTCAAGTAAAATGGTATAGTAAAAAAGAAATTTTTGAATTAATTGACAAAGATAAAATACCAAGAGGTTATGCTTATATATTAAAAAATTACATAAAGTAGTGTGAAAACACTATTTTTTTCTTTAAATTAGACTTACTAATTGACAAGTATCGCCTGAAGATTAGAGTCATATGGTAGATATTACATATGTACTAACTACTCAATACCGGTAGGTAAAAATAATAAATATGGACATCCAAATAAAGAAGTATTAGAAAACTTAAAAGAATCTAAAATATATAGAACAGACGAAGATGGTAGTATTATGTTTAATATTATAAATAATAAATTAAAGATCGGGACTTGTAGTTCATAGAGAGAATAATAATAGGATGATTGGTAAAAAAGCATGATATAATGAAAATAAGTATGGAGTTGATATAGATGGTTAATTTTTTTGAAGAAGGAACTACTATCAAAAATTTTGATGGAACAAATATGCCAAAAATGAAGATTATAAATGGTAATGTATATAAAATAGTAGAGACTGATAAATCGTCAGTCGGAAAATCTGGAATACCATATATGGAAGCTATTGTAATGGAATATGCAAAGCGAAAAGGATTACCAGCACCAGAGGTTACTGATTTGCTATATCAAAATGATTGTTATATTTTTGCTACTAGATTATTAGGCGATTATGTTAATGCAGCACAAGAAGCAAAAATACATCCAGAAATAGAGAGCGAATTGATTCAATTGGCAGAAAAATTAAAAGCACTATATTCTTTGCATGGTTTAGAAAGACAAATGCATTTAAAAGACATGCTTATTAAAGTTCAAAATAATCAAATACGCGATATTGTTCCGGTCGATTTTGAAAGAATAAAATATAACGATAATTTAGATTGGAACGAAATATATCAAATTTGTTCTGAATGGAATATATCATTACCAGAACAATATATTAATGTTGGTAAATCATTATAAATATAGGGTTGCATTTTTGAGGTCGATTTTTGCAAGGGGTTGCATTTTGAAAATAAGCTTTGTTAAATAAAATTGATTTCTAATAAAAAAACTTTGAGAAATCAAAGCAAAATATTGATTAATCATAAAAAAACTGGTATAATAAAAGCAAGAATAAAAGGAGGGCTTTATGGGTTTATCTTATAACAAATTATGGAAACTGTTAATTGATAAAGGTCTAAATCGATCTGATCTCCATAAAATTACTGGGATAGGTCAATCAACGATTGTCAAACTTTCCAAAGGAGAGAATGTTAATACAGATGTTATAGCTAGAATTTGTAAAGGCTTGAATTGCAAAATTGAAGATATTGTTGAATATACGGAGGATGAGAAAAAATGAATTATATCGGTTCTAAATATTCTTTATTAGACTTTTTACATGAAACCATTAAAAGTGTTACTGGATACAAAGATGGTGATGATTATATCTTTGGTGATTTATTTGCAGGGACTGGAGTTGTTGGTTCGTTCTATAAATCGTTAGGCTGCAAAGTTATTTCAAATGATATCCAGTACTATAGTTATAGCATTATAAAGCATTATATTGAGAACAATTCATCAAACATCAGGACTGATCTTTTTGACTATTTTAATAACCTTGAGGGCGTTGAGGGTTTTGTTTATAAAAATTATTGCGCTGGTTCTGGAAGCGGAAGAAATTATTTTACTGATGAAAACGGAAAAAAATGTGATGCCATAAGAATAGAATTAGAAAGAATGTATAGAAGTGGCGAAATTGATGAACACAATTACTATTTTTATTTAGGCAGTTTAATTAATTCAATTGATAAGTATGCAAATACTGCCTCTGTTTACGGTGCCTTTCTAAAACATATAAAAAAATCAGCTCAGAAAACATTTATATTAGAACCTTTACAAATCATTGACGGGCAACTAGGAAATGTTTTTAATGAAAATATAAATGATTTAGTTAAAAAGATTAATGGGAATGTTCTATATTTAGATCCACCATACAACGCAAGGCAATATTGTAGCAATTACCACGTATTAGAAACCATAGCAAGATATGATAGCCCTGTGCTCTTAGGGATGACAGGGCTAAGAGAAGCAGGAAAACAAAAAAGTGCATTTTGTTCCAAAAGAGAAGTTGAAAAAGTATTTGAGGATTTAATTGCGAATGCTAACTTCGAATATATATTTTTAAGCTATAACAATGAAGGTTTGATGTCTCTTGACACCATAAAGTCAATAATGTCTAAATATGGTGATTATTCAGTTTATACAAAAGACTATAAGCGATTTAAGGCAGATAAGGACGAAAATAGAAATACTGGTGGTAACGGAACTATCGAATATTTGCACTGTTTGAGGAAAAAGAATAATGGCTAAATATAATGACTTAGATCCAAAGAAATGGAAAGAATACGATGACATTTATACAGATTCATTATGGATTATAAATAAACGTGATAATAGCGGAGCACACAAATTTAGATATCATGGTAATTTTGTCCCTCAGATAGCTTATCAATTGTTATCCAGATATACTAAAAAAGGTGATTGGGTTTTAGATCCGTTTATGGGCAGTGGTACAACGTTAATTGAGGCTCAAAGAATGGGAAGAAACTCTATTGGAATTGAACTTCAAGATATTATTGCAAGAGAAGCTGAAGAACGCATAAAAAGTGAAAATAAACCCGACATTAATTCGATAATCATTACAGGCGATTCAAAAAAATATGACATTTCGAATAAATTTAAAGAACTTGGGATTGAGTCGGTTCAATTTATAATGTATCATCCACCATATTGGGATATAATTAAATTCTCTGATAATAATGAAGATTTATCCAATTGTAAAACAATCGATGCGTTTAAAGAAGATTTTGGGAAAGTTATAGATAATTGTAATAGATTTCTTGAAAATGGTAGATACTGTGGAATTGTAATTGGAGATAAGTATGCGGATAGCCAAATCACGCCACTAGGTTCTATTTGTATGAATCTTTTTTTAGAAAGAGGTTTAATTTTAAAAGCTATTATAGTTAAAAATTTTGGTAATACTGAAGGCAAATCCAATCAACAAGCAATATGGCGCTATAGGGCAATGTCAGCAGATTATTATGTTTTTAAGCACGAATATATAATGGTTTTCAAAAAAGATGAAAAAAAGAAAAAGGTGAAGTAGTTTTGATGGGTACCCATCATTTGCTTCATCCTTTTTTCATTTTGTTCTAAAAAATTAAATTGCCATCTTTGTCATTAAAATGAATAATCCTTGTTCTTTTAACAGTTACATTGTTTGTTGAATATTTATTCCAATCTTGACTCTTAATAGTATCTTCCAAAATATTTAGTTTTTCTTTTGTACTATTCCTTGCGTTAGGGACACCATCAGAAAGTATCACTGGATTGATGACTATTTGTTTTCCTTTTCTTAAATAGCCTGGTATTATGTAATCTTTTAACCATCTCAAGTAACTTTCTATTTGATAAATGATGTAATCTCGTATTTTTTCATCTTTCATCTCGATTAATGTTATTTCAACATTGTTTGAAGTTTCTTGTATTGCAAAAGCATCTATTCGGTGTTTGCCAAAGCTACACATAACTTCATTTCCTATCCAAGTAACAGGTGATTCAGAAAGTAGTATTTTTTTATAATTACTGCTTTTAAGCATAAGGACACAATAATACTGAATATAATGCTCAAATGCTCTTTTGTTTTTATAACGATCAATCATGTTTTTTCTTAGGTTTTTTTCAATATCAATTTTTCTTCCTGTATATTTATGAAGCGTGTTAGAAGAGATGATAGTGTCGTTATCTGTGTCAAATGAGTAGTTCTTGCCGTCATTTATCAAGGAGTTGTTTTTTGAAAGCTTATTTTCAATAATTTCATATTCCTGATTAGTAATCATTGTACACCCTCTATTTCCACCAAGTTTTCTATAAATAAGAGACCAACATATTTCGTCGGGATACTTAACACCTTCTAAAGAATCTAAACAGTCATATTCAGATATTCCATTTTTATAAACTTTAAAAGGTTTAATTAAAATCCTGTATGTAAGTATTTTTTCTAATTTATCGACCAAAAAATTATTACTGTCATTTGGATCTAAAAAGAATTCACTTTCTGCTTCAAAAATTCCATATAGTTTAGAGATACCTGTAACAAAAAATAGTATTTTATCTCCTTTTTTTATTCTAGAGACGTCTGTGATCATGCCTACGGATCTTTTTTCATCCTGTGTGTTTAATTTTATTGACGCATCAAAAATAAAATCAGTTGGAACCTGTGAAGCACCAGTACCAGCGAACATATACTCTAAATGATACTTGAATGTTATTTTGTTGACTATAAAAACGTGTGCCATTATCTCACCTTCTTTATTCGTAAGAAATATAAATAATATCGCTTTTTAAGTTATAGGTTACTCCATCATCTGAAATAGAAACGCTATTGACGCCAAAGGTTAATGCGTTTTGCATAAATGCACTAATTTTTGCCCTTAATAAAGTAAAATCACTTTTCATTTGCAAACATTCATAAGCATCTTTGCCATCACAGACAACATATAATCTATTTAGCATTTGTTTTCTCGACTGTTGTGATTGATTTGCGTAATACCACTCAATCATATTGTTTTTTCCTGCTCTTGTTTTTAAATTAAAAGGACGATTAGATAGTTTTGCTGGATAAATTGTCAATTTTACATCAAATGGAACCCCATTTATAAAAATGTCTACATCGTGGTTATAAATATCTTCTTCATGAATAGCTCCATAATCACAAAATAGGTATTCACAAGCAACAGAAGTCATATAGTTGTACCAACGATGCAAAGCATATGCTTTATCTACTCCGGTTGCTTGAATTTGATTTAAACATTCATCCAATGTTTCACAAGAGTAGATGAAGTTTGTGCGCCTATCCATATAGTTGTTTTGCATTTTCCAATCTGCACTTATTAATTTTAGGCAATTAACTAAGTCTTGTTCTAAGTTGTTATTCATTTCTTTTTTACCTCCAAATGTTTTCTAAATTCAATTGGGTCATACCAAAAACAGCCAACACACGCATTTTCTTCACCATTATGTTTGGCACTGCCTTCATAATATGACATAGGATAACCTAATTGCTTTGCATCGTAGCGTATTCCAGTTTGCATACATTCCTTACAAAACTGGCGTTTAGCGTCATTTGCTGCCTTGCTTAAAGGCTGAAAATCAGATAACTTTTGATCTTCATTTCTCATAACTCTAGCTTCGTTTTTCATTCCGTTTTTGTGATCAACTTCTGGTTTTGAAGTGCCTAAAATTACACACCTTTGACTACTGATATGCCTTTTGATATCAGCATTTATGTGCTGTGAAAAATCTCCGTTATTAAAGCCAATTAGTCTTATTGCATCAATTCCATTTCCTGATGTGATTATTTTATCAAATTCAATTTTGTACTTTTTAGCCAAAGTTGATTCTTTTCTGGCCCATGATGCGCCGTTACCAAATGCTAAATCTGCATATTCACCGACAAACTCAGTGACTCGTACCCATCTTGTAACACCTTGTTCATTTGGCTTAGCAAGTTTTAAAAATAATTCATTCTTTGTCATTTTGGTCTCCATTTAGTAAATAATCTCAACGATATCCTCTATTTTGACTTTTAAAGCACGACAAATACGAGCCAAAACTTCCAAACTAACAGGAAGTTCTTTACTCATTTTAGCCATTGTAGAAGAGGCAATTTCAGCCAAAGATTCAATGTCTTTTTTCTTCATATTCCTATCAATAAGTAATTTCCAAAGTTTGTTGTAAGAGTATTTCATTAAATTTCCTCCAGTCAAAATATAATTAATTATATCACGAAACTTTGAGAAATACTATTATTTGGAGCTAAATGCAAAAAAAAAATTTGACTTCTCGAACTTTTTATGAGTAAGAAATCAAGTTTATTTAGTTATTGAATATTAATTATATATTCAGATCTTTAGGATTTTTACCGTAACTGGTTGTCCAGCATTTATTCCCGCTAAGGCTGCTACATCCGACAAATGAAGCTGCAGCAGAAGGACTTGTAAATGGAATGTCTTCAAGCAATAAGCCTTTATCGGTGATTTTATCTTTATATTGTGTTCTGGCTTTTACAGCGCTTTCTGTCCCATATGGAACGAAAAGCGAACCCTGAAATTGTTGGGGGTTTGTTTTGTGTGTGGGTGTTTTGCTAAGTGGTTACTCACGCATGATCTCCTGGGGACATGGGACTCTGGTGGTTCAAATATATATTTAACTAAAAAAGATAGAGGAAGTTCTTTGTTGGAAATGGGGACAGTATGGGATTTTGATAGTATTTTTCGCAATTCCCAAAATTATGCCCGAATCCATTTGGAAGGTATTTTTTATTTCCCTGAGTTATTAAAACATGAGGAATTTGTGGAAGCATATCGCACCATTTTTAATGAAATTAAAAACCAAGTTATTGTGGATTTGCAATCTAAATTTGATGCTTTTAATGCAGATGGTTATAATTCTTCAATTGTTACAAATGGTGCAAGGTGGGGTAAAGAAACTCGGGTTTTTGAACAGAACACATCCTCGATAATCAATTTCTTTGATGCGCAAATTGCTTGGCTTGATGAACAATTATAAAAATGGTTTGTTAATAGTATAAGATTAATTCTGTTGTTGCAGTTTAATAGACTTATATATTATACTTGATTTGTATTGTTGGAAAACGAAAGATGAAAGTCGAGATTATTTGCCCTTTGTATAATGCTGCTGATTGCATTCTGAAATTGCATAAAAGTTTATTGGCGCAAAAAAATGTTGAGATTGCTAAACTTTCATACGCCTTGACTGAATCTCGTGACAATACAGAAGAAATTTTGAAGAGTAATAGCATTCCTTATTCCTTGGTAAAAAAGACCGAATTTTCGCACAGTTTAACTCGTGAAAAAATCGCTCTACAAAGTCAAAGTGATATTTTGGTTTTTATTAGTCAGGACATCGAAATTATAGATGAAAATTGGTTAGTAAATTTAGTTGCTCCAATTGTTAATGGCGAAGCAGCGGCGTGTTATTCGCGTCAGATTAGCAAATTTAATAATATTGAAAAATATACGCGTGAAAAAAATTATCCAGCAGAATCATCATTGGTTGGCAAGGATGACATTGAAAAATTAGGTTTGCGAACATTTTTCTTTTCTGATGCTTCGTCGGCAATTAAAACTGATATTTTTAAACAACTAAATGGCTATGACCAAAAGAAGCTACCAATTAGTGAGGATATGTACATCGCTTACAAGATTATTATGGCAGGGTACAGTATTAAATACTGCGCTGATTCGGTTGTGTACCATTCACATAAATTTACTTTAAAACAGTTATATTGCAGATACTACTTGACAGGAATGTTTATGGCGCAGAATTCTTATTTGGATCAATACGGTACTTCAAAGACGGGGGGCGGTATGGCAAAGTATATTTTGAAACGCGCCTTACGACAATTTAATATGCCAGTTTTATTTCGCTTTATCCCTGATATGATTGCGCGCTGGTTAGGTATGAAAAATGGAAAGAAAGCAGGAAGAGGTGTCAAATGATCGCAATTCCGATTTTGCTTTCTTTGGTATTGTTCGTGTTTGATTTTGTTATGAACCGAAAAATTTATTCTCCCGGTGTCGTCTTTAATGTCATTACATTCGTGACATTATTTTTGTATAGTTTTATGTTGAGCAATATACAGCAAATATTGTCGGGAAGGACGGTTTTATTATTAACAATGTGTATTATTTGGTTCAATATTCCTGTTTTTTTAGGGTATTCAATTAAACCTAAGCAACCGAACCCTGAAAAATTAAAGCAAATTGAACCGGTTGAATTGCAAGATGGCATGAAATCAAATAAATTTGATTTGATTTTGTTTATTGTGGTCTTGTGTTTGTTTTTGATTGAAGTGATTTATAACAAAGGTTTTCCGTTGTTATGGAAACTACTGAAGAATGGAAAAACATATTTTGATTTCAGTATGCCTATTGTTCATCAGTTTTTTATTGCAATTTTCATTTTGGCGGGTGCTTATTCTTTATTTAAAAAGAAATGTTTTTATAAATGGTTTTATTTAGCGATTCCAATTTTGGTAATCTCGCGTAGTTATTTAATTGCAATTGCGGTAGAGGGATTTGTTGTTTATTTAATTACAGCACGAAAGAAGCCTAAATATTTTTTGGTCTATTTGTCGCTTGCGGTGTTGGTGGGAATTGTCCTTTTTGGTTTAGTGGGAAACATTCGAACTGGCAAGAATGAATTTTTGGAAGTGGCAGAATTTAAGCCATTTGTAAGTTGGATACCGTCTTCGTTTAAATGGGTTTATGCTTATATGTGTTTCTCTATTTCTAATTTAAATAATTTATTAGGAATGACAAATGGTTTTGTTAATTATGGTGCAAGTTCTTTGAATAGTATTTTCCATATGTTTTTCCTAATTTCAGAAAATCAGTCGTTTGATTATTTGGTTTCCAAAAATTTTACCGTTAGTACTTTTGCACCAGCACTTTATTTGGATTTTGGATTTTTCGGACCAATTTTGTTCGTCTTTGTGATTGGTATAATTGCTGCTTGGTTATACTGGGAAATCGAAAAAAAAGGCACGAAACCTTGGTTATTTGTTTTGTTGTACGCCTTTTTGGTTTATGTTATAACATTTATATGGTTCACTAATCTATTTTTTACACCGATGGTGTTACAATTTATTTTAGTGCCAATTATCTTTTATTTACCACAAAAAGCGCTAAGGAGGAAAAATTTAAAATGAAAGGAATTATTTTAGCAGGTGGAAGCGGAACAAGGTTGTATCCGTTGACGATTGTAACCAGTAAGCAGTTATTACCAATTTACGACAAACCGATGATTTATTATCCGTTGTCGGTTTTGATGATGGCGGGGATTCGTGATATCTTAATTATTTCGACGCCAGATGATACTCCACGTATTGAAAAGTTGTTGGGTAGCGGTGAAAAGTTTGGTATTCATTTAACTTATAAAGTGCAACCATCACCTGATGGTTTGGCGCAAGCGTTCATTTTGGGCGAAGAATTTATTGGTAAGGATCCAGTTGTCATGATCCTTGGTGATAACATTTTCTATGGTGCTGGCTTAAAAAGAGGATTGCAACGTGCAATTGAAAATCTCAACCACAATGTGGCGACCGTTTTCGGTTATCATGTTCCAGATCCAGAAAGATTTGGTGTGGTTGATTTTGATAGTAATAACCGCGTGGTTTCTTTGGAAGAAAAACCGGCTCATCCAAAATCTAATTATGCAGTCACTGGTTTGTATTTTTACGACAATACTGTTATTCGGAAAGCCAAGAGCTTAAAACCGTCTGCGCGTGGTGAATTGGAAATTACCGATTTAAATAAGTTGTACTTGGCAGAGAACAATCTTGATGTGGTAACATTCGGTCGCGGTATGACTTGGTTAGATACTGGAACCCATGAATCATTGGCTGATGCGACTGCTTTTGTAAAGATGGTGGAAGAGCATCAAGGTTTGAAAATTAGTTGTCCAGAGGAAATCGCTTACCAAAATGGTTGGATTAGTAAAGAAAAATTAATTGAACAAGGTAAGTTTATGTCCAAAAACCAATATGGACAACATTTATTAAAAGTTGCCAATGATGCTTATAAAGAAAACTTAGTGGGAGGTAAACAGTGAAAATCACAGCAACTGAATTAGATGGTGCTTTTTTAATTGAGCCAGATGTCCACGGTGATGCACGTGGCTGGTTTATGGAAACTTACACTCAAAATAAAATGGGTGATTTGGCTGGTATTAACTTTGTCCAAGATAACCAATCTTATTCTTCACAAAAGGGAATTTTGCGTGGTTTGCATTGCCAAACTAATCCGCATTGTCAAACTAAGTTAATTCGTTGTACACGTGGCGAAATTGCTGATGTGATTGTTGATATTCGTCGCGGATCACCAACTTATAAAAAATGGATTAAAGTAATTTTAACTGCTGAGAATAAAAAACAGCTTTTTATTCCGAAAGGATTTTTACACGGCTTTGTGACATTGACGGATGATGTTGAAGTGCAATACAAGGTTGATGATTATTATAGCAAAGAATGTGATCGTTCGGTAAAATTTAACGATGCAGAGTTTGGTGTCGAATGGGGAGTTGAAAATCCGATTTTATCCGATAAAGACAAAAACGCACCGTTATTTGCGGATAGTGACTGCATTTTTACATACGAGGGAAAATGAAATTAGCTTCGACTGTCGTTTTATATAATCCAGAAAAAAACGTGATTGATAATATCAAAACTTATTTACCTATTTCGGATGTTTTGTATGTTATGGATAATTCAACTCAAGACATTGGATTTATTGATGAGCTAAAGAAACTAGAAAAAGTAGAGTACGTTTCGATGCATGGAAATCAGGGGATTGCTGCGGCGTTAAAGATGGCTACCGAAAAAGCGATTGCAGACGGTTATGATTTTATATTAACCATGGACCAGGATAGTCAATATCCAACTGAGGATTTTCCTTTTATTAAAAAATATTTAGAGCATATTGAAGATAATGTGGCACAAGTTGCGATTAACTTTACTGGACACAACGCATTGTTACCCAATGATAAAGGTAAGGACTTTGTAGAAAAGTGTGTGAAATGTATTACGAGCGGTACTATAACTAATTTAAAGACTTATAAAAATATTAAAGGTTACAATTCAGATTTATTTATTGAACTGGTTGATCACGACATTAGTTTACAATTTTTAGAAAAAAAATATAGCTTGGTCGTTTTCCCTAATATTTGTTTACAACATGTTCTCGGAACAATTCAAAATTTTAAATTTCTTTGGATAAAAAAAGAAAGACATATTCATTCACCATTGCGTTATTATTATCAATATCGAAATTATTATTACCTTAAAAAACATTCTTCAAAAGAATATAGAAAGAAATTAGAGATGATTCATCATAGAGATTTTACATTTGTAATGTCACTTAAAAGAATTTTTCTTCAAAAAAATCATTATCAAGTTTATAAAATGATTTGCCGCGGCATTCATGATGGTAAAAAGGGGATTTTAGGTCCATATAAGGAGATGAGCGAATGAAAATTTTAGTGACCGGTGTTGGTGGGCAATTAGGATATGATGTTTGTCGTGAATTGAATAACCGTGGTTACAACGATGTTAAAGGTGTTGACCGTTCGCAACTGGATATTACCGATGAAAATGCAGTGTATGATTGTGTGACGAAAAATCAGCCTGATGTTATTGTTCATTGTGCGGCATGGACAGCAGTGGATAAAGCTGAAGATTGTAAAGATGAATGCTACAAAGTTAATGTTTTAGGTACGAGGTTTCTAACGCAAGCGGCAAAAAAAGTTGGTGCTAAATTAGTTTACATTTCGACTGATTATGTCTTTAAAGGCGAGGGCACAGCCTTTCAAGAGGTTAACGATGAAAAACAACCGTTATCGGTTTATGGGTTAAGTAAATATCAAGGGGAATTGGAAGCTGCTCAGTGTAAAAAACATTTCATCATTCGCGTTTCGTGGGTGTTTGGTATCAACGGTAATAATTTTGTGAAAACAATGTTAAAATTAGCCGAAACAAAGACTGAGTTAAATGTCGTCAATGATCAAATTGGTTCGCCGACCTATACGGTTGATTTAGCAAAATTAATTTGTGATATGATTGTGACTAAGAAATATGGCACCTATCATGCTACCAATGAAGGAGTTTGTTCGTGGTACGATTTTGCGAAGAAGATTTTTGAATTAGCTGGCAAGAATGTTAAAGTTAATGGTATTTCAACTAGTGCCTATCCAACCAAAGCACATCGCCCATTAAACTCTCGTTTGTCTAAGAGAAGTTTGGATCAAGCTGGTTTTAGTCGTTTACCCGGCTGGCAAGATGCATTGGAACAATATCTGCAAAATGAATTAAAAATTGAAATAAAACAAGAATCAAAACCGAAAGTTTTGGTTATCATGTCAACTTATAATGGTGAGAAGTATTTGCGTGAGCAAATTGACAGTATTTTAGCGCAAGAACAAGTCGATGTGAGTTTATATATTTCAGATGACTGTTCTAAGGATAATACAGTTAAAATTATTCGCGAGTATCAAACTGACCACAAAAATATTGATTTGCACATCAACGAAAATAATAAAAATTTTACTTATAATTTTTTGGACGCGTTATTTAATTTCAAAAATAACCAAACATATGACTACTATGCGTTCGCTGACCAAGATGATTACTGGTTGCCAAATAAGTTAATCACGGCTGTACAAAAAATTAAACAGACTGGCGATTGTACTATGTATTGCAGTAATTTAACACTTGTTGATGGTAACTTGAATGAATTGAAAAAAACTGTTTTACCAGTTGATTTTAGACAAAAGTATTACGATACAATTTGTAAAAATATTGCGACCGGTTGCACCATCGTAATGGATAAGAAATTTAAAGATTTGGCAACGCAGCACTATCCGGAAAATATTTATTTACATGATTATTGGTTGGCTGTTATCGCAAATTATTGTGAACAATCACATTTTGTTTATGACACCGAACCAAGCTATATTTTATATCGTCAACATGAAAGTAACCAGATCGGAGAAGGGCGTGGTCGCATTAAACAGTTATTTAGAAAAATATATGAAAAACTACCAAATGAGAAAACTACTAAAAGTTTAATGGTGAGATTTTATGAATTATATCAAACCAATATTAGTGTGGAAAATAAAGTGTTATTTGAAAATATAAAAAATCTCTATTCAAAAAAGAGTAGTCAATATTTGCGAAAACGTGTAAAATCAAATTTTGAGCGGAGATTTAAAATTAAGCTTTTGTTGAAAAAATATTAAAGGGAGAATTTGTTTGAAAGATTTAATTAGTGTTATTGTCCCTGTTTATAATGTACGTCAGTATTTAGAGAAATGTTTAAATAGTATAGTTAATCAAACTTATCGAAATTTGGAAATTATTCTAGTAGATGATGGTAGTACTGATGGAAGTTCAGAAATTTGCGATGAATTCAAAAAAAAAGATACTAGAATAGTAGTTTTGCACAAAATCAATGAAGGCGTATCAATTGCGAGAAACTGTGGGTTAAAAATTGCGAAAGGAGATTTTGTTGCTTTTGTCGATTCAGATGATTTTGTCCAACCCAGACTATATGAAAAACTTATAAAAGAACAAAAAGAACATGATTATGATTGGGTGTTTAGTCGTTTTAATAATTACCAGAATAATAAATTTATACCGGTTTGTGAAGATGATTTATCTGAATTTTGTTTGACAGGAAATTTGAAATTTTTGTTAACACATCCGCATTGTAAAGTTAAACATAACTGTTTACATACTAAACATAATGTTAATTGTTTAATTTGGCGTATTTTGTTTAAAAAAGAAACAATTGGCGATATCCGTTTTTATGAAAATATTAATTATATGGAAGATGTACTGTTTTTAACGGAGTTGTTATTGAAGACTAAACCCAAACTTGGTTATGTGAATGATTGTTTATATAATTATCGGGTTAGAGATAATTCATTAAGTAACGGTGGCGTGAGAAATTTGATAAATAAGTGTCAAAGCTTTATTAATGTTTTTGAAAAGATTTCTGATAGCGATAATTTTAAAAGATATGTTGACGCTGAAAAATTTTTCGCTTACTATATTTGTGTTTCCAATCAAATTAAATATGGTTTACAAGAAAACCTTTTAGAAATTAAGCATTGGAACAAACGTGAAAATTATCTACGACACAAAAAACTTTGTAATGGATTGATATCGCGTTTAAAAGCATTAATAATCCATTATAACTGGTTGTTTTTGTTGAAGATTGGCGTAAAACTTACTAGCTGGAGGAAAAATGTCTAACAATAAAGTTTGCGTAATTATGTCTACGTATAATGGTGAGCGATACCTAAAAACTCAGTTAGACAGTATTCTGGCTCAGAAGGGTGTTAATATAAGTTTATATGTTTTTGATGATGTTTCATCAGATGGTACTTTGAAAATCCTTCAAGAATATGCTGCTAGATATTCCAATATTCATATTAAAGTAAATGAAACTAATAAAAATTATAATTATAATTTTATTGATGCTTTGTTTAGTTTTAAGGATAACAACGAATTTGACTATTATGCTTTTTCGGATCAAGATGACTATTGGGCAGAAGATAAATTAATTTCAGCTATTAAGAAGCTTGAGAAAAAAGGTGAATGTTCACTGTATGCGTCAAATCTTAAAATTGTCGATGAGAACCTAAATTACTCAGGAAGAAATTATCGAAATGCAGGATATTTATGCCACTATCATGACCAACTGCTTTTTTGTGTAACCATTGGTAATACGGCTGTATTTGATAGTAAATTCAAAGATTTAGTTACTAAATATTATCCTAAAGATATAGCATCAAATGCTCATGATCATTGGGTAGGCTTAATCGCTAATTACTGTAAAGGGGCAAATTTCATTTTTGATATGTGTCCGGAGCATATCTTGTATCGTCAGCATAATCATAACACTTCTAGTGGTTTTGTTAAATTTGGGCTAAAGAAAATAATAACCAGGTGGTTCAAAGGGTACACAAGTATTAATTTTGATATATTAAAGTTGTTCATTAAATATTATAAAAATGAGTTATCTGATAATAATCGAGAATTGATTGAAAAACTAATTGATTACAGGCATAATAAAAAGTTTTTAATTAACAATATCGATTGTAGTAATAAGAATAAATTTAAGTTAAAGTTGATTTTTAATCGTTATACATCAGATAAAAAGGAGAAAACCAAATGAAAATTTTAATCACAGGAGGAGCAGGATTTATCGGGGGAAATTTTTGTCATTATATGGTCGAAAAATATCCAAATGACCAATTCGTATGCTTGGATGCTTTGACCTATGCCGGCAACATGGAAACATTGGCGGATATCTTAGATAAGAAAAACTTTAAATTTGTCAAAGGTAATATTTGCGATACTGAATTCGTTGATAAACTTTTTGCTGAAGAAAAATTTGATATTGTAGTAAACTTTGCGGCGGAATCGCATGTGGACCGTTCAATCCAAAATCCAAAAATTTTCTTAGAATCCAATGTGATTGGTGTGCAAACCTTAATGGATGCTTGCCGTAAATATAAAGTGTCGCGATTCCACCAAGTTTCAACTGACGAAGTTTATGGCGATTTGCCGTTGGATCGTCCTGATTTGTTTTTCCATGAGGACACGCCGTTGCATACTTCTAGCCCGTATAGCGCATCTAAAGCTTCGGCTGATTTATTGACAATGGCATACTATCGTACTTACAAGTTGCCAGTAACAATTTCACGTTGTTCAAATAATTATGGTCCGTATCAATTCCCAGAAAAATTAATTCCTTTAATTATTAAGAAAGTGCAAAACAACGAAAAATTGCCGATTTATGGTAAGGGCGAAAACGTGCGCGACTGGTTACATGTTTTAGATCATTGCAGTGCGATTGATTTAATTATTCATAAAGGTAAAGTCGGCGAAGTTTATAACATCGGTGGACACAATGAACGCACTAACTTGCAGGTTGTTAAAACTATTTTGAAAGTTTTAGGTAAACCAGAAAGTTTGATTTCATTCGTCACTGACCGTCCAGGACATGACCAACGCTACGCGATTGATCCGGAAAAAATCACTAAGGAACTTGGCTGGAAACCGAAATATAATTTCGACACTGGTATTGTTGCAACCATCAAGTGGAACCTTGATAATCAAGAGTGGTTATCTCATGTTGAATCTGGCGAATATCAAAATTGGCTGGAGAAAAATTATAAAGATCGTGGGAGTTTGTGATGGATAACCATATTCAATTAAATTCTAAATCAAAAATTTATGTATTTTGTCCTGCGTTTTTTAAAACCGGTGGTACAGAGCTTTTGCATCAATTGGCTTACTGGTTGGGATGTTATAAAAGAAAAGCGAATATGGTTTATATCGATGCCACTGCAGATAGGAACATCAATCCAGCGTTTAGACAATATGTAACAGATTATTTAAATTTAGAAGATGTAATTGATGACGAAAACAATATATGCATACTACCTGAAACTTTAACAAATTATGCGAGAATGTTTGAGAAATGTAAAAAAGTTGTTTGGTGGGAAAGTGTAGATAATTATTTGTTTCTTAGTAGTATTGTTTATAATGTAAAAATAAGGAATTATAAACAAGTATTAAGATTGTTGAAACATAAAATGTTAATGAGTCCCAAACGCCAATTATCAATTAAAGAATTACAAAAGGTTGATTATCATTTAGTACAGTCATATTATGCAAAAGATTTTGTAGAGAAACATAACATAAGACATGTTTTATATTTATCTGATTACATTAATGATACTTATATTAATAACCTAAATAAAGTAGACATAAGTAAAAAACAAAACATAGTTTGTTATAATCCTAAAAAAGGAAAGCAGTTTACTGAACAAATTATAAAGAAAGCTAGTAAACTTAATATTAAATTTGTTCCGATTATTAATATGTCTAATGATCAAGTACGTGATTTGCTTACTAAAGCGAAAGTTTACATTGATTTTGGTAACCACCCAGGAAAAGATCGTTTTCCACGTGAGGCTGCAGTCTCTATGTGTTGTGTAATTACTGGACAAAAGGGTTCCGCAAATTTTTATGATGATGTGAAAATACCCAGTAAATATAAATTTAAGGATAAGAAAAAAAATATTGAAGCAATAGTAAAGCAGATTGAATTTTGTGTAAATTCTTATGAAACATCGATAAATGATTTCAAAATTTATAGAGAATATATTATGAGCGAAAAAGAATATTTCAAACAGTGTATTGAAAATATTTTTAAATAATTTAATTATATTTTTATGGAGATTATTTGCTATTTATAATATATTAAAGTACAATAAAAAATATGGATAGGCAGTATGATTATTTAATTGTCGGAGCGGGATTGTACGGTGCAGTGTGTGCTTACGAATTAACACAAGCCGGAAAGAAATGTTTAGTTATTGATAAACGCAATCATATCGGTGGTAATGTTTATACTGAAGAAGTTGAAGGTATTAACGTGCATAAATATGGAGCACATATTTTCCATACTTCGGATAAAGCAATCTGGAATTATGTTAACCAGTTCGCCGAATTTAATAATTACATCAACGCGCCAGTAGCTCGTTATAAAAATGAATTGTATAACTTGCCGTTTAACATGAATACTTTTACCAAACTTTGGCCTGATGTTTTTACTCCGCAAGATGCAATGAATCGTATTGCGGAAGAACGCAAACAAGGTTACGTTGAAGAGCCGAAAAACTTACAAGAACAGGCAATCAACCTGGTTGGTAAAACTATTTACGAAAAGTTGATTAAAGGTTATACGGAAAAGCAGTGGGGTAAATCTTGCGAAGAATTACCAGCATTCATTATTAAACGTTTACCAGTGCGCTTTACCTTTGATAATAATTATTTCAACGACCGTTATCAAGGTATTCCAGTTGGCGGATATACTAAAATGATTGAAAAAATGTTGGTCGAAGCCGATATAAAATTAAATTATGATTATTTCGCACATAAAGATGAATTGAAAAATATCGCGGATAAAATTATTTATACAGGTGCTATCGATCAATATTTCGATTATGTTTATGGCGCTTTGGAATATCGTAGTATTCGCCTTGAAACCGAAACTTTGGATATGCCGAATTATCAAGGAAATGCGGTAGTGAACTATACAGCCAAAGATGTGCCGTTTACGCGCATTATTGAACATAAACATTTTGAGTTTGGACAACAACCAAAAACAATTATTAGTAAGGAATTTTCTTCGACCTGGCAAGTTGGCGATGAACCGTACTATCCAGTAAATAACGACAAGAATAACGCGCTTTATCAAAAATATAAAGCTTTAGCAGAGAAAGAACTCAATGTGATATTTGGTGGTCGTTTGGGTGAGTATAAATACTACGATATGCATAATGTTATTAAGGCGGCACTGGACCGTGTACAAGAGTTGATAAAATGAGCCAGAAGAGTATTAAAAAAAATTATATCTATAATGTGATTTATCAAATATTGATAATCATAATTCCAGTAGTTGTAACTCCATATATTTCGCGCGTACTAGACCCTGAAGGTGTGGGGCAATACAGTTTTTCTTTGTCTTTAATAACATATTTTACAATATTTGCGTCTTTGGGCTTTGGCACTTATGCTCAACGCGAGGTCGCGAAACATCAAAATGACAAACAAAAACAAACGATTGTCTTTTGGGAAATTTTCCTCTGTCGTTTGATTCCAGTATTTTTAAGTTTGATGCTGAATTTCATTCTGGCGTTTTGTGGTGTGTATTGTCAATACACAAATTTAATGTTATTGTTTAGCATTAATATAATCGCTATTGCGGTTGATATTACTTTTTTCTTTCAAGGCAACGAAGAATTTGGAAAACTTGTTGTTTTAAACTTAATTATTAAAATTTTAGGGACAGTTGGTATTTTTGTTTTTGTTAAAAGTTTTGATGACATTTGGATTTATGCATTGCTTAATTCATTAGTATTGATTGTTACTAATTTAATAATGTGGTTGTTGCTTCGTGGAAAATTGATAAGGATAAGAATTTGTGAATTACAGCCAATGCGACATCTACGTGGTTCATTGCGGTTATTTATTCCAGCATTGGCAGTCAGTCTGTATACGGTATTAGATAAAACACTGATTGGATTTATTACACACAGTGATGCTGAAAATGGTTTTTATGAACAGGCAGAAAAAATTGTAAAGATGTCAATGACTTTGGTAACCTGTCTTGGTACGGTAATGATTCCACGAAATTCTTATGAAATAGAACATGGTAATGTAGAACAGGTACAAACTAACAATTACAATGCGATACATTTTGTTTGGCTTTTAGGTATGCCCTTGATGGCTGGAAATATTTTGATTGCAAATAATATGATTCCATGGTTCCTAGGAGAAAATTTTTGTCAAAGCATTATTTTAATGCAAGTTTTATCAGGTTTGATATTGATTATTGGTATAAGTAATGTAATTGGGTTGCAGTATTTATTACCGTATCAAAAAGATCGCCAATTTACCTTCGCAATTTTGATCGGTGCATTGGTTAATTTGTGTCTGAATATTCCGTTAATACATTTCTTCGGTGCGTTGGGAGCAGCTTGGTCAAGTATACTTGCTGAATTAACAGTTACATTAATTATGCTAATTATGTCATCTAAGCATTTAGAATTGGGCAAAATCTTACGTATGTCTTTGAAGCCGTTGTTGGCAAGTTTACTTATGAGCGCAACTATCTATCCATTGTCTTATTTTTTAATTCCGAGCGTTTTGCATACATTTTTGATTATCTTAATTGGTGTTGTCGTTTATGGTTTGTTTATCTTGATTTTACGCGATAAATTGGTTATGGATTTGTTAAACGGTATTAAATTAAGGATAAAAAGCAAACAAAATTAAGTGAGTGTCAAAAACAGTAAAAACTATTTAAATATATCAAACGCAGTTGCAGAGAGGTTTATGGCTTTTTATCGCTAAGTTTTTTTGTAAAATTAGTTTCACTCAAATATTTTGGTTTTTTCGATATAGGTTATGTCTTTTAAGAAACTAATTTATATAAAAAAACTAGTTTGTGTCGCTTTAGACAACGCGCGGGGTGTGAATTCATGCGCGAATTAATAGATTCGGAGAGAGTTCAGAAAAAGTCTCGTGTGTGAGTATCTATGCCACTCAACTAGCCGAAAGGCGAAGACAAAAAAGGAGTGACAAAACATTATTTTGTTGATAGGTTAGAAATGATAATGAATTTAGATAATTATTTACGTAACTATACACTGGATGAATCCAGCCTGAAAGAATATGGATTTATTAATAAGGATGGTGAATGGTGTTTAGAATATGATTTACCGATTAAAAATTTATTTGCATTAGTGAAGATAACGAAATCAAGTTTTAGTGTCCGTGTGATTGACAGAGAGTTCAATGATGACTTTCTTCCGTTCAGTGTTAAAGATGGAAACAGCCCAGTTAAAGCAATGGTGGATGATTTAGTAAATGATATCGTAAAGAAGTGTTTTACTAATTTGAAACTAGATGTCATTAGATACTGCGAAGAAACATACAAGACAAAGTATGAAAAACCGTGGGATAAGTATCCGGAGTTTTGCACATTCAAAACTCTTAACAGTAAAAAGTGGTATGCCATTATAATGAATGTCCCTGCTCGTAAACTCGGTTTAGACCAAGATGGAGTAGTAGATATCATTAATATTAAGTTACCGTCTGATCAAATTCAAGAGCTAATAGATAACCAAAAATACTTTAATGCTTATCATATGAACAAAAAGAATTGGATAACAATTTTGTTAAACAAAAATACAGATGTGTCAGCCTTAAAAAATTTGTTACAAATTAGTTATGATTTGGTAGAAAAAAATAGTAAGTAGAATTCGTCACGCCTAATCAGTGACTGTGTGAATTCATGCGCGAACCAATTGATTATAGAGAAGAGTGTTCAGTAGTTTAATTAATCTTGAAAATTTAAGTTGGTAACTTAATTTGAAATAACAACTAATTAAAGTGCAAAGTGCAAAATTCAAAGTGCAAAAATTGCACTTTGAATTAGATATTTATCTGGGATTAGTGTGTCAATGATGTGGTGTTGTGTGGCTTACATTTAGAGAATAATTCAAGTAAAGTCGACGCTTTGGTTGATAAAAACTTGTGGAAATTTTTTGATTACTCTATAATCAATTCGGGGGATTTTTATTATGGAAAAATTAAAAATAACAAACGAATGGGATAAGGTTTTCCCAAAATCCGATAAAGTAAATCACAAGAAGGTTACATTTCATAACCGATTTGGTATTGAACTGGTTGCGGATATGTATTGGCCTAAGGTTGGAAATAAATTTCCGGCAATTGCGTGTTGCGGTGCTTTTGGGGCAGTTAAAGAACAGCATTCAGGTTTGTATGCCCAGACGATGGCAGAACGCGGTTTTTTGACAATTGCTTTTGACCCGTCTTTTACGGGTGAAAGTGGTGGAATGCCAAGATATGTAGCATCCCCTGATATTAACACCGAAGATTTTCAGGCTGCGGTGGATTTTTTAAGTGTCCAAGATAATGTTAATGCGGAACAAGTTTCCATCATTGGTATTTGTGGTTGGGGCGGTTTAGCACTAAATGCTGCGGCCATTGATACGAGAATTAAAGCGACTGTTTGTATTACATCGTATAATATGTCGCGAGTTAATCATAATGGTTATTTCGATAGTAATGATGCGGATGCGGTTTATCAAATGAAAGAAGCCCTCAATGCACAAAGGTCAGTCGATTATAAAAATGGTGCATACGAACTTGGTGGTGGAGTTGCAGAAACTATACCGGCCGATGCACCTGATTTTGTCAAAGGATATCACGCTTATTATAAGACACCACGTGGATATCATCCCCGTAGTTTGAACAGTAACGGAGGTTGGAATAAGACTTCGGCTTTGTCATTTATCAATACACCGCAACACGTTTTTGCTGGCGAAATTAGAAATGCCGTCTTGCTTATTCATGGTGCTAATGCACATTCGCGATATTTTAGTGAAGATATGTTCAAATTGCTGCAAGGCGATAATAAAGAATTATTGATAATTCCAAATGCTGACCATTGTGATTTGTATGATGGTGGAGAAAATAAATGCATCCCATTTGATAAGATTGAAACATTTATCAGGAAAAATATATAATAAAACGACTCTTTTGTGCATTTGTGCTGCTTGTTGTAATTTTGGGTTTTCTGGTTGTAATTCACAGACACTTGATACGACTCCGCCATCACAAGAGAAAACAATTGAAAATAAGGATTATCAAAGTATGAAATTAGTTATATATGAAAAAACTTTTGATGTCGTATTAGAAAATAATGCTACAACTAAGGAATTGATAAAACTGTTGCCGATGACTATCACAATGAATGAACTTAATGGCAATGAAAAATATTGTTACCTAGATACGAGTCTACCGATGAATCCACAGCGAGTAAATTACATCAATACAGGTAACATTATGCTTTTTGGCAACAACTGTCTAGTTGTGTTTTATAAATCTTTTTCAACAAATTATTCATATACAAAGATTGGTAATATAACAAATACAACTGATTTAGTAAATGTTGTTGGCGACAGTTATGTTAAAGTTGAATGGAATGCGAGTTGATGCCAAAAATAGTAAAAATTCTTAATAAAACCGCCTACTTAACAGCGGGGCGTAATTTTATATTCCATTAACTTTCGCGCGTATCTATGCCACTCAACCTGGCGAAAGGCAAATAACAAAAAAGGAGCACGAATTACGATTGTGGAATATTAAATATAAAATTTTGTTTTATTGTAATTATTATGTTGAAAATTTTAATTTGCTTTATTAAGTTGGTTATGTTAATAAAAATTAACAAGGAGTGAATGTGTAACTAATGATTTATGTAGTAAGACACGGACAAACAGATTGGAATTTGGAAGGCAGATGTCAAGGTTGGGCGGATACTGAACTGAACCAAACTGGATTAAAACAAGCTGAGGAATTGTCTGTTAAATTGTCAAGTGTTAAGTTTGATGTTTGTTTTTCTAGCCCACAGAAGCGTGCGCTCAAAACTGCTCAAATAATTTACCAAGGTAAAATTATTGTTGACCAACGAATTAGAGAACGGGGTAAGGGTGAATTAGAAGGCCGTACTGATGTGAAAGAAATGGTAAAACAATTGGGTATTGATTACTACAACCCAAACGAAAACCGCTTTGGAATTGAAAGATTATCAGATTTCCAAAACCGTGTTCGTTCATTTTGGAATGAGATATTGGAAAAACATGTTGGTAAAAATGTGTTAGTAGTAACACACGGTGGAATGGTAATGTGGTCGCATGTTTGTCTTGATGGTATGCCGGACGACCACAATATTTATCGCTACAACCCGAAAAATTGTGAAGTTTGGCAAATTGATAACAGTAAACCGTTTAAAATTAAGTGATAAAAAACATCAAGTATGCTATACTTATTTTAGTATCAAGTTGACCTTAAATAAGCTTAAAATAGTTTGTTGGAAGAGGGTTCAGAAAGCGTCACCCGTCCCAACATACCCTAACTCCCCAATTAAAATTACACATGGTCAAGGGACTTTGAAACATACGAAAAAGAACATAAAATATGTTTTTTATAGTTGGTGGATAACTTTTTTGCGGTATCCATTTGTTTTTTTGTTTTTATATGTTACACTAAATTTAATATGACAAAAGTAAATGGTGTTTTGTTAGGGGTGAAGGATGATGATCTCATTTTGCTTGAAAAGAATCCAACTGAATTTTGGAAAGGTGTAACGAGTATTGGCAATGAGGCTTTTAGACGTTATGAGTCGCTTAAAAATATAGAAATTCCAAACACAGTAACGAGTATTGGTAATAGGGCGTTTTCTTATTGTGCATCTCTGACAAACATTATAATTCCGGATAGTGTAACGAGGATTGGTGATGGGGCGTTTGCTGATTGTGAATCTCTTACAAAGATTAAAATTCCGGATAGTGTAACGCGTATTAGTAATACTGCTTTTAATGGTTGTACTTCTCTTAAAAACATAGAAATTCCAAACACAGTAATGAGTATTGGTTATTCTGCTTTTGGTGGATGTAAGTCTCTTAAAAACATAGAAATTCCAGACACAGTAACGAATATTGGTGATTATGCTTTTTCTGGTTGTAAATCCCTGACAAACATTAAAATTCCGGATAGTGTAACGAGTATTGGTGATGGGGCGTTTGCTGATTGTGAATCTCTGACAAATATTAAAATTCCGGATAGTGTAACGAGTATTGGTGATGGGGCGTTTGCTAATTGTGAATCTCTTACAAAGATTAAAATTCCGGATAGTGTAACGCGTATTAGTAATTCTACTTTTAGTGAATGTAAGTCTCTTAAAAACATAGAAATTCCAAACACAGTAATGAGTATTGGTTATTCTGCTTTTGGTGGATGTAAGTCTCTTAAAAACATAGAAATTCCAAACACAGTAACAAGTATTGGCGACAGTGCTTTTTCTTATTGTGCATCTCTGACAAACATTATAATTCCGGATAGTGTAACGAGGATTGGTGATGGGGCGTTTGCTGATTGTGAATCTCTGGCAAATATTAAAATTCCAGATGACGTAACGAATATTGGTATTAATGCTTTTTGGGGATGTAGGTCCCTTAAAAACATAGAAATTCCAAACACAGTAACGAGTATTGGTAATGGGGCGTTTGGTTATTGTGAATCCCTGACAAACATTAAAATTCCGGACTGTGTAACGAGTATTAGTAATTCTGCTTTTAATGGTTGTACTTCTCTTAAAAACATAGAAATTCCAAATACAGTAACGAATATTGGTGATTATGCTTTTTCTGGTTGTGAATCCCTGACAAACATTAAAATTCCGGACAGTGTAACAAATATTGGTGATAATGCTTTTAATGATTGTGAATCCCTGACAAATATTAAAATTCCGGATAATGTAACGCGTATTGGTAATAATGCTTTTAGGGAATGTAGGTCTCTTAAAAACATAGAAATTCCAAATACAGTAACAAATATTGGTGATTATGCTTTTTATTGTTGTGAATCCCTGACAAATATTAAAATTCCGGATAGTGTAACGAGTATTGGTGACGAGGCGTTTTTTTATGGCGTTCAAAAATTGGAATTTCAAGGAAAGAACATCTGTGGTGATTTACTTAATCAAGAAATGCTTGAGATGATAAAAAACAATCCAAGACTTAATTTTAAACACTTGAATTTAGTCTATGAACTCGCTAAAGAACAAAACTTTAAAAGTGAGGATAATTGTCGTGAATTAGTGGCATTGTCGGTAAATCTTGGTATCTTGGAACCCAAATCAACGGTGGTTGAGACGGGTAAAGATAAAGCGGGAAAACCGATTATGTCACCGGTGAATAATATTGTTTACACCTTTTTACAAGGGATCATCAAAAGTAAACAAATCGAATTAAATCGACTGCATATGGATTTACAAGCAATGCAAGTGGATAGTTACAATGAAGCATTTATGAAATTTGTCGTTAATAAATCCAATTGGTCGGACATTAAAAATAATCTGGGTGTGCTTAGCCGGGTATATGATTGGTTTAAGGCTAGAACGGAATTGGATTTGACTCAAACAGGTAACCAATTAATGCCAACAAGAGAAGAAGATCGGTTTAAGGTTTTGGTGTATGAAACTGCAGAAAATGATATTGACCGTATGCATTGGCGAGTACCAACCATGGAAAATTTACTCAAAGAATTTGAACAACATAAATTCGTGGGAGTAAATACTCAACGAGATGGAGAGTTAGCGAAAGTAATCGGCGAATGTAATATTTATAGAGGAGGTCAAAAGTATTTTAATAAAGCAAAAGAAATTGACGCCGAGCGTTTTAATTCAGGGGTGAAAGACATCTTGGCGAATCCGGTTAAACAGGGTCGAATTGAAAGTTTGGATCAATACCGTAGTGAACAAAAGTTACGTGAGCAAATATTAAGTGATTCTGCGGAAATTTTGCATGACCAAATTGAAGATACTTCATCTGTTTTTACCTATGAGTTGTTAAGTAAGAGTGATCCAGCAAACTTTGTCATGGGGTGTTTAACCAGTTGTTGTGCCACGCTATATGGCGCAGGGGCAGGTGCTATGAGGGCAATGATTATTCATCCGGATATGCAACCATTGGTGATTCGTGATTTTGATAACAATATCATTTCATTTGGTATTATCTATGTTAACCGCAAAGAGGGATATGCGGTTGTTAATGATTTTGAAGTTAATAAAAAATATGAGAATCTCAAACAGAGAGAAGCAATCTACCAAAAAGCGATGCAAGGGATTAATGCTTTTGTGAAAGAGTATAATCAAGAAAATCCATCTCAACCAATTAAAAAAGTAACTTGTGGCATTTCGCCTAATTGGGATGCGATTAATATTTTTATCCGTGGAAATCCCAAAAGTGAAATCTTAAAAGCACCAAATTTTGATGACTTCAAGTATAACGGAAGTGGTTCATTTGCTGGTGATTGGCATCGCGAACAATACGAAATTTTAAAAGTGGAGGACAAAAATGTTTTGTGATGAATGGTTAAAGATAGATGCTCTTTTACAAGAAAAATTAAAAAGGTTGCGAAACTTAGACCAAGAAAGGGAATTGCTGATTGCCGAAGCCGAACAGCAAGGCGAAATTACTCCATTATTAAAGCAAAAAATGAATCTTAGTTTAGAAAAATACGAAAAATTGGCCAGCGAAGTTGCGAAATTAAAAAAGCAGGCAAAAGCGCTCAAAACGACAAACAATCAAGGCAAATGATTGTAGTGCATTGATCTAACTCGCTTTACCTTCAAACTATTTATTAGATACAGCGCAAAAACATATTGAAGGTTTAATATCAATAGAGTGAAGAAACGAATTAATCGTTATTATGAACAAACCTCTGCAAGAAACAAAGAAGCAAAAACAGAAGAAGCAGATAAAGTTACTGTTTGCATCCCATTTGTGGACTGTTCAATAATTTAAATGAAAGGTCTAAAGATACGATTTTTTTTGACAATGGTAAATTTATCTAATCAGTATTGAATTTTAAGTTCAAATCAGATAGAATATGGTATGGACGAACGGGAAGAGAAAATTTTAGAATTGCGGGCGTATTTTTGGATGCAATTTCGTGTATATGATGAAGATGAAATTGACTTGGATGATCCGTATTCTGATGATTACGAGTTAGATGATTTTCCCAGCTTTAGCGAGACAACTTTAGAAGAAATGCGTGCCGATTTTGCTGCAGTCAATGCTTTAGATGAATTTTATCGTTTATATCTTGATTATAATCAGGATGAATTAGCAGTACAGAAAAAACGTTTAGCGAAAAAACTTGATGCAATTGATTTGGAAATTGAAGAAGCCATAAATAGTATGAAAAAATCGAAGCGACGAGAGCATATCGAAAATTATATTAAAAAGTTACACAAAAAGAAACGGAAAATGGTTGAAGACAGTTTAGTTTCGCAAAATACCGCTGAAGCCGAAATTGCTTTATGTAAAAGAGAATTGGAAGCAATGGGGTTTGTGGGTCCAAAGTATAAAAAAATGAAAAAGAGTAAAGTTACAATTCAGCCGACTGGAATTGTAAATGGTAAAGTTGGGGCTAAAAATTATAATGTAACGAAGAATGACAATGAAATAAATGCTCTAGAAATGGATAAATAAAGTTTTTGTTTATGCTTAAGACAGTATATAATGTTTATATAGATGGAAGAAAATACGACAGATTTAAACGTTGAACAACCACGACGAGAATTTAAAATGTGGATTGTTTATGTTGTTTGTTTGTTTGTGTCGTTTTTATTTATGTTCTTTTATGGTTTAAATTCGCCAATCCATACTTTTAATTCGCATTGCGATTATCAATGGTATTTAACAATGGGGCGTGGGTGGATGGCTGGAAAAATTCCATATCGCGATTTGTTCGAACAAAAGGGTCCAATTATTTATGCGGTCTTTGCTATTGCAAGTTTGTTTCCCAATACGCAATTTGCCGTTTGGTGTGTGGAAGTTGTGGTTGTTAGCTTGTTCTTGTTTTTTTGTTACCGGGTTGCACGTAAGTTTTTATCACCGTGGTTATCACTGTTGGTACTACCATTAATGATGATGATACTAAGTACTAATTACTGTCGTGGATTAGAAGGTGCTTGCGTCGAAGAATTCTGTTTACCAATTTTTGCGTACGGACTGTTATGTTTCTTGGATTTTATAATGGATAAAAGACCGACGACTTGGCAACGTAGTTTAGCGTTGGGAATTTGTATTGGGATTTTATTCTGGGTGAAATTTACAATGTTAGAATTTTTCGTTGTGCCGTTATTAATCTGGGTAATTATTAATTTACGTCAATTTAAAACGGTTATGCGTAGTGTTTGGGTAATGTTAGGTGGTCTTTTAATTGTTACTGTCCCTATTATGATTTATTTTACTGCAGTTGGCGCGCTAGATGATTTATTTAAAGTTTATTTTTGGAATAATTTAAGTCATTATAATGGTGATTATTTAACCGGTAGTGGTGTATCGGTTAGCAATCCGTGGCAGAATTTTGTTATATCTTGGCAGATTGGTGTTTTTTATATAATGGCACTAGTTTGGGGAGTAATCAATTTTGCTATTCGTAATTGGAAACAAAAAAGTGGGTGGTTATTGTTAATTGCTGTATTATCGACTTGGTTAATGGTAGGTTTCTTCTGTGGGTATTTCTATTATTATTTACCATTGTTTGTGTATGCAATTTTAGGTGCCATCTATGTGGTTGACATCGTTGCATATATGTTAACGTCTTGGCGAGTCGTGATTCGGCGACATTTAATTAAAGGTTTAATTGCATTTTTTATAGTTGTTTTCAGTTTGCTTGCGGCAGTTCCTTTTGTTACCAACACTGCTGAAATTGGTCGTGAACGTGAAAAATATGCACCTTTAGTGGTGGCAGATATGATTACTGAATATAACCAAACGTCTACACATCCGGCGACTTTGTTTTGTTACCGAATGGTGGATTGTGGCTTTTATAATGCAGCAAATTTAATTCCAGATGAATATTATTATGCACAGAATTGTTTTACGAAAGAAGGTTTTCCAGAAATGTTTGAGTCATTTGATAATACAATTCGGGAGCAAAAATGTGATTTTGTAATTACATACCGCCATACGTATAATACGCAACGAGCATTTTTAGAAACTTATTATCATCCATATATTGAAAATGATTTGAAAAAGAGCACTTTACCATTTTCGTTTTTTGAACCTAAATATTACGGAAAAAATGAAATTGTAGTGTTGTTTAGAAATTAAAATATAAAACTGTTGTCTTTTTATTGGTGACACTATATTTTATAGTATATCTATTTATGAGAAACACTGTTGATACAAGTGATGTAAAACAAACGCGAAAAGAATTTAATTTGTGGATTGTTTATGCGGTCTGCTTAGTTGTGTCAATATTGTTTATGTTTTTTTATGGTTTGAATTCGCCAATTCATACGTTTAACTCACATTGTGATTACCAATGGTATTTAACGATGGGGCGTGGCTGGGTTGCCGGAAAGATTCCTTATCGTGATTTATTTGATCATAAAGGTCCAATTACCTATGCGGTTTTTGCTATTGCTAGTTTGTTCCCAAATGCACAAATTGCCGTTTGGTGCGTTGAGGTTGCCTGTGTCAGTTTGTTCTTGTTCTTTTGTTATAAAATTGCGCGTAAGTTTTTGTCGCCTTGGTTAGCATTGTTGGTTGTTCCGTTAATGATGATGGTACTAAGTAGTAACGCTTGTCGTGGCATTGAGGGGTCTTGTGTAGAGGAATACTGTTTGCCACTTTTTGCGTACGGATTGTTGTGTTTCTTGGATTTTATAATGGACCAACGACCAACAACTTGGCAACGTAGTTTAGCATTGGGAATTTGTATCGGAATTTTGTTTTGGGTAAAATTTACGTTGCTTGGTTTCTTGGTTGTGGCATTGTTGATTTGGTTAATAATTAATTTGAAGAAACGTCAATTTAGAACAGCGGTATGTAGCGTTTTAACAATGTTTGGTGGTCTTTTAATTGTTACTATCCCAATTATTATTTATTTTGTTGCAGTTGGTGCGTTAAAAGATTTATTTGACGTTTATTTCCTTGTTAATATAGGCAACTATCGAAGTTCTTGGAACACTTCCGGAAAAGTATTGGCTGACATTGGGAAAAGTTTTATATATCCATTTACTCTTTATTTAGGTGGCCTTTTTTTTATTTTCTTTATTTTTGGATTGTTGTGTTTTATAATCAATTTTTGGAAAAAGAAGAGTGGTTGGTTATTATTTATTAATGTCTTTTTATCACAGTTGTTGATATCCTGTTGTTGTAGTTATATTTGGTTTGGTTTTACATTTTATTATCTACCGTTATACACGTATGTTTGTTTCGGATGTGTTTACACTGTAAAATTAGTGGCTCATCCGTTGAATGCTGTGGGTGTAATAATTCAGCGTAATTTGATAAAAACGATTGGTTTATTAATTTTTTTAGGAGTCACCTTTGCAGCAATATGGCCGTTTGTAATTAATACTCCTGAAATTGGACGCGCACGTGAACAATATGCACCTCTAGTCGTGGCGGATATTATTGCTGAATATAACCAAACTATGGGAAAGAAGGCAACTGTATTTGGTTATCGAATTGCAGATGCAGGTTTCTACAATGCGGCTAACATTGTTCCTGAAATGCGTTTTTATGCACAAAGTAGTTTTACTGAAGAAGATTTTCCGGAAATGTTTGCCTCATTTGATGAAACGATTCGTGAACAAGTATGCGATTTTGTGGTTGCCTATCGTGATGTGTATGATAAAAATGCAGCCTTTTTAAGTACCTATTATCATCCATATTTTAATAATGATATTGAGGAAAGTACTTTACCGTTTGAGTTTTATGAACCAATTGGATATTTACAGAATAAAATTGTGATTTTGTTGCGGAATTGAGCGGGGGAGTTTATAATCAAAAATGAAAATGATTGAACGGCAAACAACTTTGTTATATTTGTTAAGGGGACAGCAAATTTTGTTGGCGATGAAAAAACGTGGTTTTGGCGTCGGTAAATATAATGGTATCGGTGGTAAGGTTGAACTGGGGGAAACGGTAGAACAGGCAATGGTGCGGGAAACGCAGGAAGAAATTGGGGTAACACCTCTAAAATACCAAAAACGTGGGGTGTTGGTTTTTGATCAAATCTACCAAGGCGAACATTTGGTGGTTGGTGTGCACGTTTTTACTTCCGATGTGTTTCATGGTGAACCCAAAGAAACCGAAGAAATGAGTCCTGGTTGGTTTGATATTAACCAAATTCCTTATAACCAAATGTTTCAAACGGACAAATTGTGGTTACCAATCCTTTTAGACAGCCACAGTAATTTTAATGGTACATTTAAATTTAATGGCGATTTGGATACAAAGTTAATTGATTATAAACTTGAAATTAAGTGATGGGATTGTTGATTACTAAATATTTGTGCCCTTGTAATTTCCAGTACCATACTAAAAAAATAATAAAGAAAGCCCAACAATTGTCGGGCTTTCTTTTGTTTTATAAGTGGTGAGCCGCCAGGGACTCGAACCCTGGACCAAAAGATTAAGAGTCTCTTGCTCTACCAACTGAGCTAGCGGCCCACATCTATTTTTAGCATAGCATATTTATTCGTGGACGTCAAATCAACTGTGGTTAGTATTGTTAAATAAAAGTTGCTTGAATATTAGAAAAAACGGCTACAATATATTTAGAGATGAAAGCTTGTTATGTGGTGTTAAGTCGTACGGGAACGATTTTATCGCGCATTATTAGCAAGTTGACGGGCGATTGGTATACACACGCTTCAATTTCTTTTGACGATGATTTACAAACGATGTATTCGTTTGGGCGTTTAAGAACTTATAATCCGTGGTTTGGAGGTTTTGTGAAAGAATCGGTTGAATTTGGCACAATGCGTCGTTTTCGGTATGCCGATACTTTGGTAATTCGTATTGAGGTGAGCGAGGAAAAATATGCACAAATTGTAGAATATAATTACAGCAATGTACACAGAACGGAAAAAATACAAATATAATTATTGGGGGCTCTTGTTGTCAAAATGGCGGGTGAGGGTACGTTCACGAAAAGCTAATCGTTTCTATTGTTCGGAGTTTGTTAACCATTGTTTAGAGCGGTTCGGTATTATTCGTCAAGGTGCTTTTGGTAAGGTCGTCCGTCCAATGGAGTTGTTAAAGTTACGACAGCGCGGAATTGGTCAAATTATTTATCGCGGGGCACTTTGTGAGTTCTCGCAAAACAGAATTTAACTCGCAATAAAACTCTTGCAAAATTTTTGAAAGGTGTTTATAATATACACTATGAATTTAGTAGAACTTATTGAGAAGGAAAATCAAACCAAGGAAATCACTCCATTTAAGGTTGGTGACACTGTTAAAGTGTATTTTAAAATTGTTGAAGGGAACAAGGAACGTATTCAGGTCTTTGAGGGTTTAGTTATCGCCCGTAAGAATGGTGGTATTCGTGAAACTTTCACCGTACGTAAAATTAGTTTTGGTGTTGGTGTTGAACGTACATTCCCAGTTTATTCTCCACGTATTGATAAAATCGAAGTTGTGCGCGAAGGTAAAGTTCGTCGTGCTAAATTGTATTATATTCGTGATTTGGATGGTAAGGCTGGTATTCGCGTAAAAGAAAAAATTAAGGTCAGCGACAAGAAAAAACAAGTTTTGACGGAAGATGAAAAAGTAGCTTTGATTGCTTCTAACAAAGCTAAACCGACTACTGCAAAAAAAACAACTAAAACCGCGACTAAAACTACAACTGCTAAGACCGCAGCACCAAAAGCAACTGCAACTAAAACCGCAGCCGCTAAGACTGAATCTAAATAATTAGCGTATGGAATCTTATATTAACATTGTTTGCGCGCTTGTCATTATTTTAGTGGCAGGCCTTTATATTTGGTTTTTGCGTTCGCATCGTAAAAATACTGCAGTCAGCGAAGTTAAACAAACTCGAATTTTACCAAAGAGTGCCCCTGTGGTTCCTTATTATGAATCGATTTTGGTAACCTTCCACAAGGCATTAAAGGAAGCGTTGCCGGAAAAATATATTATTTATGTTAATGTCCCAATCGAAAAATTGTTTGATCCAACAAAACGTGAAAGTTTACATATGGTGGGGCAGTATGCTGATTTCGTTGTGTTTACACCGGACTTGATGCCAGTGTTGGTAATTGACTTATTTGATATGTCAATTATTAATTTAGAGCGTGTTAATCGTATTAAAACTGTGTCAAAGGAAATTCTGCGTAACAGTGGAATTCCGGTTCTAGATTATCAATATACGGATAATTGTAATATTGATGAATTGCGTCGTAAAATTGCAAATTTACTGAATCCATTGAATGCTTAATAATATTTTCTTAGTTAATAAAAGTTGACAGTGTAAAACCTTTGTGTTAATATATTAAATATGGTCCGCTAGCTCAGTTGGTAGAGCACATCACTTTTAATGATGTTGTCCCGAGTTCGAGCCTCGGGCGGATCACCACGGAAGCAAAATTTGTAGTGGTTAAAAAAGACGGCTTACGCCGTCTTTTTGTTGTCATAATAACTCAAAATGATTATTTTTTAATTAATAAAACGAAATCGTGTTCACGATAAAAGAAATAGTGAAGCTGGTGGTAATGATAAATCGTATCGTTATATTGTTTATAATACATCGATAAAAAGTCTTGCTCGTTATTCCATACGTCAAGTTTTGTAATAATGAAATCACTGGTTTGATTGGTTACATAGTCGTGTATGCACTGATACATTTCTGGATAATCATCTTCAGTGAAAAGATTGTTACAAAAGTAGTAATTATTTGGGATAATTCCAGCGGCATTATAGAAACCAAAGTCGCCAATTTTGTAACAATACAAAGTAGCAGCTGTGTTGTGTGTCGATTCATATTCGTGAATTACATCAGCGATAACCAATGGAGTATATGTTTCTCGTCCACGTCCTAGCTCTTGAATTAAGGTTGAAAATGGCAGACAAATAATAATACAAACTACCGTAATTGCGGTATAGAGCCATCTGCGATGTTTGGTTAAAATTAACTTATTACTAATTAGTGATAAAATATCAGTTGCACCTAAAATGGAATAGGGAACTAATCCGATGAAATAATATGTAATTTCTTTGGAGGTGAAGACTAATAATGCCCAGTTAATTACAAATGCAATTAATAGTAACCAACCTGTGCGTTTGTGCCAGTATCGAATTGCAAAACGAATTACACCCCAAATTATTAAAAATAAAATCAATGGACCAATAACAAAGAAAAGTCCAGCCGTAGTTAAAATCATAAGTGGATTTGCTGATCCATAGGATGTGAGATTAACAATAAAATAAACGTAAATTAAGTCAGAAAGTGCATTATTTGCCGCAAAAAACGCAATATTCGGTATTGTGATTATAATAACTCCGACAAACATCATAATTAGATTGAGTACAATGATGCGATATTGACGAGCACGTAAACTTATAATAAGCCAGATTAGCATTGGCACCAGCATAAAATAGAAAAGTGTATATTTTGACCAAAATATAATTCCAAAACATAAACCGAGACATATGGCAC
This sequence comes from Clostridia bacterium, assembly GCA_016283155.1. Taxonomy (GTDB): domain Bacteria; phylum Bacillota; class Clostridia; order Christensenellales; family UBA1242; genus RGIG8050. The sequence goes on from JAEEMI010000024.1 coordinate 36,441, forward strand.
GTGTCCAATTCCAAGTGTGCTTTTCAAGTAAAAACTCTAACCAACATAATAAGAAGTAAGCATAAATAGGTAAAAATAATTCTTCAATTGCGTCTGCACTAAATAAACGGCACCAACTGGTGAAAACAGCTAGTGCTAAAATTAAAATTGTAAGTAAACTAAAAAATGTATTTAAACGTTTTTTTGCAATGCGATAAGCAAAGAAGAAAAATAAACTTAAGCAAATAATTTCAATAAATAGCATTACAATGTTGGGATTTTTAAATAAACAGCAAAATGCTGTTACGAAATAAACGATTGGTCCTTTGTGGTCGAATAAATCACGATAGGGAAGTTGACCGCCTACTAAGCCGTGTCCCATTGTGATAAACCAATTGTAGTCGTGATCTGAATTGAAGGTGTAAACCGGTGAATTAAAACCGAAAATGAAATAAAAGATTGTAGAAATTAGAAGACAGATACCATAAACTGCCCATATATTAAGCGGACGTGTTTGAGAATTTTTAGCATCATTAGATGCAGGGGTGATAACATTAGTATGTTCAGTCATTGCAGCTCCTTTAGTTTAGTACTTCTTCAATAATGTAATGTGGGCGATGTTTCGTTTCTACATAGGTTTTTCCTAAATAGAAGCCAATAATGCCTAATGCCAGTAAAATTAAACTTGCTGACCAGGCGATAGTGCACAAGATTGGCCATATGAAATGTAGTTTAATTGTGAACATTAAAATAATAGTAGTGATTAATCCAGCCAAGCTAAGTAAGTTTAACCAAAATCCCGTCCACCAAATCATTGATAACGGTTTGGTACTGCACGATGCAATGCCATTTAAAGCAATGGATAATAGTTTAGAAGCTGAGTATTTGGTTTTACCTGCTTTGCGTTCGGCACGTGGATAAGTAACTTTAGCGGTCTTGAAACCAAGTTGTGGAACAACTCCACGAATGAATAAATTTCGTTCTTGATATTCAAATAAAGCATCAACTGCTGTTTTACTCATTAAACGGAATTCTGAATGATCATAAACAATATCGACACCCATTTTAATCATTAATTTATAAAATGCGTGAGCTGTCATTCGTTTAAAAATTGTATCCTTTTTACGTGTTGAACGAACACCGTAAACAATTTCGGCACCATTTACGTATTCATCTAACATCTTGTCGATTGCGTTAATGTCATCTTGTAAATCTGCATCAATTGTGATAGTAGCATCGGCAACTTCGCGTGCTATTGATAATCCAGCCATCTGTGCATTTTGTTGACCACGATTGTGACTTAATTTTACGCCAGCAAATAAAGGATTTGAATTGTGTAAGTCAGTAATAATTTGGTATGTTTTGTCTTCTGAGCCATCATCAACGAATAAGATGCGGCTGTTGTCAGCAATCTTCTTGTTGGCAATTAAAGTTTGCATCTTGTCTTTAAGACGTTCGGCAGAATCTGGCAAGACTTGTTCTTCATTGTAACAAGGAACGATCAGGTATAAAATTGGAGTCTTTTTTGTCATACTTTAATTATAATATAGCCAAACTTGACTGTCAAATTTCTTGCGATTTTTGTGTATTGTTTTCTATGATATTTGGAGATTTGACACTGGCTTTGAATATGAAAATTTTACGAGTAATGTAGTTATAAACTAATACAACTAAGGTAAAGAATGTTTTTACAATCCATTCGTTGATGTGTAAAAGGTCGTAACCTAAATACATACCTATAATATGGATTAACAATCCGCCGAGTGAAAGTATGGTAAATAAGAAGAATCCTTTTGCAGAACGTGATTGACCCTTTTCGTGGAAAACAAAGATAATTGAAAAAATATAGTTAAAGATTAAACCGGCAATAAAACCAATTCCAGTGCCAATAACTGTAGCAAGAGTAGAGGGGGATTGTTTGCCAATCCAAACGTTATAAAAATGCGGGTACAGATAAGGTGCGAAACAATATAATGTAATGCCCATTGCAAGATAGTCAATAATAGTTGCTAAACCGCCAACGATTAAAAAACGCATAATTTCAGCTAGCCGTGGGTGTTTATTAGTAAAATTTTGAATTAATTTTCTCATCCAATTATTATAGGTAGATATAAGTTAAAAAAGCAAGAAAAATGCGATTAAAAAAATGTAAAAAATTTTCGATAAAATTCAAAAAAACCCTTGACAGGGTATTAATAATTAGTTATAGTATGGTTACTGTTTGCGGAAAACCCCGCAGGCGGTAAGTGAACATTGACAACTGCATATTGTAAGAGTAAAACAAATATCTGAATGATAGAGTGTAATACGTATTTAATTTTTAAACCATTAAACTACAATTACGCTGAGTTAAATTAACAAAAACTCATGCA
>JAEEMI010000025.1 GCA_016283155.1 Clostridia bacterium
ATCTTCAAGTTGATATAGTTTATCTTCCTTTTCATAACCAATTCCTCTGATTGACATTAAAGAAATCTTTTTGAATTTATTACGACTAAATAAATTTTCAACTTCATTTGAACTTGGATAATATCCTTCCTGAAAACCTTTATTGGTAGCATTATTAAATTTTCCAGTCTTAAATACTCCTTGTAGATTAGCAAGGTTAACTTGTTCTGGATGCCGAAAATATCGATCAATAATTGCAATACTACCAGATAAGTATGGAATAAAACTGGCAAATACTAACCCGCCATTTTTCAACACACGGTATACTTCTTGAATACATTTTTGCCTTTCTGTCTCATCCAACAAATGATAAAGTGGTCCGAATAATAGTACAACATCAAATTGGTAGTCTTCATATATCGCTAAGTTTGTTGCATTGACTACATCACAAGATTTAATATTTGGATGATTGGTTCGTTTTACTTTCTCTTTAGCAATTTGAATTAATCGTTCAGATAAATCGGCTAAATACATTTTATATCCACGCTCTGCTAACGGAAAAGTATATACTCCTGTTGCTCCACCAAGATCCAAGATTGTTGCAGATTTAGGTAAATATTTCTGTAGGATTCTCATTGTCATTTCAAATTCTAATTTTCCACTATTATCATTTACCAATCTTTTGTCTTCATTAAATTCATTATAATATTGTTTAATCTTATTGAAATCAGTCATAAGAACCTCCACTTTAATCACATAACTATTATAGGACTTTTATCCAGAAGAAATTGATTCAGAAAAGCAATCAATATTTTAATTTAACATTAAAAGCAGTTTTCAACAAGAAGAATATCTTTAAGTTTATTTTTGCTTAAGTTTGAATTTCTCGGTAACATCAGCACTGGCTTCGTCTTTCCATTTTTGGATTGCAGCGTGATTACCCGAAAACAAAACTTCTGGCACCGCCATTCCATTCCAAACACGCGGGCGCGTATACTGTGGATATTCCAATTTACCATCGACATAACTTTCCATTATTAGACTGTCTTGATTAATTACACCGCTCACATAACGCGATACGGCATCGACCAAAACCATAGCGGGAATTTCGCCACCGGTTAAAACAAATTCACCAATTGAAATCACTTCATCAAAACAAGCGTCAATTACGCGTTGGTCTACGCCTTCATAATGCCCGCACAAAATAATAATGTGTTCATATTGTGATAATTCAACAACACGGTTTTGCGTTAAAATCGGTGCGGCTGGCGTCATAAAGATACGATGTGCCTTATGTTCTGGGTCAATCGCTTGTAAACAATCATAAATCGGCTGACACGATAAAACTAACCCGGCGCCTGGTGAATAAGAATTATCATCAACCTTACGATGTTTATCTGTTGAATAATCGCGGAAATTAACTAATTCAATTTGTAATTTACCGGCTTTAGTCGCACGTCCCAAAATGCTTGTTTGCAACGGCGTAAACATTTCCGGAAATAAAGTTAAGATTGTCCAACGCATTAGACCAACTCCGATTCAAGCGCATTCGCCGTTAAAACCAACGTATGCGTAATCATATTAGTTTCAGCGATAAAATCGTCTTCATTGGGGATTAAAACAAAACCTTGACCATCAACCGCAATTTCGAAAAAATCACCTGCTCCATAATTTTCGACCGATGCCACTGTACCAATTTTTTTACCCTTATGCACTACTTCAAAGCCAATAATTTGGCTGGAAAGAATTTCGTCGGCTTGCAAATGTAAAGCACTGTCCTCCACCATCACAATTTGGTTACGCAACTTCTCGGCTTTCTCAACAGTTTCAACTCCTCTCAAGCGCAAATAAGCAAAACCATTCTGCACACTACCACGCAATACTTCATAAGTATGTTTTCCTAACGACACAGCTTTCAAATCATTAAAAACCGCGGGGCGATTGTAAGTGATACCGACTTTCAGTTCACCTTGCAAACCCCGTGGTTTCAGAACTGTGCCAATGGCAACCAACATTAGTTAAATTCCTTCACTTGTTTGTGAACCATCGCAATAAAGTCTTCAATGGACATTTGGCCTAAATCTTGACCTTCACGCGTACGTACAGCTACTTTATTTGCTTCAGCTTCTTTCGCACCGATAATTAAACAATAAGGAATTTTTTTCAAAGTTGCTTCACGAATTTTCAAGCCAATCTTTTCGTTACGCAAATCAGTTGCAGTACGAATATCAGCAGCCAACAAAGCACGTTTTACTTGTTCACAATATTCATCTTGAGCATTCGTAATGTTCAAAACACGAACTTGAGTTGGTGATAACCAAACCGGCAAAGCACCCATAGTTTTTTCAATTAACATTGCTAACGTACGTTCATAGCAACCAATTGAAGAACGGTGAATTAAATATGGTTTAGCTTTTTTACCATTTTCATCAATGTAGGTCAAACCGAAACGTTCAGACAAAGCAAAGTCTAATTGAATCGTAAACAAAGTATCTTCTTTGCCGTACGTATTCTTGGCTTGAATATCAATCTTGGGTCCGTAGAATGCCGCTTCACCATCGGCTTCAACGAATTTTAATTTGTGTGCCTTTAATGCATTACGAATTTCATTTTGACTCCATTCCCAAGCATCAGGTAAATCAATATACTTTGCTTTGTTGTTTGGATCCCATTTTGACAAACGGATAGAAACATCATCTTCCATTTTCAAAACTTGCAAGAAATATTTGGTTAAATCCATACATTCATCAATGACTTGTTGAATTTGATCCGGACGAACAATAATGTGTCCATCACTTAAAGTATATTCACGTAAACGAATCAAGCCGTGCATTTCACCACTATTTTCATTACGGAATTGTTTAGCGGTTTCAGCAAAACGCATTGGTAAATCTTTATAAGAACGTAATTCGCTACGATACAACAAAATGTGCATTGGGCAAGTCATCGGACGTAACGCCATTACGTTATCGTTCAAAACTTCATCACCAATCAAGAACATTGAATCTTTATAATGTTGCCAATGTCCACTAACTTTGTATAAATCACTCTTAGCGAACGAAGGAGTTTTAACGTGCAAATAGCCACGACGAATTTCTTCGTCTTCAACAAAACGTTGCATAATACGCAAGATGGTTGAACCTTCGGGAGTAAACAATGGCAAACCTTGTCCAACCAATTCAGAGGAAGTATAATAACCTAATTCACGGCAAATGCGATTATGATCGCGTTTTTTAACTTCTTCTTGCCACGCATTATACGCATCTAATTCGCTTTTCTTGGCGAAAGCGACACCGTAGATGCGAGTCAACATTTTATTCTTTTCATCACCACGCCAATAAGCGCCAGTAATTTGTGTCAACTTAAAAGCTTTGATTTTGCTCAAACGATCCACGTGTGGACCAGCACACAAATCGGTAAAATTACCCATTGTGTACATTGAAATAGTTTCACCACGTGGAATATCGTGTAACAATTCAACTTTGTAAATTTCTTTGTTCTTGTTGATAATACGCGATGCTTCGGCACGTGTAACTTCTTTACGTTCGACCGTAAAATCTTCTTTAATAATACGTGCCATTTCTGCTTCAATTTTTGGCAAGTCTTCATCTTTGATTGGTGTTGTAAAATCAAAGTCATAATAAAAGCCCGAATCAGTTGCTGGACCAATTGCCAATTTGGTGTTCGGGTAAATGTTTTTTACAGCATATGCTAAAACGTGTGCTGCAGTATGATTTAGTATTTTATCCATAGCATCAATTATAACACAATGTCGAAATAAATCAAATACCAAAAATTATTAATTACTACGACAATGACATAAACTATTGTTATGAAAATTTCTACTGATGAACGTTTCAAATCTTGCATTGAACATTTGGCATTAAAATTTCACGGAAAAATAATCATAGTAAATGAGCGTTATGTTTTAACCTTAAAACCAACCGTTGACCGTTACAAATTATTTGACAGCATTATTAACCAAATTGTTACTACAATGAAGGCCCATTATTTGCGCAATAAAATCCGCATAAAGAATGACACGCTCATCAAAGTCTTAATTAACTATGACAAAAAATCTGACACAGTAATTGCTGGATCATTGTTTCAATTATCAACCCAAATATTATTAGATTCCATTTATGATTTCGCATTAAGCCGCCTGAAATGCCGCTGGGATGAAGTTATTCAATTGGTCAATGAAAATCACAGACAATTAACTCAAACCGTTTTATTCAATGAGTTATTACGCTTTCTAATTCTGAATATGGATTATCGCATTCCTGAAGTTCACATAATGGTAATTAATAAACATATGACAATATGCGACCAAAAATTACAACCACTACCCCAACTTGATGAAGACATAATTAATGCTTTAATTGAAATTGCGCCAAGACAAATTTTTATTCACACTGATACAAATTTAGCACGTGATGTCATTGAACGCATTGAAACATTATTTCCAAACTGCGTTTGCATAGAATACAACGCAGTGTTATAATTAAAATTATGCGTACTTATAATGTTAGAGTTTTTAACGAAACACAAACAACTAAATTTGATAGTGACATTGCTGATTTAAAAGCAAATGAATATGTTATTGTAGAAACAGAAACTGGTGCTGAATGGGGTGTGGTCGCTGATGAAGGTGTTGAAAAGAAAAAACACGAACCAAACCACGCACAAATTTTTCGTCGTGCAACGACCAAAGATCAAAGCCAAATTAACTTGTTATTAAAGTCAGCGGAATTTGCCAAAGAAAAAGCCACAACGATGGCAGAACAATTAAAGTTGGATATGCGTGTAATGACAGCTCACTATACATTTGATGCCAGTAAGGTTGTCATCAATTTCTCGGCTGAACAGCGCGTTGATTTCCGCGAATTAGTTCGTAATCTTGCCAGTGCCTTACATACGCGCATTGAACTACACCAAGTTGGAGCACGTGATGAAGTTAAAGCCATTGGGGCGTTAGGACCTTGCGGTCAAGAATGTTGTTGTAAACGTTTCTGTCATAACTACCCTGATGTTTCAATCAAAATGGCCAAGGAACAGAACCTATCATTAACTCCTGATAAAATTAACGGCATTTGTGGAAGGTTAAAATGTTGCTTGTCATACGAGTGTAAAAAATGATAAACTTTAATAGATAAATTAAAAGCAAAGGAGCATAAAAATATGAGATGTCCAAACTGTGGTTCACACGATAATAAAGTTGTTGATAGTCGTACTAATGATAATTCTAATTCAATTCGTCGCCGTCGCGAGTGTATTAAATGTGGTAAACGTTTTACCAGTTACGAAACTATTGAGCGTGTATCACTATTAGTTATCAAACGCGATGGCAGCCGCCAATCATTTGATGCACAAAAAATTAAAAACAGTATTATCGCTGCTACTGGTAAACGTCCAGTTTCAATGAAACAAATTGACAACATCGTTGAAAGTATTGAAATGCAAATTGCCAATGCCGCCATTGGTGATCAACAAGAAATTGCATCCAGTGTCATTGGTGATATGGTAATGGAAGAACTAAAAAAGATTGATGAAGTGGCATATATCCGCTTTGCGGCCGTCTATCGTCAATTCAAAGACGTTTCAACCTTTGTTAACTTCGTAAAAAACTTTGAACAAGAAATTTCTAAGAAAATTTAAGCTTGAGTTTTTAACTCTGCCATACGTAAAGCATCAACCATATCGGTAATCTCACCATCAACAAACTTGGTAAGATTGTATTCTGTACGATTAATGCGATGGTCAGTCACGCGACCTTGGGGATAATTATATGTTCGAATACGTTCACTTCGGTCGCCGGTACCAACTTGCGAATGACGTTCAGACGCATATTTTTCGTCTTCTAAACTTTGGTAATAATGTGCTAATTTAGACACCAAAACCGTCATGGCTTTTTCGCGGTTAGCCAGTTGGCTACGTCCATCCTGACACGTTACAACCATATTGGTAGGTAAATGGGTAATTCGGATTGCGCTCTCAGTTTTATTAATGTGTTGCCCACCTGCCCCAGAAGCGCGATAAACATCGATGCGTAAATCTTTTTCATCAATTTGAAAATCAACTGTTGTGGCTTCCGGCAAAACTGCCACGGTTGCCGTTGAAGTGTGGATGCGTCCTTGTGATTCAGTTTCTGGAACACGTTGCACACGATGTACACCGCTCTCGTATTTAAATTTAGAATATGCACCTGAGCCTTTAACTATAAAAGTAACGTTTTTTACCCCACCAATTCCATTCTCTTCAATATCGGTAATCTCCACCGTAAAACCGTTAGCATTAGCATATAACGTATACATTCGTAATAGTACTGCAGCAAATAGACAAGCTTCATCGCCACCTGCTGCTGGACGAATTTCAATAATTACATTAGCATCATCACGCTCATCTTTTGGCATTAATAAAACTCGTAACTCTTGCTCAGTTTTTTCCAATAAAACTTGGTTCTCGGCAATTTCTTCTTTAGCTAATTCTGCTAACTCAGGATCAGTGATTTCTTGTGCAGAGGCAATGTCCTTGTTTAATTTTTGATATTTTTGATACGCTTCAATTGTTGGTGCTAATTTTGATACTTCTTTTGAAATCTGTGAATAGCGTGCCACATCATTAAAAACTTCAGGCAAAGTTAACTGTTCAATCAGTTGCCCATACTTAATTACTAAAGCACTTAATTCTTCAAACATTATACCCTTATTGTAACCACTCTATCGCGATTTGCCAAATCTTTATAAACCTTTACACTGTGATATCCATATTCCAAAGCAATTTGTTCGACTGCAATTGCTTGGTCATAACCAATTTCAAAAATAATCATTCCATTTGAATGTAAATGTTTTTTAGCATCAGTTAAAATTCGACGGTAAAAATAAAGTCCATCAATTCCACCATCCAAAGCAATTCGTGGTTCTTGTAAGGTCCATTGGTCTTCGACCCCAATCTCGGCAGTACGCACATAGGGTGGATTGCAAACAATTAAATCAAATTTTCCGCGCACATCTTCAAATAAATCACTTTTAATAAAATTAATATCCGCACGATGCAATGCTGCATTTTCGACTGCAACAGATAATGCTGCTTCACTACAGTCAACAGCGGTGATTTCATACTTTAACTCACTTTCTCGACTATGTAACCAATCACACAAATAAGATAACGAAATGCCTATAATTCCTGAACCACAACACAAATCTAAAATTCGATAAGGTGTGTGTTCGTTGCCAATTAAAGAATCAGCGATAATTTTCTTTTCAGTTAATTCGACTAGAACTTCGGTATCGTGGCGTGGAACTAAAACATCCGGCGTAACCAAAAACTTACGATTATAAAAATAAGTACTCCCCAGTAAATAAGCCAGAGGAATACCTTTTTTATATTGATTAATAATTTCAATTGCCTTTTTAGCAATTGACTCACTAATATCTTTCACTAAAAAAACATTGGTACGTTTAGCTTCCAATAAATGGCACAAAACTTGGATTACCGCTTCGTGCTCTCCGGTTTGTGCAATTAGTTGTGCTAACTTCATTTTGAATTTGCGTAACGTTTATTAAATTTGTCAACACGACCAGCAGTATCTACAATCTTTTGTTTGCCAGTGTAAAACGGATGACATTTGGAGCAAATATCAATTTTTACAACATTACCTTCTTTGGTAGTTCCGCAAGTGAATTTGTTACCGCAAGCACATTCAAATTCGGCTTCGTGATAATTAGGATGAATATTTTCTTTCATAACGATGATGATATCATATCATATAAAACTTGTCAATCAAATGTCACGAAACTACTCTGACGCAAAAATTCACCATTTACCACATCGCCCGCTCCACATAAAATGATAGCATCGTATTCTACCGCGTGTTGGGTTAAATATTCTGTTAATGCTTGTGGTGTCGCAAGATATTTAACTTTTAATTGGCGGCTTAAATCTAAGGCCCGTCCTCCAATAATTGTTTTACCCCGTGCTGCAAAGGTTTTGTACAATACAAGATTAGGAACAGTCGATAATACTTTTACAAAGTCATCCCATAATGAGATTGTGCGTGTATAAGTGTGTGGCTGAAAAATCATTAAATATTTGGAATATAAATTTTTCGCAGTTTGTATTGTTGTTAAAATCTCACGTGGATGATGAGCATAATCTAAAATCACTGGTGTTTTAACAAATCGTGCAAAGTGTTGAAAACGACGTGCAATACCTCGATAATCCGCGATTGCTCGACAACTTGAATCGAAATCAATTTTACACACCAAAGCACAAGTAATGGCAGCTAAAGCGTTTGCAACGTTATGCAATCCAGGGACATTAGTCACAAAACGTGGAATTTGATAAAACACACCAAAAATTTGGGGATTCAAAACAATTTCAAATTCATAGTTACCACTAACCAATCGTTGTATGTTTTTTGCATGTACATCTCCATAGTCAATACCAAAAGTTATCGTGCGTTGCTTACCAAATAAATCTGCACTGTTTTCATCATTGGCATTTTTAATGACAATGTTACTTTTTGCAGCAAATTTTTTGAAATACTGTTTAATTTTGGAGAGGTTTTTATAACAATCTAAATGGTCAGCATCAACATTAGTAATTACCGCAATTTGTGGTTTTAATTTCAAAAAACTTTTTCTAAATTCGCACGCTTCGGTAATAAACCATTGCTTACCACCAATCTGTAAATTGTCTTGTGCCCCATTATGTACGGTTGGTTCTCGTCCAGCTTGTTGAAAAATTGAACCAATCATTGCTGTAGTTGAACTCTTACCGTGACAACCGGCAATGGCAATCACTTGCCGATAATGGTGTGCAATTTGTGCCAATAAAGTTTCACGATAAATAATTTTTATTCCGTTTTGTCGAGCATATAATAATTCAGGATTATCATCTGAAATTGCCCCATTAATAACTAAATAATGTACTGGTTCGTGTTGCAAATTATTTGCGGAATGACCAATGTAAACGGAAATACCCAATGCAGATAACTCGCGTGTATTAGCAGACTCAACTACATCACTACCTGCAACCTGTTTTCCCTGTTTAAATAGTAATTTTGCCAACGCTGACATTGATACTCCACCGATGCCAACAAAAAAATAACGCACAGTATCATATATGCGTTATTTTTTTATCCTGTTATAAAATTATAAAACGTGGATTACAATAAACCCATATTTTTCGCAACCTTAACAGCACGTGCTAATTCACGTTGGTGAGCAGCACATAAACCAGTTTGACGGCGCGGGAAAATCTTACCACCTTCAGAAATATATTTCTTTAAGCGTGGGTCTTTATAATCGATATACAACGGACGTTTAGCTTCATCTTTTTCCATACAGAATGGGCAAACACGACGTTTTTGGCGTGGAACACGTTTTTCTTTGCGTTCTTCAGCGTTTTCTGCTGCATTCTTTTTCGCTTTGTTTTCTTGACGATTTAATTCTTCAATCACTTCGCGAGTCGATAAATTTTCTCCCATAATCTCTCCTTTTAATTAAAATGGTAACGAATCATCAGCAATTGGTTTCATTTCGACATTATTAGTTTGATCGTATGAATTGCTCGGATTGTCATCTTTACGATTCAAGAATTCGACATCAGTTGCCGTAACTTCGACTGACGTACGTTTGTTACCTTCTTTGTCTTCGTAATTGCGGATTTGAATATCACCGCAAATAGCTACTTTGCTACCTTTCTTAATAAATTTAGCACAATTTTCACCTAACGCACGCCAAGCAGTAATGTTATAAAAATCAGCTTCTTGGTTTCCGCCAACACGACGATTGACAGCGATCGAAAAACGGCAAACGCTAGCGTTATTAGCACCAACGGTTGACAATTCTGGATCACGAGTTAAGTTACCTACTAAAAAAACTTTATTCATAGCAAATTATTCTCCTTCTTTAACTTCTTTGGAATCTTTTGATTCTTTTTCACGCAATTCTTTCTTGGCCAAGTATTCCTCGCGTGCTTTAGCACGATTTTGTTTGCGGATTACATCTTGAGCTAACATAATGTCAGTTTTTGCAATGAACAAATGACGGTTAATACCTTCGGTAATGTTCATCAAAGCTGTCATTTTTGCAGGAACTTCCGGAGCGGCACTAAAATTTAACAGGTAATAAAAACCATATTTCTTTTGGCCTAATTTTTCTACTGTAGTTTGTTCACCTGCCATTTTTTTGAAACCAGCGATTAATTCATCGCGCTTAGCTTCGGCTAGTTTTGCATCCACAACAATCATACATTCATATGATTTCTTGTTTTCCATATTTTACCTCCTTTTATGGTCTAACGCCTGCACCATTGCGATGCAGGAAAAAGATATGTTGTTATCATACAACATAACAGCAAAAAAAGCAACCATAAATATCTTGCGTTAATTCAAGAAGTTTGTTATAGTATCTATACGGCGATGTAGCACAGCGGCTAATGCACCGAGTTCATACCCCGGGTATCGCTGGTTCGATTCCAGCCATCGCCACCAAAAAAACTCAATCAATTAAGGTTGAGTTTTTATTTGCAAATAATTTCATCTAAAAGGTTAAATAATTTTTGATACTCAGCATTCCAAGAAAAAACGACTTCACTACTATTATTTTTTACCATTTCTTTCAATTTGTTATAATCAAGATATAATACTTCGGATAATTCTTCTTTTTGTATTTTCAATTCATTAATTGGAATATATTGTAAAATATAATAATGATGTGAAAAACAATAATTGTTAGGTTCGGTTCTTTTAATTGTTACTATTTTTTTTACTCCATATTGTTTAATATCAACACCAATTTCTTCTTTTGCTTCTTTTTGCAACGCAACTAACAAAGTTTCGTTTCCTACTACATGTCCAGCACATAAAGCAAGTTTATTAGGGTTTTGTTTCTTATTTGGACTTCGTCTTTGCAGTAAAACTCTCTGATTCGCTTTATCAATAACCCACAATGCAACTTCATTATGGTACATTTTATTAGCGTGAACAATGCTACGCTTTTCAAACCTACCAGTGGGTTCACCATTTTCATTAAGCACTTCTAAAAGTTCATCATCTTTATCGGCAATTAGCATAACTAAACCTCTATTTTTAGCATAGCATATTAATTTTAATTTGAAAAAGATTTTGTTTTTATGTCTAGATAACATTTCGACAACGTCGTATTTGACGAACATTCCAACAACCACTGTTCCAAATCGGATTCGTAAAAAATTTGGTTGTTTTTATCGGTAATCACAAATTCGGTTGGATGTTTCTTATTAATCATTTTATAAGCATTAAACAAAGTGGTATTTGATAGAACAGCACAACGCACAAATTGACCGGTTTTTGATTGATTACGATAAGTAAATTTATCAAAATATAATGATTGTTTATATTCCCAATTGATTTGAATCAAAATCATTATCGCAAAACATGTCCACCACCAATTTTGTAAAAAAAGTGCCACAATTAAAATAAACGCAAACACAATATCTGACCATAGAAATATAATCTTCGCTTGAATATATTGTGCCAAAATTTTACCACCATCCAGTGGATAAATCGGTAATAAATTAATCACACCAACAAGAAAATTAGCCGCCACTAAATATTCAAGATAACCAAAGATTACTGGAAAAAGCCAAACCATGACGCCAAACAACAAACTAAATAATAAACTAACAACTGGACCAGTTAAATAAATTACACACTTTTGCTGAGACGTAAGAATTCTAGTTTGTATTTTTAATGCTCCTCCGAACGGCGTCAATGTAATACGTGATACAACTGCTCCGTAATGTTTTGCCATCATCGCGTGTCCAAGTTCGTGTAAAATGACAGCGGAAATTAGTGCCAATAAAAAATCCGTAGCAGTAAAAACAATCGCAACAATAACAGTTAGAATAAACAATGGATGAATTAACAGACGCACAACAAAAATTTATGCATTTTGCGTTAAATTTAGAAATAGTTGTGGATTTTCCAACAAAGTACCAGCACCTAACAATGTTGCATTTTCTTCGTCATTAGCAATCATCGTTTGCAGTTGTAAACTCCAATAAACGGCTTCAGTTAAACCACGAATTTTGGCACCAGTTCCACCAAATAAAACTCCAGTATTTAAAATTTGACGCATAACTTCAGCACTAGCCTGCGGTAACAAGTGATTAATTGCACCAATAATCTGCGCATAAAGAGGATAAATAACTTCGCGAATTTGTTCGGCTTTTAAAATAAATTCAGGGAATTTAGCAAAGCGTGTATCATTTTTCAGTAATGATGCAACTTCATTGAATATACCATAAGCAGTTTCATAGCTGATTTCAATATTAAATTTTTCGGCAACCAAATTCATAATAGCTTCAATACAATTATCAACACCAACATCAAGGATTCCGCTATACAAGATTTTTTCACCTAAAATAATTGCTAAGTCCGTAGAAGTGTCACCGATTACTACCGACATAACCGGAATTTGTTCAGTAAAAGGATAACCGAAATATGATGCCAGCGCAATTGTTGGTTGAATATAAACCAAATCCGAGAATCCAGCATCATACAAAATCGCTTTTTCACAAGCAACACGTTCTTCAGTTTCACCAGGTGCACCGACAACAGCAATCTTTTTTTGTTCCTGATCGTTTAGAATTTTTTTAATCTTACTTTTTAAATTATCGTCGATTTCTTCATTAAAAATAATCCCCAAGCCGCGTTTGTACAGCCGAAGATTATCGTGATTAAAATCTGCAACAATTTCAATAGGCACAAAACTATTATAACTAAATATTTGATAAATTGCAAATTATCTTTTTGAGAATTGCGGAGCACGACGTGCTTTTTTCAAACCATATTTCTTACGTTCTTTCATACGTGGATCACGTGTCAAGAAACCAGCCTTTTTCAATTCTGCTTTAAAGTTAGCATCTTCTTTAACCAAAGCACGAGCAATACCGTGACGGATGGCACCAGCTTGACCAGATAAACCACCGCCATTAACGTTAACAATTGCATCAAAAGTTTTTACATCCAACAATGCAAATGGTTGGTTAACAGTTAAACGCATAAAACCATCACCAAAATAATCTTCCAAAGATTTATCGTTGATGATTACTTTACCTGTACCTTTAACCAAACGTACACGAGCAACACTGGATTTACGACGACCAGTGCCCAAAGTTTGTGCTGCTGCATTTTTCTTTACTGCCATAATTAGTTTGCCTTCCCTTTAATATCAATTTTGCGTGGTTTTTGTGCTTCATGTGGATGTTCCGCATTATTATATACTTTTAATTTTTTGAACATTTCACGTCCCAAAGAATTCTTTGGCAACATACCTTTAATTGCGTGTTCAATTACCCAAGCAGGATTTTTGGCCATTGCTTCTTTTGCTTGAGTATATTTATCACCACCAACATAACCACTATAACGGAAGAAATATTTATCGGTCATTTTCTTACCGGTAAAGATTGCCTTTTCCGCATTAACAATAATTACATAATCACCAGCATCACTGTGTGGTGTGTAAGTTGGTTTGTGTTTGCCGCGCAAAATTAAAGCGACACGGCTGCAAAGACGACCAACTGGCATACCAGCAGCGTCTACCAATAACCATTCACGTTTGGTATTTTGTTTGTCTGCAAAAAATGTTTTTTGTGCTATCATATTTGATAAGTATAGACACTCATGCACATTTTGTCAAATACTATTTATTTTACGATACGACTCTTTTTGTGCACTCTTTCTTCCTTAAACATACTTAAATTAATAGGTTTAATACGTCGACGCATGGTAATGTAAACAGCTAATGAAGCAAATGTAGCGATGACACCAGCACCTAAGATAACGAACATTGTCATATATTCAGTCCAAGTATTAACCTTGCCAATTTTGTCTTCTTTTTCTGTTGGTTTTTCTTCAACAGTTTTTGCACCAAGTCCATAAGTCATCATTCCAGTTGGGGTCATTGTTAATGTCTTGTTGCCATATTCTTGCACCCATTCGTTATAGCCTTCACGATAACTATTAATTGTTGCTGTATCCATACCAGACAATGCCATATATGCTTTAGCTCCAACGGCAACCATACCTGAATTATTAATAGTATTACCCTTGTCGTCCTGGAATACGCACTGAATACCTTTATCGGTTTGACTTGCCAAAATAGCAACAAATATTACATCGCGGGTTGCAGTCATATTTAAATCGTATTCACGGTCTTTCCATTGTTCACCATTGATACCATCATCTAATGTCCAATCAACCTTTGCAGCATACCAACCTTTAATATAATAATTACCAAATAACGTTGACCAGAATTGATTATGATGTTCGTCTTCAATTACTTGTGGCAAAGTAATCAACGCATTTTGTGCAACAAACGCACCTGTTTCACGGTTTTCATAATTTGCAGCATTGAACCATTGTCCTTTATCACGAGCCATACGATAGATTGTCATACCGTCAGTGATTACCCAATCAACGATAAATTTAACATCTTTTGTAGTGAAGAAATTAGCATAGAAAGTCTTTGATGAGTTTTCACGATAATATGCACCACTTGGATAATTGTCGCCATTGTTCGAATTCCAACCATTTGCAACTAATGGTTCATTATTATCTGACATTTTTTGATAAACATTTTCTTCTAACAAATAATCGACACCGTGCCACTTCCAGTAATCTGATGGAGCACTTACATTTGCTGGAAGTGTTGCGCCATTACCACTATATTGAATGTGATAAACTTCATATAGCCATACTGTCATTTCGTGTTCAGCCAATCCACGATAATAATAAACATAGTTTTCTTCTTCTAACCAATCAACTTCAATATTTTTACGGTTTTCCAAGTTAACATAATAAGCATCAACACTTCTGTAGTAACGACTGTTGTTAGTATTAATAGTTTGAATACGAAGTACAGCACCACCATTAAGACCAGTTGAATTAACATCGTCAAAAACACAGAATAAACCATCACCACTATTATTAACCCAACCCTCGTGTCTGAATTGTTCTGGCGTATCATCATAAAGCATTGTACCTGTAAAATCGATCCAAGCACGAACATATGGCAAAGCGCTATAGCTATTTTCAGGCATTATAATATAAACGGAACGATCCTCTGTAATTTGTACTTCATCATAAGCACCATCTTGAGTATATGGATAGAAATTTGGATCCAAGTTTTCACTATCTTGAACAATAACCCTAAACTGATATGTACCCAAAGTTAAGATTTGATTATTCCACGTACGCCAAACTTCATTACGGTTATAATTATCAAACATACGATATTCAAATCTTGAGTGTTCAGTAAACTCAGTTTTTAAATCGTCAGAATATTCATCACTGATTTCCACCGAAACACGGTTAGTTTGTTGATTATAGACAGCACGAACTGCGCCTGAATGCAAGGAAATTGCTCCAATTGTAACAGTAAATGAACCAGTTTCAGGAATATTACCAGCAAAATCAAATATTTTTGAATTATAGCACAAACGATAATAAATCGTATATTCACCTCGATCTTTTGCTTGAATATTATCCCTTACCCAATTTTCTTGCCCTGCGATGCAATATTCAAAATATGGGATATTTTCTTCATTAAAACCATCATAGAAGTCAACAGATGTAGTAGGTGTATTAATCAAGTTTAGTGGTTCTGCTTTATACATTAAATTATACATCGCACTAGGTGCCGTACGAATTGATAAAACGTGTTTTTCCACTAGAACTTCCAAACGTGTACCCATTGATGGATCATTATTTTGTGGTCCGGTGAACACGTTATTATCATCAACAAACACATAATAGTAAACATCCCACAAACCAACTGCATCCACAATTGGAATATCTTCATCCCAATAACGGCCCAAAGTACCTGGAATTTCAGTTGTATAATAAACACAAACGCCTAAACCATTTTCAACATTCAAACGACCAGATACTAAAGCTACAGCTTCGTAACCAATACCATCATAACGTAAACCATAACGTGATTTTGGTGTTTCTTCCCACCAAATCTTACGTTTAGCAATTTCAATCGTTAAAGTATTATCAATGGTATATTGTGCAGTAGATGTATGGTAGTTACCGGAATAATTTTCACTTTGTGTATCGACCCTAACTTCATATTGAATGTAATATATACCAGCATTGATGCGTCCTGGTAATTTTTCACTCTCACCACCTTTCCAGGTGTATTTACCCAATCTAGTATCATAATAATAGAAATATTTACCAGTTAATGCATCTCCGTTTGCATCTACATACCAGAATGCAATTTCAACACCTTCTAATGCTGTACCATTACCATTTTCGAAAGTGAATAATTGACCATATGAAATCAAATCTTGTTCTTTTTCGTTATAAATTAGGTTTAATTTAGCCGCAGGTTTTCTCTGTAAACCATAATTTGAATCGCTAGCATCCCGAGGATCAATATAAACATTAATTTGTTCAATGTACTGTTCCCAATCCCAATTTTCGTCTGGTAAAACACTGTAATATACATTATAACCAGTCGCATCCATACCAGTAATTGTACCGACGAAATCCAAAATGCCCCATTCACTATTCCATTCACCAAAGCCGTAACGATATTGGATTGTTGTACCAATTGCATCATAGTATTCACCTGTCCATTGTTTATTGATTGAATTGAAATATGTTTCAGAATAATAGTAACCAGTTGGATGAAATTTAACTACCGGAGCACTATATAACAAATCTTGCGCAGCACCAGTATAAATTCGACGCGCTTGAACATTATCACCATAATATCCTGGATTAACTGTATATGCAAGTTCTGCCTTGGCAATTGTAATTTTGCCATAATAACCAAAATATTCGTTAATGTTATCACTACCTGATACGTTAAGCCACAAATAGTAATCACCTGCATTCATACCTTGCACATTGATATCGCTTAAGTCATTAGTCCAATTCGTTGGTCGGTCATTACGTGTAGCACCTGTACCCAATCCCCAAAGAACAACAATATTTTCGTTTAAAGAACTGATGTTAACATCTTCCACACCATTATTAATTTTAATTGTTAATTTGCCTTCACTATTCGGTGTTCTTAAATCAGCCAAAACTTGATTTTGCGCAATGTATGATAATCCTTCGTGCAACACGATACCAGAGAAATCATTACGATTATCATTCTTCAATAATGTTGCTTTGCTAATAATTGCAAATTCAGTTGATGAATAACATTTAATATAGTCAGCAACATTACCAGTACCCTCAACTTTAACCCAAATATAATAATCATTAGCATTGATTGCTTTTAAATTCGCTAAATCATCTTCATCAATCCAGGTTAATGGAGCCACTGTTGCATCATTAGAATATCCATATTGAATTTTAGTATAATCAGTGCCTACAACAAGTTGTGCACCATTAGTGCCATTAGTGTTCTTAAAATGTTGAATAAGTTTTTTAAACTCACCACCATTCTTTTCAATTAAAGTGTATGCAGAACCGTTATAGTCATTAGCTGTAAAAGTTAATCCACTTAAATTTATACCATTAATACCAGCTTGAGCAATTGTTACTGAACCGACATAACGTGGGTTAACTTTGGTATGACTACGGCCCTCAGCAAATTTAACCCATACATAGTATGTATCAGCGTATGTTTGTTTTAATTGATCTTTATTAGTATTCCAATCTTCATCTGCTACAGCATTAATATCAATCATATCTGGTGCCAGTAAACTAATATAGTAAGATGCTGTTCCTTTTGGCAGTTCAAGATCTAAAGTTGTATTATTGGTACGCAATTTAATAATTGCACTGGTTTTAATTAAAGTCTGCGCAGTGCCATTATATGTTCTATCATAGAAAGTTGGCATTTCAATCACAATGTTTTGTTCATCAGCAAGAGTAATTTCCGCATTATTAAACAATTCATAAATTAAACCATCAGCAACAATGTTGTTCGATGAAACAACCAATTTTACTTCTAATTTATAGATACCAACTGATTTTGCCTTGGTTTCAGCAAAGGTATTCCATTCATTTGGATTTTCACCTTCTTTAGTGAGGCGGTATTTGACTTCATTCCAATTAATTTCATTTGAAAGATTGTAACGATTATTTTTAATGGCAACAGTTAAATCACCAACTGCTAGCGTTTGGTAATCACCGTTATACATTTTAGTTAACTTTGAAATTCCAGTAACACTTAAATCACTTGCGGTAGCTTGTTCAATTGCAATGCGTTCGCCTGATAAACATACAGTAAACGTTTCAAAGTTACTGTCATCATCGCTAACAAACTTAATCCATAAATAATAGTCACCTTTCTGAGTTTTAGCCAATGTTAAATAGTTTGTATGCCAATCCGTATTTTCGTCTGGTTCCTCAGTTGCACTATTGGTTAATGCATAATAGATTGTACCGATGTAATCATCTTCATTACGTTGATTGTAAGTATTTGAAACCCCGGTTCCCTCTCCATTACGTTTTTGAATTTCAACAACTAGATTTACACTACTTACCAAGTTTTGTTCGAAACCATTATAGTGGTAATAATTCCCTTGATTATCTTTTTGGGCGGTATAAGTTGAATTATTTAATCGAACCGAATTTTTACCTGCACGCGTTATCGTAATCTTACAATTTGCAAAACATTGTATTTTTGCATTATGGTTATCACCAGCATTAACTTTAATCCAAGGATAATAGGTGCCAATTTGACGAATTTTTACGTCGTGATAATCTGATTTCCAATCAGAAGGTTCTTTATTTGGATCTGTCGAAACTGCATATTCAATTGAACCCATATTACCACAAACACTGCTACTGTTGGTAATTGGAGCACCACCAAGGGTCAAAACAGTAGTGTCACTGCCGTGTTGTAATAATTTAAAGGAACCATTACCAGTGAAAACATTATAATCTGCTGACTGATAAACGAAACTTTTTTCACCCGTTGCTGGTGCATTAATTAAAATCTCTACTTTCTTAATTTCAACTGTAATGCACATTACAGTTGAAGTATCTTCAACAATATTATCACCAACATCGCTTAAATCAGGTTTAAAGAACAATGTATAAACACCAACATTGGTTTTGGTAAGATGAGCATCGTTATATTCATAATAAACATCCGGATCAGTGCCATCCCAACGATAAAGCAATGGAAGTTCAGCAACACCACCGCTAACCAAGGTAACTCTTGCCGACCCCTGCTTGACGATATCATTATTATCTTTGGCCAAATAATCACTCATATAGATTGGGCTACCGGTATAATAGACATTATTATCGGCTACAGGCATACGATCAGAAGTGATGGTCGCATTGGTTGGACTGATAACCACACTGACAAACGGATATGCACTGTCATTCATCGTTTGAGTATTAAAGACACAGACACTATTTTCATCATTATATGCCGCACCACGATAATAAACTTTATAGTTACCAGCATCGCGTGCCTTAATCTGACTTGCATCTGTTGTCCAGTTTACTTTTGGTGTAGATTCTCCATCTTTTACTAATTTATATTCGACCAATGGAGCAACCTGTGCGCTAGCACTAATCAATACTTGTTCATTGGTATTATCAGTAATTAAGCCCGTGTTTGCAACCGGAGCAATGAGTGCAAACGAAGTTGTTGCAATGATTTTTGCCGTATCCAGTTTGATATAATTTGTTGCACTAACATTATCATCATTAATCACCAATTTTAACCATAAATCATATGTTGCAACATTAGTTTGTTTAGCGGCTTCAATGGAAGTTACCCATCCAGTTGTACTATCGTTTACAGTAGATGCTGTGGTTAATAAATACTGATGTGATTCAATTGAAGAATAACTTGCATTTTTAACTTTAACTGTTGGAACTGCATTGGTTTTAAATAATGATTGTTCAACGCCAACATATTTTTTCTGGGTTTCATTAAATGTATATTTAAATTCATATTGTTTATTAGCATTAATTGATGCAGCCGGTGTGTTGGATAATACAACAGATGAACTATTAACCCCTAGTGTTAATTTAGAAACTGTAAAACGTACTTTCTCGTCGGCATTAATTTGATAAACTTTTGAACCAGCTGCAACATTATCATTTCCGTTCCAAATAATCCACAAATAATAAGTTCCAGCAGTTTTTACTACTAAATTGGCATAATCGGCCATTGTATATTGTGTACCACTCATTGCCGAGCTACTCTTGCAGATACAAATTTTGAAAGAATTTGAGGCTGCAAAATCTGCTGCAAGGTTTGTAGTTGACGAACCATTAGTTACGCTAACGGTTGGTGCTGCTGTTGCATTAATTACTTTTTGATTAGCATTACTGAATGTAAATTTATGTGTTTTATAGCCACTAGCAACGGTAGCAGCAGACTTAGGAGAATTAAAATCAATTCCCGAGAAATATGTTGTACTAAAATTCTTTAATTGTGAAATTGTGAAACTACCATAAACACGTCCGGCACTGGCTGCAATGTTAGCGCTTGCTTCCCATTTTACCCACAAATAGTAAGTACCAACATTGGTTTGTTTGCTTAATGCAGCAACGCTTGATTTCCACTCGTTGGTAACGGTTGGCGCGGTCGAACCATCGGTGTTAACCGCATAAGAAATCGTGCCCAATGCAATATTACTGGTCAAACTTAATGTACCAGTGGCAACTGCGTGTTCATTGCCATCATAAACCAACGAACTCGTCATAGTAATACCAATTAATTCACTGTTAGTAACTGTATAACCAGCCACATTGATTGTGGCAACTTTAAATTCGACAGCATCTGTCAAACTGTTGTGTTGTTTGACTTTAAACCACAAATGCCATTTTCCACTCTTGTTAACAGTTAAGGCTTTAATTGCATTATTTAAACTAGCGGCCGTATTTGTATCGGTATAAGTTTTTGTTCCATTTTCATAGACAAAACAATAACTAAGTTGGTTATAATTTCCGTCGTTATTGGACGAAATTCCGTTGAATTCAGTTTCACCATTAATTTTCAAACTAATTGATTGAGTTTTATTAAATGGGCTAGCTTCTCCACTTGTGCCATTAATTGTGATTGATTGAGTGTCCCCAGTGAATTCTAAGCCGGTAACTTCAATTCCAGTAGTTGAACTTGATTTAGCAATGATAAATGCTGAGATCAAGGTTTTTGCTGATGTTTTAGAATTAATTTGTGCAGAATTCTTGTTAGGTGCCCAAGTTGCTGTCAATGTATAAGTACCCGCATCTAATGCTAAATTAACTTTAGTATAATCGGTGTTTTCTGTCGTTTTTGTCGTACCATTGAATCCAACGTAACTTAACTTATATGTTACAGTAATCCATTCTGGAAGTGCGGTAGAATCCGAGGCAATAATCGGAGTACCCGCAAAAATTTGGTGAGCAACACCATCATACGTCGGACTAACGTTTTCTTTCACGGTAACATCGTAAGTGGCTTTTGCAATTTTTGCCAAAATATTACCAGCCTTAGTCCAACCTTTAGCAGCAAAAGAAGTGGTAGCTTCAGAACGATAATACAAGTAATAACCACATTGTGTTGTGCCATTACTATAGTAAGCATTTTTTCCAGTTAAAGTACTGATATCGGTATTACCAACAGCTTCAACACCGTTTTCGTCATTACCATTCCAGTTGTTTGATGTCGAAACATAATAGTAAATTGTTGCGGTTTCAACACCACCATTGGTTTGTCCTTTACCAGTAAATAATTGCATTGGACTTCCGGTATACACCAAACCAGTTTTTGCTGCTAAACTACCTATTGCTAAAGTACCATCAGCTTTACCAATGGTCACTACGAAACTTGCGACTTCAGTACTGGAATAACAATCATCAGTTCCGTCAATGTACCAACTAATGGTATAGGAATCAACGGCTTTAGCTTTTAATGCATCTGGCATTGTGGTAACTTCCTTCCATTCGCCACTATTTAATCTGTATTTTAAGACACCATATTGCGCATTAACCGAACCAAGGTCGAATAATGTCAATAAAGCACCAGTATATTTTAACCCAGTCTTTGCCCTGGGCGCAGTGTAACTTTCTGCCGGAATTACTTGCAAGCTGATTGAGACT
This sequence comes from Clostridia bacterium, assembly GCA_016283155.1. GTDB lineage: Bacteria > Bacillota > Clostridia > Christensenellales > UBA1242 > RGIG8050. The sequence goes on from JAEEMI010000025.1 coordinate 22,046, forward strand.
GGCGATTGTAAGGTATAACGTTCAGTATCGGCAAAACTCTTGTTACCGGCAGCATCCACACCACCCAAAACATAATATTCGATTACATATGAATGACCACCGTTTAAGCCCCTAATCGCATTGGGGTCACTGGTCCATTTACCATTATTATCCGCTACTCCATTGTCGTTGAAACGTACGTTTGGATGGTCAGCATCAACTGTGGTTGGGTTAGTTAATGGCGTACCATTAGCACTACACGGGTCAAGGTATGAACTGCTGAATGCATCTTTAACGCGGTATAAAATTGTACCACCATAACTTTGTCCGCCTTTTTTAATTAATGTTTGGTACGTACCATCATAAACCAAATTAGGTTCACCGGTCGGTTCTCCATTATCAAGAATTTTCGCCGTAGCAGTGGTAATGCTTGCCGTGAAATATCCCGCCGGATCAAGATCGTTATAACCGGCAGCACCAACAACTTTATATTCAATTGTATAGGTACCGATATTGGTCGCCACAATTGTTGTGGCATCGTTAGTCCAATTACCACCGACAAATCGGTACCACAACGTACCCATTACAGTGTTAGTGTTAGGATTATTATTAACATTACCGGCATTAATTAATTGTAACGACTCACCGGTATAAATTACTGCATCACCAGTTTTTGCGGTCGGTCTTGTATATGTTGGAGTACCTTTAATCACAGAAAAAGTAAGAAATGATTCTGAAGAATCTTCATAGTATTCATTTCCAAAGACTTGATAAATAACTCGATAATTACCAACATCCCTTATGTTAAAATACTGCCAACCACCTGAAATCCAACCAGTTTCAGTGTGGTTTGCCGTTCCACCTTCCCGACGGAACACGGTGATTTGTTCATTAGTATCGTTATTATACAATTTAAACTTAATAGTTCCATTGATACCGGCACCAATATTGGTTAACACCGCCTTATATTTACCATCATACGTTAAATCCTTAGCCGCAGGTTTATTAGCATTGTTTAACGTCGCTTGACCATTGGCAATCACAATATCAAATTTAAAGTCAGATGAAATATTATCCGTATATCCATTATTACCGTGGACCATATATTCAAATTTATATGTACCCGGTAAAGTTGCTACGATATCATCAGGATTTGATGTCCAACCGTCAGCATTAGTTCCCGTTAAATATGTTGAGTCGCCTGATTTTTTCAAACGGTAATATAATGTACCATTGGCATCTTCAGTCTCGCCATTATCATTCAATAATTTCTTTTCTTCTGCGTTGTAGATTAATCCGGCCTTAGCAGTTGGTGCTCTTTTTAATTTTGCTGTACTGTCAGAAATTGAGACGTAAATTTCTCCACTACCACCATCTTTAAAATTATTATTTTTCTTGATTAATTTGTACTCAATTTTATATTCGCCAACATCTTTATGCGTAAGATACTCCGACTTGACCGTCCAACCAGCATCTCCTGAAAGTGTTACAACATTACTTGATGCAATTGTTTGACCACTTAGATTCGTCAAACTACTGGTAATCACTTCCCAGCTACCGCTACTATTTTTCTTGGAAACACGGTAATACAAGGTACCAGAATCTGTACCATTAACCGGATGCACAGTACCAACTTTTAACAATAAATTTTGATAACTGTTGTTGTATAACAAACCACTTTGACCAGTTACAGGTACATCTAAATACGCCGTAAATGGCTGAATCACAAATGATAACGTATATTCCGGACTACTTTCGTTATTAGTTGTGTCACTATTGCTCGGCACCGCCTTATATTTTACTGTATAAGTACCAGCACTTGTTGGCGTTAAATCAGTGGCTTTATATGACTCTACTGGTGCGCCACTATTAACAATATATTGTATTTTACCACCCGTACTGGCAGTAGCACCACTTGCCAATAATTGCTTACTCGTACCGCTATAAGTTAAATCAATTGGATTGGCGGTCGGATGCTGAGTAACAGTTAATTTACGTATTGTAACACTTACTTTAATTTCATAAACCGCACTGTTGGCATAATTACTGTTAGTACTTTCAAACCAATATTCAATTGTATAATCACCCTTGTTTGTTTTGGTCAGTCCACTAAGATTACTTGTAGCAGCACTGTCAGCTTGTCCTTGAAATTTATATTTCACCGTACCACGTGCCGTACCAGAGCCCCCAAACAAGATGTCCGTACTATTAATTCCGGTTACGGTTGGGGCAGCAGATAATAATTGTCGACCCTGACCATTATAAACCAAATTATTTTGTGTATTTGGTTTTGGTTGTGAAACCGAAACCGACGCCTTTTCAATTGAGACTTCTATAGGATTGAAAGAAATATTGCCATAACCGACATCACCAATAATTGAGTAATAAATTTTATAATTACCGGCATCAACTGCGTGTAAACAATTTGGATCATTTGTCCACTTACCATTACCATCAATACCACCACTATCATTAAAACGCTTTGCTGTTTCTAAGGTTGCATCAGTCGGATTTGAAACATTGTTTCCATTAGAGTTATTTGGAATAATTACTGTTGTTCCATCTGCTTTGGTTAATTTATAAATTAAATACCCGTGACGAGACGCACCACCACCTTGTTCCGTAAAAAGTGTCTGATAAGTACCATTATAGACGAGATCATTTCGTGTATATAAAGGCTTTAAAAGTTGTGGACTACTCTGTCCCAATTGAACATTAGGGAGCACTTTTACAGGTGCGCTATCTTTATAATTATCATTTCCTTCAACATAACACCAAACATCATAAGAAACGCCATATTGACCAATTGTAATTGCTTTATAATTAGATGTCCAATTTGTATTTCCTGCAGAAACAGAAGTTCCTGCCGTAAAAATGGCATACCTAATTCTCGCACCCATACTCTCATTTGCATTATTTGTTTTTATTGTTCCGCCAGAAGATAAAACCTGAACTGCCTCACCGGTATATTCTAATGGATCAACTTTCTGTGGATATGTTGCAATTGCCGCTGTTCCTTTAGAAATGGACACAGAATAAAATTCAGTAGAAGGATATTCACCATCCTGATAGTTTAATCTAATATCATCAGATGCATTATCTGCGATTGATCCTTTAACATAAATATAATATGTACCAACCGCACTTGCCTTAATATCATTCCAATCAGTACTTTCTGCAACTTGTGTTCCATCAGACTTTGTTAATTTATACGTTACAGTAACACCAGTAGTCGGAGTTGTAACTACTTTACCACTCTTTAATAGTACTATATTCTGACCTGTATAAGTCTTCGCATTACCAGTATGTTTTGCATCACTTGCAATTGACGCAGTTACAGCCAATTTACCAGCTGAAAACAATGCTGTATACGCTGGATCGCTTTCAGCATAATTTTTACCCATACTATCATCAGCAACCGCGGTAACATAGAATTTCACGCGATAAGTATCCGCATCCTTGATATATATATCACCATATGCCGTCGAACTTAAAACATCCGTCCAGCCACCGTTTCCATCGCTTTTTTGCAATACATAATGACGTACATAACTACTTTCCTGAACTTCTTCCGTTTCAGCAACTTTATTAACAGTACCATTACCAGCCAGAACATATATATTACTACCAGAATATGTTCCAATAGGGTTTTTCAAAGCGGGTGCATTTACTACTAATTTAACCTGACTGATTTTCAAAGTACTAAGCGATGTTTCACTTACATCTTCATAAAGTTGTGTACCTGTTGCTCCGCTCGTACCACCATAACTGATACTACCACTACCATCGCCAGTTAAACGTGCCCCCATAATACGGTACTTAACTTCGTACTCTCCGGCAGCATTTCGTTGAAGATTTGCATTAGAATATGTATCCGTCCATTGACCATTCGAAGTCTGATATTCAATTTTACCGGCAGGTATGTTATCCGTACCTGGAATTGTATTAGTAACACTACCCATACTAGCAAACATATTTTTAGAAGATGCATCATAAACCCAATCTGCTTGCTTAGTTGGTGCAGTATAAGACAAGCCTGCCTTTGTTACCGTAACGGTAAATTTATCACTTTCAAAGTAAGCATCCTCATAGTTACCCTTAGTATCTGTAATCATAAAACGCACAGTATAATCGCCAGGATACTTAGCAACTACATCACTAGCTTTCGTATATATATAAGCACTATTATTAATACTATATTTAATCGCTATATTATTTTTGTCATAATTAGTTGTATTTACTTCCGGTGTATTACCAATTAAACACTTAGCGGTATTATCAAATTTCCAACCACTTGCACTTGTTGGCTTGGTTTTGAACGTCGGCGTTGATTTGTTAATGGTAAAATACACAGTTGCATTGGCAGCATCTGTTACTACAAGTGATTCACCACTTCCATAATTAGTTGTATTATTTGACACGGCCTGATATTTGATAATATATGTACCGACATCATATGCACCGACATCCCCATAACTATTATAAGTTGCCTCAGGATCGTAGTTATTCTTGTCATTTTTTTTCAGAACCGTATATTTAACAGAGCCACCACCACTATCACTTATAGTCGCTCCATTCGACATAAATTTATGAAATGTTCCATCATAATTCCACGTAGCACCTTCAAATTCCCATCCGCCGCCTGGGGGGGTTGCACTGAGAGTGCCGGCAACAATTTTGATTTGTTGAGGCGTGGATTCGTAATCTTCATACCCCGTGGTTCCTGTTACTTTATATTTTACCCAATATGAACCGACTTCCTTTCCCTTCACATCGGTACTGCTTGTATATTCAACCCAAGTTGCTTTATTGTCTTTACTTAAACAATAAACAATACTTTCAGCACCAGTGCCTTTCGTCGCTTCCTTTGTAATCAAATGTTGATCTGCACCTGTATATGATAACGTACCGGCATAGGTCGGAGCAGTTATTGCTGCGGTACCATTAGAAACAACATTCAATTCGACAATTGGTGCGGTTGTAATTGTATAGTTGTCGTCGTTTGCAGCTTCGCACGGATCGGTATATTTCATACCATATGTCGGTCCAATATCATCAGTATAACCGGAAGCGTAGATTACATATTTACTTTCCACTTCAGTAGTACCGATGCTACTACGTTTTGGAACATCTGTAGTCCAATCACTCCAAGTAGTTTCCCCTTTATTACGAGTATGGAACACCCACGCAACGCGTATACCTAGCTCATCTTCGGAAAATCTATTATAACTAAAAAAATCATCTTCTTGCAATACACGAAATGGAGTCCAACGATCATTTGATTGTACATCGAGTTCAGCAGTTTCTCTATATGGAACACTGCTACCCAAAGGATAAGCATCAGTACTAGGATCGATACGATAAAAACCCGCATAACTACCACCACTTCCAAAGTACCTTCGATAAACTCTTGAATCACTAGTATTTATTGGATAGCAATTCGGCGTGCATGAACCACCACCACCCCAACCGCATTCAAAAAAAACACTGGGATAACCACCACCACCAGCATAATATCCTCCTCCTCCTCCACATCCAGTTACTTGTACATTACCACTCGGACCAGATAACGTACGTGTTACTCCATCTTTTTCTGCGTTACAACGATATGAAACCCCATTAGTACTTTGATTCGCAGGAGTGCCACCATATCTACCGTTAAAACTTTGTCCCGTAAGAGCTACGATATCAGACACGCACGCCTGCCAAGGAGAAATATTTGGAGAAGACAAACTATATCCTTTAAATGTAGCATCAGTCATCTTTTGGATAGAATTACGATAACTTGCGTAATTATCAACTCCACCATAATCGCAAGCGCCACATCCTCCTCCAGCGCCAGCAATAGCTTTGGTGGTTGAATATTGTGAATTATAACTACTTCCTGCAGCAGACAAGGCAAAGTTACTTCCAGAAACTGCCATAGCATCACCGCCATTACAACTACCTTGTCCACCTGTCAAATTACCACCCGTGGTATATGTTGTTATTGTACCATAATTCGCACTATTTGGTACCTTATAAAAAGCGACGCATGTTGCTCCAATTCCAGGAGACCATGCTCCCGAACCCACATATTGGCCACCAGAATATTGCGAGGTTTTTCCAATACCCATTTCTCCACGGAATAACAACATGTAAACCCCTTTATCAACTTGGTACGTTTTGTTTTCACCCATATAGTGATTTGTTTCACCAGTTAAATCAACTGCACCATTTATGATTACATCTCTTGATGAAATATCAAACCGTTTTAAGACATCATAGGCAACAGTGAAAAGCGCGACAGCGGAAAAAACCACCGCAAGAATTACAATCAACGCTCTTCTTCTTTTGTTCCCCATTTACTTATATTATTTAACCACGTTATCAAAAAAATGTAAAACGATTAATGTTATTATTTAATTGTATAAAGTTTTTTGCGCATTGGTAGGTACACCACTAACGAAGCCACAGTCATTAACAAACCAACACCGAGGATGACAAACATTGTTACATATTCTTGGAAGGAATCTTTGGTTGTTTCTGGGTTTTCGGTTGGTTTTTCCGGAGTTGAATTTGTTTGTAAAGTGAAGGTAATGGCATCATCTGGCGTAGCGTTCAAGGCTGATTGACCGTAGGTTTGCATCCATTCTTGGTAACCGTCTTGGTAGGTAGTATAAGTAGCGGTATCCATACCCGACAAAGCCAGGTACGATTTAGCGCCGTTTGCGACGATGCCGGATGCACTGATTTGTTTGCCTTGTTGATCTTGGAAAACACATTGGACATCGTCGGTAGTTTCTTCCAAGTCAGCAACGAAAGTCATATTAGAGGTGGCTTTCATATTGAAATAATATTCAATATTTTTCCAGTGAGGATCATTAATGCCATCATCGATAGTCCAATCGCCGTCAGTAGTAAACCAACCTTTAATACGGTAATTGTTAAATAACGTGCCAGTCCAGAATTGATTATGGTCTTCGTCTTCAACAATTTGCGGTAACAAGATTGGCGCGTCTTTTTCGACGTAGACGCCGGTCTCACGACTGCGGTCGTTGTTGACATTAAACCATTTACCGGTTTTCAGAGCAATACTGTAAACATCCGTATCGTTCATAATAATCCAATTAATTTTATACTTAACAACATCGGATTTAAAGAAATCAGCATAGAAAATTTGCGACGAATTACCACGGTAGTATGAACCACTGGGATAGTTATTGCCGTTGCCAGCACGTGCTGTATTCCAGCCATTTGGCGTCAACAATTCGTGCGTATCTGTAGTTTCTTTACGATAAATATTTTCTTCCAACAAATAGTCAATACCGTGCCATTTCCAACTTTCATCTGGCGCTACCGTTCCCGTCATTGGAACTGCACCATTACCGCTGTATTGAATATGATAAACTTCATACAAGTAAACACGTAAATCTGCAGTCGGTAAACCTTTATAATAGGTATCTTTTTCTTCGTTCCATTTGACCAAAGTTTTGCGGCGTGTTTCTTGATTCAATTCGTCAGCTGTACGGAAATAGTACGCATTATTCAATGTTTGGACACGCAACACTGCTTTGCCTTTAACGCCTGTCGTACTTAAATCTTTGAAAGTACAGAATAATTTATCGCCGTTAGTATTTGCCCAACCTTCGTAACGATATTGAGTTGGCGCTTCCTCATAAGTCATTGTACCAGTAAAATCAATCCAAGCACGAACGTATGCCAATGTACTATAGGTATTATTTGGCATAACAATGAACACTTTACGATCTTCTTTGATTTCCACAATTTGGTAAGATTCAGTTTGTGTATATGGATTAAAGTTCGGGGTCGGATTAATTTTATCTTCAACAATAATTCTGAATTGATAGGTTCCCATCGGTAATTGTTGACCATCTTGTTGCCAATCTTCCCAAGTACGATTGAGATTGTATTCATCATAAATACGATATTGGAATTTCGCGTACTGGCTAAATTCATTCTGTAATGCCGTAGAATAGCTATCTGCAGCCATTGAGACTGTTTTTGTATTAAGATCATAAGCTGCGGTTACCAAACCTTGCACAATGTACTTAGTGTAAATGACTGCATTAATTTCACCTGACATAGGAATTTTACCTGAGAAATCAAAAATGTCATCATTATAATGTAAACGATAGTAAATTAAATAATTTCCACAATCTTTCGCCATAATATTGTAATCATTCCAAACGTTACAATCAAAGCTGTATTCAAAATATGGCATATCTTCTGGATCGAATACCGAAGCATAATCTGTTGATAATGAATAATAGTAGATTAGATTTTGATATTCTGCTGTATATTCCATATAAGTTGATTCAGGTGCGGTACGAATTGATAAAATATGACGTTCAACCAATACTTGTAAAAGTTCGCCGACTGCTGGATCATTATTCTCTGGACCAATAAAAACATTATTGTGTTTGTTATCGGCATCAAAATCTACGTAGTAATAAATATCCCAAACGCCCGTTTTATCAACCTGTGGTAATTCAATACTCCATTCACGATTTTCTGTATACGGTTTTTGTTTTGAATAATAAACTTTAACACTATTATCGTTAATTTCGTGGTTAAAGTAACCAGCTTCAACAGCAACTTGCATATGGTTATTATATTTCAAACCATAAATTGGTCTTGGGTTGACGTGCCATTTAATTTGACGCTGAGCAATATTAATTTCCAAACCATAAATTGCTGAATCATAATAATTATGATTATTAGTACCCGCAATAATTTGATATTGGATATAATATGTACCGTGATCCGTACGACCTGGTAATTTGCCGTTTTCCCAAACATAGTTGCTAGAAGTTTTGTTATAGTAATAATAATATTTATTATTTGGTTGATCAGTATACCAGAATGCAATCTTAGCACCTTCGTTTGCTGTACCACGATCATTGTCCATTATCGCCAAATGACCATAGGTAATTAATTCGTGTTCATTTTCATCATAGACAATACCAGTTACTGGATTAGGATTATTGATCAAACCAAAATTGTAATCGCTAGCATCAATTGGCGCGATGTACACATCAACATATTCGGATTTTTGATTCCAGTTATTACCAGCAATAACGTTATATGAAACACGATAACGGGTTCCAATATAAGTATTACTAACTTGATTAAGTATTCCAGCATCAATACCTTTTACATTTATATAATTATTAATTGAATTACCATTATTAACCTGATATTGATATTGAACCTCACTGGCCAAATAATATGGTTTTCCACTAACAACTTCATCTGGATCAGTATAATACGTAGTTGTCGTTGGTGCAAAATACGCTACTGGTTCTCTTACCAATAATGATTGTTCAGCACAGTTATAAGTTAGTTGTGGATTAATACCATCACCGTAATATTGTGGTTTAACTAAATATGCAATTTGAGCTTTCGCAATACTAATCTTTGCATAATATCCGGTAAAGTCTTCAATATTATCACTACCCGTCACTTTAACCCATAAATAATAATCAATTGCATTTTTACCAGTTATCCTACTTAAATCGGTAACCCAAGCATTTGCATTTGTCGGACCTGCGTTAGTTTCACTACCAGTACCTAATCCCCAACGCACAACTATGTTCGGATTATAAGTTTCCAGATTAACATCGCCAACACTTGCATTAATTTTAATCGTTAATTTACCTTCAGTATTTGGTGTTAAGTCAGCCAAAACTTGATTTTTACCAATGTATGATAAACCACTGTGTGTGTTGATACCATAAAAATAACTTTTGGTTAAAATTGCTTTAGTAATTACTGCTTTTTCATTCGGGTTATCAATGGCATAGCAACGCATATAATCAGCAATGTTATATTGACCATTTTTGGGATTTGGTTTACCAGTAACTTTTACCCAGATATAATAATTGCCAGCATTACGTGCCTTTAAAGCATCAAGATTATTTTCATCAACCCATTCTGCTGGAGCGATGCTAGGATCACTCGAATAGCCATATTCAATTTTACTATAATCATTGGTACTATTTAATGTATAACCATTACTAAACTTTTGAACAACAATATTGTAATTATCATTCGTTTTTCCAACCAAGGTATGTTCTGCCCCATTATAAGTCGATGAAGTGAAAGTCATACCACTTAAAGTGGTCTTACGTAACTCAGATTGCGGATCCGCTTGGGCAATTGTAACTGAACCAATGTAGCGAGGTTCTAATGCAGTGTGACTTGTACCTTGATTAAATTTAAGCCAAATATAATAAGTTCCCGCGTGAAGTTGTACTAGGTTGCTACCAGTAATTGTATAATGCCAAGTATTATCTGATGTCGTACCTGTTTGTGTTCTAACATCAGGGCTACCACTAATGTAATAATATGCCCTACCCATATCACCAACTAGTTGGTTACCATTCTTCAATCTAACCGTGGCACCAGTCTTAATGATACGTTGATTTTTTCCATTATAGGTTAAGTCATAGAATTCTGGTGCGATAACATCAAGGTAACGTTCATCAACACGATAAATTTCAGCATAATTCGGAGCTACAAACATCGCATAGATTAACGGAATTGTTCCATCAATATTTTGATAATTATTACCAGATTTAAGTGCCAACTTAACGTATAATTGATAATTACCAACTGCTAAGGCTTTAGCGGATAAAATTGCTTTCCAAGAATCATCTGTGGCCAATGGAGCTGATTCGGTCGTAGTTTTGAAGCAATATTTAACATTACCAATGTCAATCTCGTCAGTAACATCATAACCACCAATTGAAACTTTTAATTCACCCGCAATCAAGCCATCGTTGTAACCTTGATTTGCTCCATTAAACATTACACTTAAACCAGTAATTCCAGAAATACTTAGTTCAGAATATTCGGCTTTTTCAATTTTAATTGCATCACGCGTACTACCATCATTAGTAGCATATGTTGTCAAACATTGTCTAATAGTTTCAAAGTTGCTGCCACCATCATCTTCAAACATAATCCACAAATAATATGTACCATATTTGGATTTGGTTAAAGTTTCCCAACTTGTATGCCAACCATTTAATGATTTATTACTTGGATCAGGAGAATTAGTACTACTATCATTCAAAGCATAATAAACATTTCCTTTACGGTCATTTTCCATTGGATTATAACCAGAAACAACATTACCATTGGCATCACGTTTTTGAACTTCGACAACCAAATTAAAATCACTAATCATTTGACGTTCTAAACTATTGTAATGATAGGTTTGTCCACTATAAGTCGTTTTTTTCAAACTAATTGAATTTGCATCGGCAGGTTTAATTGTGATTGTATTTAATTCAAAACAAACTGGATTTAAAGCATTATGGTTATCGCCAGCTTCAACCTTAATCCAAGGATAATAAGTACCTACCTGACGAATAGTAACATCACTATAATTAGTTTTCCATTCGCTAGGTGCTGGTTCAATTTCTGGATTAGTTGAAACACCATATTTGATTACACCCAAAGCACCATAAGTAGTGTCTGATTTATGATTAGTATATTTAATCTTAGTAGTACCATTACTTTCTTTTAAATAAATTTTGTTACCATTTACTTCATAATACAAACTATAATCCATCTCATTCAAGAAAACTTGATATTCCGATGCTGTATAAATTAAATTATCATTTTCCTCAGTTACTAAATTACTGTTTTCAACCTCAACTTTTTTAATTTCAACCGTAATAAATACAGTAGCTGAATCAATCGGACCAACATTATCTCCCATATTACGTGTATCTGGTTTGAAATATAAATGATAAGAACCTGCAGCAGTTTTTTGGGTCAGATTAGCATACGGAACAAAACTATTTTGTGTATCTTCCCAACTATAAAGCAAATTAATTTCCGTCATTTGATGAGTTGTTTGATTCTCATATTGAGCCGAACCTTGGTTAAAGAGGTCATCATTACTGATAGCGTGCCCCGTATAATACACGTTGTTTTTCTTTGAAGGCATCGTCTTAATTGAAGCATTGGTTTGACTAATTGAAACTTCAACATACGGGTAATTCGTTTGATTCGCCTCTAATGTCAACGCATTAAAGATAGTAACACCATTTTCGGTATATGTAGCACCGCGATAATAAATACGATAAGTTCCAGCAGCAACTCTCGTTAAAGACGTTGCATTTTCTGTCCAACTAGTACTTACACCTTCTAGCCAGTACTCTACCGCTGGTTTTGTTTGTGTACTCTTCGTAATCAATTGATGTGCGGTTTGTGTATCAGTCACCAAGCCAGTAATTTGTTTCGGTGGAATTTGTACAAACGACGTTGTCGGAATAATTTCCGCACTGCCAAGATCATAATATTTTACAGCATAAACGCTGGTTGTATTGTTAATTGTAATTTTTAACCATAAATGATAGACACCAATATCTGTTACTTTGGCTGCAGCAATTGTATTTTGCCAACCACCCGTAGTAGCAGCAACAGTAGTTTCATTATCATCTTTAGTTAATAAATATTTAAAGGTTGTTGAAGACGAATAATTAACACCATTAATTTGAACTACTGGAGTTTCGTCTGCTTCAAATAATTGTTGTTGGACACCTTTAAATTCTATATCAGTAAAAGTATATTGATACTGATGTTGACTAACTCCACCATAATATTTTGCGACTTTAGATTGGTTAGTTAAACTGACCAAACTACTTGCATCAGAATTTTTCTTAACTTGGAAACTAATTTTAGTTCCCACAACAGCATTGTTTTGATAGGTATTATTATCAATTTGATAGATTTTAGAACCAGCCGCAACATTGGCACTACCCGACCAGCTTATCCATAAATAATACGTATCAACATTTTTTACGACAAGACTGCTGTAATTAGCTAATGTATAATAAGTACCAGTCATCGTTGTTTGATTATTGCAAACACCAATTTTAAATGCATTAGATGCAGCAAATGATGTAGTAAGATTGTTAATAGTTGTGGTTGTATCTGTACTTGAACTATTAACCTTAACCGTCGGCGTCGAAGAAGCCTTAATTACTTTTTGGTTAGTATTACTAAATGTTAAAGAATAAGTTTTATAACCATCTGCAGTAGTGCTTGAAGTTTGTGGTTCAAAACTAAGGCCAGTAAAATAATAATTAGTAAAGTTTGTTAATTGTGTAATTTTAAAGCTACCATAAACACGTCCCGTCGTTTCAGTTAAGTTATCACTTTGATTCCATTTAATCCATAAATAATAAGTGCCAACATCAGTTTTTGTCGGTAATTCCGCAACCGTACTTTTCCAATCATTATCGACCGTAGGTGCTGTCGTTCCGTCAGAATTAATTGCGTATTTGACACCCGAATAGATTAACGATTGATCAAATGATACTGTAGCACCTGATTTTACAATTTTATATGAACTACCCTTGTAAACACTGCTACCATTTTTAATATCAGCAGAAGTTGATCCAGTAATTGTCAATCCTTTCATTGTCACATTTGTAGCATCATAACGGGTAACATTAATTGTGGCAGCTTTAAAGATGACACCATTCTGTAAACTGTTGTGCGATAATACACTAAACCACAAATACCACGTACCTGCTGTACTGGTGCTTAAGTTTTTAATTGCCGTATTCAAACTGGATGCAGTTGTACAATCGTTAAACGAACCTAACGCTGATTCATCGCTTTCTTGAGTAAACAAATATCCTAATTGGTTATATTCAACGTTATTGTTCACATAATTATTACTAGTAATTCCGTTATATTGATTATTGTTAAATACACTTAAATTAATATTTTGATTGGCATTAAATGGTTTTGCAGAACCATTAGCATTAATTGCCGATGAGGTTAAGGTTAAACCACTAATCGTGATACCACTGATTGAATCAGTTTGTAAAATCTTAAACACAAAACTGGTCGTACTTCCTGCAATTTGTTTACTGTAAGTTTTTCCGGCTTTTGGTGTACAAGTAAATTGCAAAGTGTATGTACCAGCGTTAGTCACTGAATTATCTGGAGTTAAATTTTCAGTAGCACCATTATAACCCACATACGTTAATACAGTTTGAACATCTACCCAAGTGTCATCGGTACCACTATTTGATGAAACAACGTATTGATTACCAGCATAGATTTTGTGTGGCAAACCATCATAAACAACATCATTGTTTTTACTAATACTTACCGAATATGTGGCTTTACCAATTGTCGTATACAACCCAGTACAGCCCCAACCAACTTCATTATATGAGGCTGTGGCATCAGCACGATACCACAAATAATATTTGATTTGATTACCACTGTCATTATATGCTGTGGTTTTGGTTAAGGCACTAATATCGGTACTTACAACATCTTTGTCACCAGGTGCGACCGTATTTGATTGTGTGATGGCGTAATAAATTGTAGCTTTTTCGTCTTTTACAGTATCGGTTGATAAATATACTTGACTAGCAGCTCCAGTAAAGAGTTGTTGATCAGCATTGTTATAAATCAAACCACTAATACCATTCAAACTTCCACGATTAATTCCACCGCCAGTTTTACCAATCGTCACCGTAATGGCTTGAACATAACTATTTTCGTAACCATATACATCCTGTATGTACCAAGAAATGGTATAAGCAGTGGCTTTGATACCTTTAAATGAATCAGCATTCCACTCGATAAAGCTACTACTATCATTCATTCGGTACATAAACGTACCTGTATATCCCGATTTAAACGAACCAGGCGTAATCAAATTTTGTGCTACACCTGTAAACGATAAATTGTTAATTTTTTGTGGTGCTACATAATGTGTTCCTGCTTTCAATTGAGCTTTGGCAACAGTTAACGAAATGTAGCCCATTCCACTGTCCAAATAATCAGCGTCACCTTGAACGTAATATTCAATGGTGTAATAACCGGGGTCATTAACCGTGATATCTTTATAGTTGTATGTAGCAGTAGATACCCAGCCATTTGCGCCACTAATCACATCAGTACCTTTACCAGTAACATTACCATTGGCATCGATAATACTTTGGTACATCTCAATTGGTTCACCGGCATTATTAACAACACGGTATTGCATTTTACCGTGTACTGGAACACCGCCAGATTGTAACAACATAATCGGGGCACCATCTTTATACACCAAGCTAGTACCAGCACTAGCTTTTGGTTCTTGACCAGCACTAATACTTGCGGCCGCCGCACCAATCGTTACATCAAACCAACTGACATCGGTTTCGTGATAATCATAATATAATCTGACACCACTATCCGTAGCACTGACAAATCGATATTGCACCGTATAGGTACCGGGTAAACCACGTTTTAACAAATCGGGATATACACCAGTACCCCAGTCATCAAACCAATCGGCATCTGCCCCTTGATTGGCATCACCCTTGATCCGATATTGCAATTTACCAATTGTTTTACCACCTGTATTCGTCTTCAAACTACCTTGATTGAACAACGCCTTTTGCACCGCAGCGCCATTATTACCAGTTGTATAGACTAAATCTGTACCGACTTTTGCTGTCGGTTTAGTAATTAATGAAGTCGCCGAGCCTTTATTAATAGTAACGGTAAAGAATTGAACCGGCGTGTCATAATAACATTTATATCCACCGACAGTTTTACCTTCAATGTAATATTCAACCTTATACGTATTTGGCAATTCGGCCTCAATTTTTGAACTATCATTGGTAAATGCCACCATTGCATTCGAAACGCCAACTTTGGATAATTGATACTTTAATGTTCCAGTACTTGTATCACTGGTTCCTGCATTACCTAATAAACTAAGTTTTGTTCCATTATACGCTAATGTCGCAGTCGGTGCTGCCGGCTTGTTAGTATCGTTATTACCGTATTTGGCTTGTCCCTGATCAATGGTTACCATAAAGCTGCTTTCGGGGCTATTTTCATAACCGGTACTTTTACCCTTTGCGTAGTAGGTGATAGTATATGATCCCGGATACGTTCCAACAATTTTACTGGTATCTGTCGTAAAGCCTACGTTGGTACTGGGACCAGTAACTTTATAGTTCATTGTTCCCATTGCATTAGCCACGCCAACTTTTGAAAGTAGCCCTATTGAACTACCAACATAAGATAAACCACTCTTGCCTACAGGAGCGGTAACAACAGCCGCCTGATTTGACAGAATTGACGCCGAAATAGTACCAAGGTTACTGGTAGAATAATTACTTGATTTTGTAATCACTTTAAATTCGATTGTATAATTGGCGACATCCTTTACCTTAATATAAGCTATGTTATTTGTCCATTCACCACTTGCAGTAGGAACGCCCGATACATTAAATCGTTTTGCGGTATCAACCGTAGCACCTGATGGATTGGATACGGCAGTACCATTACTGTGTGGTATCACGGCTGAATATGCATTATTGGTTCCCTTTTTCAATATGCGATAAATGATAAAACCATCATCAGCGCTAACACCAGCCTCAATTGTACTTAATAGTTGTTGATAACCATTATTAAACAATTTATCTTCCGCACTTGCCGCTGGCACACTGATTTGCAATTTCTGAATTGTCGCGATAATTGTACCAATCGCACTATTTTCACAATTATCAGTACTGTCAGCGGCAGCACGGTATTGAATGTAATAATTCCCCGCGTTGGTACCCTTTAAATTTGCAGGCAACGTACTTGGCAAATCAGTCCACCCATCAGTTGGCCACTCGGGACTACCATTTGTGTATTTTGTAGGCACACGATATTGCATTTTCCAACCAATACCAACGCTACCATTATCAACTAACAAATTTTTTGACGTACCATCATACACTGATACCGTATTTGGTGTTGGCGCAACGACAGTTGGTGTTCCTTTATAAACAGTAATTGAAATACTTTGTGGATCGCTATCAAGATAATTATTATCAGCAGCAACAATTTTATAATCTAAAATATAGTCACCGGCATTTGAAACAGTCATTTGGTTAATATCAGTATTCCAATTTTTACCAGTAATATATCCATTAACACCGTCACTTTGTTTTCTTAATTTGTATTGGATTGAACCCATTCTTTCTGTGGTTGAACCAAACTTAAAATTAACACTACCCTTCGTTGAATCTGATAACAATTTATGTGTCACAATTGTACCATCACTACCATAACTAACAGTGAAAGTTCGCGTTGGATTTGGGTAAGTGTCAATTGTTGCTTTATAAGCCGCAATCGTTACCGTCATTTCGT
Source organism: Clostridia bacterium (assembly GCA_016283155.1). Taxonomy (GTDB): domain Bacteria; phylum Bacillota; class Clostridia; order Christensenellales; family UBA1242; genus RGIG8050. Next base: position 39,206 of record JAEEMI010000025.1, read on the forward strand.
ATGGAACATGTCCACTAAGCATAAAATATCCATCTGGCCAACCATCTTCACCTACAATATAATACTGGACCGTATAAGTACCGGCCGCCGTAGCCTTCATCTCATTAATATCAATAGCTGTTTGCCAATTACCAGACGTACCAATGCGGTAGCACACAGTTCCGTGATCCGCCGTACCAGGACTTTCTAATAATTGTTGAGGACTTCCATTGTAGACAAGACCAGTATAAGGAACCGGTTGTTGTGTTAAACAAGTAACAAGATCACCAACAGCTACTTCTATACTACGTATACCAGACCGGTTGAAATTTTCGTTACCATCTACGTAAAAATATACTCTATGTTTCCCCGATTCAATTGCTGTGACTGCTGTCCAATCATCTGTCCAACCATTTACAAAATCTGTCGTTCCGTTAGATGATGGTATTTCATCAACTACGTAATAAATCTTTGACCCCATTTTGCATTTCACACCATTATTATTCATTACTTCTATTATAGTCGCGGGCGACTCAAGTAAACAAAGCGGATCAGATGTATAATTCAAATTTTTAGCACCTGTTGGGTTTGTAGCGCCTGCATTGTTCTTGTTAATTACAGCAGTAAAAGAAGTTATCGTCTCAAGGTAGTTTGTTGTTTCAGGAATTTTTGCCCAAACTGTATAATTACCAGCGTCAATGCCATAAATATTACTGTAGCTCGTATACGTACCGTTTTTATCCAGTGAAAACAATATATTAGTACCCGAATTAGTCTCGTTTGCATATCCAGTACTGCCCAAAAAATGAATCTCATTGCCATATTGATACTGATATGAATATATATTCGGTTTAGTTGTAAAACTATTCACGGCTTTGTCAATTCTTATCTCACCGTCCGTGTCAGTATTACCACCGGTCGCCCAAACATCATCGCTTTGTATATAATCATAACCATTAGTACTGTTTTGCGGACAAGCATTACACTTAACTTTGTATACACCTGCCGATTGCTGACTGACATTCGATAATGTGTTAGTGGAAGAAGCTGAATTAGTACCAACACGATATGTTGTGTATTTTATATAATAAGCATTCGTAGGTACGTTTGCATTATTTGCAAGTTTTGTCGTTACACTTCCGCCCGAATCTAATAATTTTTGACTGTTTTTATTATAAATAATTGACGTACTTTTCAAAACAGGAGCACTGGCCGAAAGTTTCAATGGTTTAATTGCTTCTTCAACAGTGTAAGTATACGTATATTCATTCCAATAAGCACTGGCTGCAACTTTAATATCAATACGATAAGTGCCTGCATGTGTCCCTCTTATATTATTTATATCGGGAGTAAACGAATTATTCCAAGAAGTAGTTGTACCACCAGCCGTATAATTTTTAAGACAGTAACTAATATCACCATAACTGCCGCCAAATAATTTAGCATCACTTGCTAATAACTCATGGGATTGACCATCATAAGTTAAATCATAGACATCAGGAAGAGTAAGATCATTAACAGTTAACGTTAATTTTCTTATACTGAAACATTCATAAACCTCTGAACTAGTAGTATAATTTTCATTATTAGCTTCGGCCCAACAATATACATAATAAGTCCCCGGTTCTGTGGCTGTTTGATTAACATCATCTTCACCATAATCTCGATTCTCGTAGGTAAAACGATAATGTATCGTATAATTACTACTGTCAACCCCGGAATTATTCAGCGTAGCTGGTGTGTCTATAATTTTATATGCAGTATTTAATGCCCAAGTCTGATTAGAGTTTAGTTTCGGTTTGTTCATATATAACCGTACAGCATAAATGGTTAAATCATCAGATTGAGTGTATCTACTATCTGTATATAATGTTGGATTTAAAGATACTGCTCGTACTCCCAACCGATATGTACCAGCCTCTGCTACCTTACAATTTGCTTGAACGGTCTGATCAGTGGTTTCTGGTGAATACTCAACCCAATCACCCGACGATGTTTTCTTGAACAATGTATATTTAACGACAAAATCTTGATTTAGAACGGCACCAACACCTCCCGACCTAACCGACGAACTGTAAGAATTGAAATACGTGCTTGCATAATAACCATCCCAATATGGAGTATGATATTCCCCAGAATAATTCCAAGAAATATCATCAGTTCTTGCATACCAATCAATAATATCCAACTGCCCTACGCCAATCGTTCCCCTTAATGGTTCATCCGGTATATAATCTGTACACCCCGGAAGAGTTAACTTCCAAAAAACACAGTATTCACCAGGATTACAAGCAACGACATTTGTTGCATTATCGGTCCATCCTTCATTACCATCAAGATCCTGTCCGTTAGTTAAAACATTACCGGAACTATCAACCGCTTTAAACCAAATACGTCCTCCATTAGAATTTCGGACGGTAGATCCATTTTCAAAGCGATATCCATAAATGCAATCATACTCAAAAACTAGTTGCTGATTTTTAGAATTATATCGCAAATCTGTTAGAAAAGCCGGAATATTTTTTGGAACAACAGTTCCCATAGGATTCAATGTCAAAGTAATCGTTTTTGTTAGAATTGTATAATCGTAATCAGTTGCCGCATTTACAGGATCAGAGTAATACATATTATACGCAGGCGGTAATTTACCATCTGCATTCGCCACCGTTGAACCAGTTGCATATAACACATAACGGCATTCAACTTGCACCCTGTTAGCCGTACCACCAGGGCCAAGAGTTTTTAATTTAATTGATGAAGCATCAGTTGTCCATTCGTTTGTCCACGGATTTTTATAAACCCAAGCAGCGCCAACCCCAGTACTAACAGCACCATTAGTCAAATTTAAGGCAGCGGAATCAGGAGTCCATCTTGTTTCGCTGCTATTGCCAAACGCATTTTCTACCGTAACACCAGGGAAAGTATAACTATTTTCGTAAACACCCGTTACATCCTGCGGTAAAGAACTGGGATCAATTCGATAAAACCATACTGCACCATGTCCGTCACCATCAAGGCATTTGGCACCATTTACGGAATCACTAGAATACAATGGATAAACCCACGGTGAACACGAACCCCCGCCTCCAATTGGAAATCTTTTATCGACCTCTGTATATCCAACACCATTAGAACTAGGGGCACCACCACCACCCTTTCTATAACCACCACCACCACCGGCTCCGTTAACGTACGTAGAACCATTTGCGCCTTGAGTATAAACAGTCACCGAACGTTTATAACCATTACAATTTACCTCATCAGGACCATATCCAGAACCGTCAACACAGCGGAAACCGTCACTATCCTGCGTTGCTGGCATACCTGGACAGTCTTGATTAAAAGCATTAGGATTACCATTATTAGTAGTAACTCCTAAATAACGCGCAACATCTACCCAGTCCTCTCCACTGTATCCTTTAAAAGTTGCATCGGCGGCATTACGCCAGGCTAACTGGGGAGAATCAGATGATTGAATAATATATCCAAAACCACCACCACCACCAGCACGTGAATAACCACCTATATGTGAAGAACTAGTGCTGTAATTACTAGCCAAATATATATATCTTTCCATATTTTGTCTTTCTTCCATTAAAGATCCGCCTGGAGTCGCAAAGTTTGTATCAACTTCGGTACATCCATACCCATCCATACCATAAGCATTATCCGAACCATTCCCAGTTCCACCAGGAATACCAATTCTTATGGTTTGACCATTACCTTTATAAAAACCGAAGCAGACAGCACCACGTCCTGATCCATTATTTGTATATGCTTCAGTACCTCCCTTTCCAGCAAAAAAAACAATATACGTACCATTATCAAAGTTTAAAGTCGTTTGCTCCATTCTAGTTGCGGAATCACCACCAACAACATAAAAAGATGTTTTCCCGGTGGCATCTATTTCACCGCCACCCATATATTGCGTACCAGAGCTTCCTGCTTCAACCGTATTTTCTTCCACAGAAGAAACATTGAACCGTTTTAAGATGTCATAAGCAACAACGAAAAGCGCGACAGCGGAAAATACTACCGCAAGAATTACTATCGACGCTCTTCTTCTTTTGTTCCCCATTTACTTATATTATTTAACCACGTTATCAAAAAAATGTAAAACGATTAATGGAGTTTTACTCGACACCAAACGCGATTTTTTTAACCTGTTCAACGCGTGCCGTTACAATAGAATTTTGAATCAACGGCAACTCTGCAGCAGGTGTCCCAATGCGTGGTGAATACGGAAAAATGTGGATTTTATCCAAACGTAATTTTTGTAAATATGACAATGTTGTCTGAAATGCGGCATCAGTTTCAGTGGGAAAACCAACAATTAAATCCGTACCAAAAGTTGCATCAGGAAAAGCCGCACGTAATGCTTGAATAATATCGGCATATTCTTGCGTTGTGTAATGGCGGTTCATTGCGCGCAAAACTTCATCACAACCCGACTGTAAACAGATATGAAAATGCGGAACAAAGTTATGACATTGGCGCAAAGTATCAATTAAATTAGCAGTCATCATTGGTGGCTCTAAACTGGAGATTTCCCATTGAATACCACACGCATCAACCGCACGACATAGCGCCGCAAAATCTGGATAATAACACAAATTAATTCCACATAAAACTACGGAGGTAACATATGAACTTTGCGCCTTAATCTCTGTTATAACGTCATCAATTGGACGGTATTCAATTTTATTCCTAATATGCGGAATTATACAGTACGTACAGAAGTTCTGACAGCCATCTTGAATTTTAATGAATGCTTTTTCTCTTTGGTGGCGAACCACTACCCCAGTGGTTGAAATTACTGATGTTTTTTTATCATTTATCTGCAATAAATCTGCGACTTCCAGTGCCACCATTTCGGCGGTCTTACGACCAAATGCGCACCCCATTGTAACGATGTGAGCTTGTGGATGGTAGCGTTTAATTTTAGAAACTCCGTAACGTGATTTCTTTTCTGCCATACTGGTAACCGCACACGAGTTAATCACAAAAACAGCTGCTGATGGCAAGTGTGAAATTGCGCCATCCGCAACCATTTGATTAACAATTCCCATTGCATTCAAATTACTGGCTACGGCTTCACTTTCGTAATAGTTCACCTTGCAACCATAAGTAATAATGTACACCATCGGTGCTTGACTTTGCATTGACCTTATTATATAATCCTTACATTATTTTGTAAATTAAAAGCGGGGTGAGAAACAGTGAGTCAAGTCATCGTTGGTGAAAACGAAAGTTTGGAAAATGCTTTGAAACGTTTCAAACGCAAAGTCCAAAAAGACGGCATTTTAGCAGATATGAAACGCAAAGAAGAATGGGTCAAACCAAGTGTTGCCCGTAAATTAAAAAGTGCTAATGCCCGTAAACGTGCACGCAAAGAAGCACGCGGCGCTAAAACCGCACTTTAATTTAATTACTTCATTAAACAAAAAAAAGGACTACCGTAGTAGTCTTTTTTTATAGCTTTTTTTCAGTTTTATTTAGCCAACTCAGTCGCACGTGTCTCACGAATTACATTAACTTTAATTTGACCTGGGTATTGCAATTTTGCTTCAATTTCTTTTGCAATATCTTTTGCCATAAAGACAGCATCAGCATCAGTAACTTGTTCGGGTTTAACGATAACACGTACTTCACGACCTGCCGAAATAGCATAGCATTTGTCTACACCAGTTTTGGCTTTGCAGATGTCTTCTAAATCGTGTAAACGTTTAATGTAATTTTCTAGATTTTCGCGGCGAGCACCAGGACGTGACGAACTAATTGCATCGGCAACTTGGACGATAATTGCTTCTACAGAATGATACGGAACATCTCCGTGGTGAGCTTCAATACAGTGAATTACTGCTTCTGATTCTTTACATCGTTTAGCCAATTCAACACCAATTGAAACGTGGGTTCCATCAACCTCGTGGTCAGTAGCTTTACCAATATCGTGTAATAAACCACCACGACGGCAAACTTGCTCATTAGCACCTAGTTCAATCGCCAACAAACCGGCCAATTGAGAAACTTCAACACTATGTTTCAAAACGTTTTGACCATAACTGTAACGGTATTTCAAACGACCTAATTGTTTGATAATTTCCATTGGTAAGCCGTTAACACGAGCATCATAGGCCGCGTGTTCACCAACATTTTTACATTGTTGTTCCATTTCTTTTTTAGTGCGCTCAACAATCTCTTCAATTCTTGCAGGATTAACACGTCCATCCATAATTAATTTTTCTAGGGACAAACGAGCAATCTCACGACGATACGGATCAAACGAAGAAACCGTAATCACATCTGGTGTATCATCAATAATTAAGTCAACACCAGTTGCAGCTTCAATTGAACGAATATTACGTCCTTCTTTACCAATCAAGCGACCTTTAATTTCATCGCCAGAAATATTAACTGTTGAAGTTGTAATTTCATTACTGGTATCAGTTGACAAACGTTGCACAGCGTTCGTGATAATTTCACGTGCCTTTGTGTCCGCGTTCTCTTTAGCATCTTCTTCAATTTCGTGAATCAATTTTACAGCATCGGCTTTAGCTTCTTCGGTTAAGTTATCAATAATTAATTTCTTCGCTTCTGCCTTAGTTAAACCCGAAACTTTTTCCAGCTGAGTAATCGCTTCAGCTTTAGTCTTTTCTGCTGATGCCAAATTATCTTCAGTTTGTTTTTTTGTAGTTTCAATTTGTGAACGCAATTTATCCAATGCTAATTCTTTGTTTTCCAAATTTTCTTCACGTTTACCAAGTTGCTCTTCACGCGTTAAGATACGAGCTTCCATTCGTTGAATTTCCGTACGACGCTCTCGAATTTCATTATCGCATTCGACTTTTAATTTGTGAATTTCTTCTTTTGCTTCTAACAGTGATTCCTTTTTCATCGTGGCAGCATCGTTAATCGCTTTTTTGGCTAATTCGCTGGCAGCTTGTCGATCTTTTTTCATTTTGCTTGATTGAAGGAACGAGCACAGTAACCATCCTCCACCCAAGCCAATTAACAGAGCCACGATAATGAGGAAAATTGCTAATCCAACATTCATCGTTATTTTCTCCTTTACTTTTTTTTGGGTATGCTTCATTATACCTTTTAGAGGTGCTTATGTCAAAACATATTCCCAATATCATTACTACCGCACGAATTGCATTATTGCCATTTGTGTATTTGTTTTATTTAACGAATTGGTTTCCTTACAGTCAATACGTTGCGATTGCAGTTTTTATTATTGCCGCAGTAACTGATTTTTTAGACGGCAAAATTGCTCGCAAATACAACTTAGTTTCAAACATTGGTAAAATGCTTGATCCAATTGCTGATAAGATGCTGTATTACACAGGTTTATTCTTGATTATTGTAACAGGTATTTTACCAACATGGGCTGCCGCAATCATTTATGTAATTAACCTTTGTCGTGATTTTGCAATCGATTGCTTACGAATGATTGCCGCAACTAAAGGCTCAGTTTTAGCTGCAAATATTTATGGTAAAATCAAGACAATGATTGCCTTTGTCGCTTTACCCTGGTTATTATTACAAGGTTGTTTACCAACCGATTGGAACGGTTTATTAATTTTCCAGATTATCGGTTACATCTTAATCGGTTTACAAACATTCTTCTGTTTATTGTCTGGTTTAATTTATTTGGTTAAAAACCGTCAAGTTTTAGTTGATGTTAAAGCGTAGTATCCACACTGATATTTACTTCTAATTTTACTGGTAAGTTAACCACGCCTTCCATATGACGTTTAACGATTTCGCTAACGACGTTAATTTCTTCAGGTACACAGTCAAACACTAACTCATCGTGAATTTGTAAAACCATTAAACTCTTCAAACCACGTTCAGTCATTTCGTGATCAATCTTAACCATTGCTTGCTTAATAATATCTGCGGCACTACCTTGCATTGGCATATTCATCGCAGCACGCGTAGCAAACGCAACCACATTATTATCTTTTGCATATAACTCGCGAATATAGCGACGGCGACCAAACATTGTTGAAATATAACCATTTTGTTTAGCACTGGATACACAAAGATCTAAGAACTCTTTTACCTTGGGAAACGTGCGGAAATAATTCTTAATTACATTAGAAGCTTCATACAAGCCGCAGTTTAAATCCTTTGCTAAACCGAAAGATGAAATACCATAGATAATACCAAAGTTCACTGTCTTAGCATCACGACGTCGTTCCGGATCTCCAAACATTTTTAAAGCCGTTTCGCGATGAATATCGACACCACGATTAAAAGCATCAATTAACCCCGGTTCACCAGATAAAGCTGCCAACAAACGTAATTCAATTTGCGAATAATCTGCCGATAAAATTTTGCCATTGGGAAAACGCGAAACAAAAATTTGGCGAAAACGATCACTATCAACTTTACGTTGTGGAATATTCTGTAAATTTGGTTCACTAGATGACAAACGACCTGTGGCTGTCTTGTCAATGTTAAATGTGGTATGAATCAGCCCTTCTAAATCGACAGCATTACCATAACCGCGCACATAAGTTGAATACAATTTATATTTGCCACGATATTCCAAGACCTTAGCCGCTAAAGGCACGGTAGGTGCTAAACGCGTTAAAACTTCTTCATTAGTCGAATAGCGAGTTTTGGTTTTAGTCTTTTTATTTAAGGTAACACCTAATTTACGTTGCAAAACATCAATCAACTCCTGTGATGATTTAATGTTAAATGTTTCACCTGCTAATTCGAAAATTTCAGATTCTAAAGTTGCAATATCTTTTTCTAAAGCGGTACCTAAAGCATCTAAAGCCACCATATCGACTTTAACACCATTAGCTGACATTTTATGTAAAACAGGTACCACCGCATCATCGATAGTTTTACTTTCGTCTTTTACATCAGCAAACAAAGGTGCAATTGGCTGCACTACGGTCGAACCACTAACCCAAAGATTACGACGTAATAAACTTTTAAAACCTGCCTTTTCAAATTTATGTTTAACATTATCATCAAATGGAAAAATGAATGGACAATCTTTTAATGCAAAGTTAATTGGCACTTGACAATTAATTTCTGCCAATTTTTTCGATAATTTAACCATTGCGACACTATCGTTAACTTTCTTGTTAACACCAGCTTCAATTACGGCTTCAACGGAACCATAATTTTGGACTAATGTTACCGCAGTTTTTTCGCCAACACCAGTAGCACCTGGAATATTATCACTCTTATCACCCATTAATGCTTTAACATCAATTAACTGACGTGGTGATAATCCATATTCTTTTTGAATTCTATCAACCGTCCATACGTCCAAGTTTGTAACACCAGTTTTAGTTAAATGTAATTCAACATTGGGAGCAACTAATTGTAATCCATCACGATCCGCCGTTAAATTAATCACGTTAACATTTTTAGCTTGTCTCGCAATTGTACCAATAATATCATCAGCCTCATAGCCAGGACATTGATAGATTTTAACTTGCATTGTTTTTAAGATGTCTTTTAACTGGTCAAATTGCACCGCTAAATCTTCAGGCATTTTGTGACGATTAGCCTTATATCCTTGAAACATTTGGTGACGGAAAGTCGGTTGCCTCATATCAAAAGCAACACAAACATATTTTACTTTTAAATCAGTTGCGGCTTTAATAAACATATTTAAAAATCCATAAACCGCATTTGTCGGTATTCCACCGAAACTTAGTTCTCCAACATCGCCACGCCCGCCGAAAGCATAATACGCACGATTCAGTAAACTGTTACCATCAATGACTAAAAATTTATCCACAAATTAATTATAACATAATTAAGCAACTTCAACATCTTTATTTCGTAAACGTAAAATTACCGCTGAAATCAGACCAATCAACGTTTGGAAGACCAAATCGCTGAAAGTGTTCAACCCTAAATTCAAATTACCATCAACCAATGCAAAAATTAAAAATGTTAAAACCATATACAACAGACCGACCAAAGCACCAAACAACCAACCTTTACTTTTGGCAGGTTTAATAGCAATCGCAACAGCCATAAAGATACAAACGACTTTCACAATTTGCATCACTGGCGAAATCACATTGTTGTTTAATCCGGTCAGTTGCAAAATTAATGCAAAACCTAAAATAAAAAGAAGTGTTGCAATTACTGCACACAACACTCCTTTACAAATACTTTTAATCATAGCCAAATATATGGCTAAAACCCGTTAATTATTCTACTGAACAGAATTTTTTGTTATTAGCTTTACGTGTGAACTTAACTGTTCCTTCTTTTAAAGCAAACAAAGTATGATCGTGTCCACAACCAACATTGTCACCTGGTTTTACATCAGTACCGCGTTGACGCACAATAATTGCGCCTGCCTTAGCCATTTGACCATCGGCAATTTTTACGCCTAAACGTTTTGAATTACTATCTCTTCCATTGGCGGTTGAGCCGCCACCTTTATGGTGTGCCATTCTTAGTTACTTCCTCCAATTTTAATTTTTGTATAAGGTTGACGATGTCCGTATTTTTTACGTACGTTATTTTTTGGTTTATATTTAAAACCATTAATTTTGTCACCTTTACCGTGTTCCACGATGGTGGCAGTTACTTTTCCTGGTTTGGTATCAATTTTACCATTGTCATAAGACATCACAGTTGCAACTTCAACTTTGTCGCCAACGTTGCCGTCGATCTTTTCGACCACGACTTCATCGCCTGGTTGAACGTGATATTGTTTGCCACCTTGCATAATGATTGCGTTCATAACGTCTATGATAAAATAATTTCCTGCTTTTGTCAATCATTAATTAACACTGTTACAACATTCAAATAACATCTTTACCAAACGACATATATGTTCTCATTTCACGTAATACCTTTTGTTCGATTCGACTAACTTGTACCTGTGAAAGCTGTAAACAGCGTGCAACTTCACTTTGTGTTGCATTACGATAATACCTCAACAAAATCACTTGCCGTTCACGTGTTGGCAATTTTGCTAACATATTTTTAATCATTACGTGGTCAAGAAATGCACTGTCATCACTAGCCACAAATTTATCAGCCAAACAAATTGTTTCATCATTGTCGTCGTTGTTTACATTACAAGCAAATAATGGCACTGGTAAATGCGATGCTTCCATCGCAAAAATTACTTCTTCTTTTGTCACACCAAATTCTGTTGCAATTTCATCCACAGTTGGTGGTTCTATATCACCACTTTTTAATAATAAATATTTTTTAATTTTAACATACAAAGTCTTAACTGAACGACTAACTTTAATTGCACCATCATCACGTAAAAAACGTTTAATTTCACCAATAATTAACGGCGTAGCATACGTGGTAAATTTTACTTGATACTTAGGATCAAACTTATTAATTGCTTTAACAAAGCCTAAACAACCCAATTGATATAAATCATCATATTCTACTCCCTTACCAAGATATCTTTTCAACAAGGATTTAATTAGCGGTTGGTTTTGTTGAACCAATAAGTTTTTAGCTTGTTCATCGCCACCTTTGGCACGTAAGACCAAATCAATAATTGTATCTTTTTGCATCGGGGTTATTCCCCGCTGACTTGTGCTTTTTCCTTTGTAAAATGTTTTCGCATTGTTACCACTGTTCCGCCTCCATTGCGATTATTGACCGAAATTGAATCCATAAAACTCTGCATTACCGTAAAACCCATACCACTACGTTCATTATCAGGTTCAGTCGTATAAAATGGTTCCATTGCCTGTTTGATGTTAGAAATTCCCACACCACAATCACTGATTGTAACTTCTAACATCTGTGGAAACAATTTACATTCAATCGTAATTAAGTCATCTTTACTTTGTCGCTTTTGATATGCGTGCACAACACAATTAGTTACGGCCTCGCTAACCGCCGTCTTAATATCACTTACCTCATCAATGGTAGGATTTAACCCAACACAAAAAGCTGCCACAACTGCACGTGCAAAAGATTCGTTTTCACTCTTGGCAGGAATTTGCATCGACATTGTATTGATTATTTCATTCATAAATTCGCCCCCTTTAATTTTGGCATAATTTGATATAACCCAGTCATTTGAAAAATACGCTCCGCCTGTATAGACGGATTGGCAATATAAATTGGCACACCACGATCTTTCATCTTTTTATAGCGTCCCAACAATACACCGATTCCAGTTGAGTCCATAAATGATAAATTTGCCAAATCAATAACAATTCGATTGGCTTTAGCATTTAACATTACTTGCTCTAATGCTAAACGTGTGTATTCCGCCGTCTTTTCATCTAGTTCACCATTTAACGAAATGTACAGCACATTATGGTGTGTCCGTGTTAAAACATTCATTGCTCCTCCTTTATGTATCAAGCATAAAGAAAATGTAATGTTAAATAATGACGGATTTTATTTTTTTATTAAGAAAATTGTCGTAATGACAGTAACGATTACAAAACCAATTCCGACACAAACATCAACCAACAAACAATCAAGCAAGTAACGACTCCATAATTTGGATGGCATTAGTAGCGGCACCTTTGCGTAAATTATCACTGACTGTCCATAGATTAATTGTGTTGCGATGTGACGCATCTAAACGCACACGACCAACGTAGACTTCATCGTGCCCTGATACTTGAGTCGGTACAGCGTAATCATCGCAATAAACCACACTTGGCGCTTGCGATAAAATTTGTTTTACACGTACCAAATCAGGACGATGATAAAATTCAACGTTAATCGCAACACAATGACAATTTGCAACCGGAACACGGACCGCGGTAGCCGAAATTTCAATTTCATTACGTCCTAAAATTTTCCGTGTTTCTTTAATCATTTTGTTTTCCTCTTTTGTATTGCCATCTGGCATTCGTACGTCAATATCTGGTAAAACATTATTTACAATAGAATATTTAAAGCTGGGATTACGACCTGCACCGCTGATTGCTTGATATGTTGAATAAACAATACGTTTAATTTTATAAACACGATCTAATGGTGCTAATGCCACCACAGCGCCAATTGTGGAACAATTTGGGTTTGCAATCAGCTTACTTTCTCCGATACTGGATAAATTAATTTCTGGTACAACTAAAGGCACTTCTGGTTGCATTCGAAAAAAACTACTATTATCAATGACAGTAGTTCCCGCTGCTACAAACCTGGGGACCCATTCACGTGCAACATCAGCGCCAGCCGCAAACAATGCATAGTCAGCTTTAATTTCTGCAACACGTGTTGTCGTTAAAGTTTCAATTATATATTCCTCGCCATTGATTATCAGCTTTTCGCCTGCGTGATTTTGACTGGCGAATAGAAAATATTCACCGTTGATGTGACGTTCATTTAAAACCTGTAACATTGTTTGTCCGACGAAACCAGTCACACCAATCACAGCAATTTTAGTTGTTTTCATAGCATTTATATATTAAAATATGTTTAAACTTGTGATGGGGGAAATATGTTGTTTAGCTATGAAATGAAAAAAATTTGGCGACGCGTTTCACCACTTATTGTTCTAATTACCTTGTCGGCGACAGTGATTATTACATTGATTTTAACAATGGTATTACCCTTTAAAATTAGTTACACACCAATTGAATATAAAAATGTTGATACTGCTTATGCCGCACTTGAAACCAAAATTCAAAATTGGAACACGACAAATATCCGTGAACAATTTTCTATTGCTTTTGATACTTTTTACAATGACTACGAAATTATGAATGCTAGTACCTTATATGATACAGATCATATTGTGGATAAATATCACGAAGCCCAAACAACTTTTAATCAATTTTATTTAGATTATTATCTTCATCCGACTTACGGAATTTATAGTCACTATGCTGATTATTTATTAGTGCGTAGCGAATACAATGAAAAATTTAGCGAGATATTATCTACACTTAATGAATTTTTTACTAATAATTATTCTGACAGAAATGACATCGTTCGCAATTTAAGTTCTACTAATCCAACTTGGGAAGACGCCAGTCTAAAAACAATTTTAGAAAATCTCTTTTATGTACAAAAAATTAAATCTGAAGATTTAGCCGAGTTGAAAGCATTTTTCAACACCCACCCTGCTGGTCAGGTTGGTTATGATTATACTGATGCTTATGACTATGCGATTAACCGTTTCTATATAGCGGTAAATACGGGTTCAACTTATGTTGGTAAATTGTCACAATATGCGGGATTTGAAGATTACCGGGACACTATGACGTCTACGCGTGCTTGTAATTTGGCTGAATACCGTATAGAACACGCTGACGAAGACTTTGCAATTCCATTTGAATTTGGAAACATCTACAATAATTCCAATCAAATTAGTTTGTTCGATTTTGTATTTACTAATTTAGAAATGGCGATGATTCCAATTTCATTATTGGTAATGGTTTGGGCAGCGTGCACCTTCTTTACTGATAATAATCAAAATACTTTAATTACACCAGTTACTGCAGGCAAACATCGTTCAACAATTATTCTAACAAAGACCGCTGTAATTTTACTTTTAATGGTAATGTCCCTACTAATCCTAACAGGCATTTATATCACAATTGGTTTATTATTTTTCCGTGCATACGTCAGTCCGGATATTTTATTCTTGTTTAATGGTACTACACCAATAGCAATGTCATCCGCCAATTATTTTGCCGTTTACTTTCTCAATCTGGTTTTCAAATTATTACCGTTGATCGCACTTTGTGGGTTATTCTCATTTATTAAAAGCCGACCTTTTGTTATTGTTGGTTTCACCGCCTTGATTTACGTTGGAATCATACTTTGTAATCAACTTTTAGGTTGGTTCTGGTTCTATCAATTTGTTCCATTAATGGGTTTAGATCCAATGCGCTATTTTGGTGCTAAATTACTCTTTGCTCCAATGCCAAGCACTTATAACCTGTGGTATACATTTCCCATTGTCGTGTGTGGTACCGCAGCAATGTACTGGACATTGATTCATATTTTCCGTCATCACGATTTCTAATTGCCAAGATAAAACCAGTCACATTATAATAAACCAATGGAAAATACCATCGCAGTTTATACAGACGGTGCTTGTAGTGGCAATCCCGGACCAGGCGGTTGGGGTTCTGTATTACTTTACCAAGGCAAAGAAAAAGAGTTGTCTGGATATGATGCCAACACAACCAACAACCGAATGGAATTAACCGCAGTAATTCAAGGTTTATCTGCGCTTAAAACTACCACATTACCAGTTACACTTTATACTGACAGTAAATATATTGTTGATGCAATCAATCAACATTGGTTAGAGAACTGGCAAACAAAAGGTTGGCAAAATACTGCCAAGAAACCTGTAGCCAACCGTGACCTTTGGGAACAAATTATTAAATTAAACCAAATTTATCATCCCACCTACGTATGGGTTAAGGGACACAGCACCAATGCCTATAATAATCGTTGTGATGCTTTGGCAGTTCAAGCCATTCAAGATCATAAATAATATAACTCATTCAACTTTATTGTCTTTTTCCCAGCGACCTTTTTCCGTTGTACCATCAGCATATAAATAAACGCCTTGACCATTTTTTTGATTATTTTTCCATTCACCAACGAATTGTTCACCATTAGCAAAAACTTGACGCCCTTTACCACTACGCTGGTCATTGGCCCAACCACCTTCGTAACCGTTACCATCACCATAATTAAGTACGCCTTGTCCTTGACGTTTACCGTTTACCCAATCGCCAGCATAGCGGCCACCATCAGCATAAATCAATACGCCTTTACCATTTTGATGTCCATTTTGAAAGTCGCCCTGATAAATATTACCATTATGGTAACGATACGTTCCTTTACCGTGAAATTGGTTATCAACCACTTCCCCTTCATATTGGTCATCATTTTTAAAACGATACGCAACTTTTCCTTGTAAAATGTCATTTTCCCAATTAGCTACCATTACATCACCATTGGTAAAATAATAGATACCTCGTCCGTGTCGATGATCACCGTGGAATTGACCTTCATAGCGTGCACCACTTTTGTATGTATAAGCTCCGATACCTTCTTTTTTATTATTTTCAATTTGACCCGCATAGGTATCACCATTAGGATAATTAATAACCTTTTCCATTTTCTTCTCCTTCATCAGTATAAGGACTAGTTGGTCGTAGCGGTAACGATGTTAAAGGTGTTAACTCTCCGTTTGATTGTGAAACACTATAAAAATAGATTGGTTTCGCTGTACCTTCAACGACTTCAGGGGTAATTGTAATCCGTTTTAAATTCTTTTCATTTGGAATATCAAACATAATGCGCGTCATAAAACGTTCACAAATTGTACGTAAACCACGCGCACCAGTTTGTAACTTCTCAGCCATTTCTGCAATCTTATCAATACTTGCTTCATTAAATTCAATTTCCACCTGTTCCACATCGAGCATCTTTTTATATTGTGAAATTAATGAATTTTTGGGTTTAACCAAAGCTTCTTTCAAGGCAGCCCGATTTAAAGCCTCCAAAACAACAACGACAGGAAAACGACCACAGAATTCAGGAATCATACCGAACGTGGCGAAGTCTTCTGCAACAACCTGTTTTAAAATCTCAAAATCACTTAATAAGATTGTATCACGTTCACCCATACGTGTACGAATAATACCTGGTAAATCAACAAATGCTCCACCGCAAATAAATAAGATGTTATTAGTATCCATCTTAACGGTTTGCCCTTTGTATTCAACCTCGGCGATGGTACCCTCAACGATTTTCAACATAATTTGTTGAATACTTTCACCTTTCATTCGGTTAACACCAGTTACCAACTTATCAATTTCATCCAAGAAAACAATACCCATTTCAGCAGCTCGTACATCGCCATTGGTTTTATCCAGCAACTTAACTAACATCTTATTAATTTCTTCACCGACATTATCCGATGCGACAATTGCGGTTGCATCTGCCACAACAAAAGTTGTATTTAAAATTTTAGCCAACGAAGTAACTTGCAAAGTTTTACCAGAACCTGTTGGTCCCAGCATCATTACGTTACTTTTCTTAACTTCAACGCCATCGCTTTCGCCCGCCTGTGCAAATTTAACGCGTTTGTAATGGTTGTAAACCGCCACAGCCAAAACACGTTTCGCGTCATCTTGCCCGATAACATATTCATCGAGTTTGGCAACAATTTCAGCGGGAGTAAAAAGATTAATCACAATATAATGATAGCCGAAAACTACAATAAAACCAAATCAATTTTGGTGGTAAGTATTTACTTTAAAAATTTGGTAAGTTATACTTCCGCTATGGAAAGTGGAAAAAGGATGATGAACAGTGAATCACTTCTTCAACCTGATTCAATTGATATTCACGAAGAACGAGTTCAACACATCATCAGCAAACTTTATCAGATCTTTCAAGATGGCTATCGTCCCGCCCGAGGATTTGAACCATATAATTTTCAATTAGATAATAAAAGAAAAGTATCAAAATTAGTTAACTGCTTTGGACACGTACTAAATTTACGCAACGCACAGTTTAATGATTATAAAATTGGACCTTACCAAATTTATGGTTATTTCCCAAATATTTGTTCTGATACCGACCAACAAGCCGCACAACGAATGTTTGATTTTCTCAAAGAAATTGGTCTAAAAATTGAAGAATGTGCACCTGATAAAACGATTGAAGATTTTCGGTCTTGGAAGATTGCACTTTACTTTGAAAACACGAACCGATTACACAAAGATTTTCATTTCATTTTAGAAGAGAGTCCTGACCTTTGGTCTAGTAAACTTGGGTTTTCTCCCAATATTGAACACCTGCGTGAGAAAAATCCACCAGAAGTATATCAAAACCTATTAACCGATGAATTTAACTACGAAAGATATGGCGCATTTATAATTACTAACCCCAAAGCCGATGAAAACAATCCTTATATTAAAGGATTAGAACAACGAAAACGAAGCTTAATAATTAAGCCAAATCATACGATCATAAAGAAACAATATCTTTTTGAAAGTTGTCCAAAACCAATTACTAAAGATTTATCAAAATAATTAAACAAACTTGTTGTTTAGTATTTACATTACAAATTCAAAGTTATATATTACTACCAAACAATGGATCACGACCAAATTATCAAAGAATACGAAGAACATATCAGACAATATATGTTAAGTCATAATGTACCCCAAACGCAACAAACCGAACATATAATTAGAAAATTATGGCAAGTTTGGCGTGACGGTTATCGTCCAGCCCGTGGTAATGAATCTTATGAATATAGGTTAAAAAACAAAGCATTAGCATCAACAATAGTTAATTGTATGGGACACATTTTTAATTTACGTAATCAACAACTTGATGACTATGATTTTGGTCCATTCCAAATCTTTAATGATTTTCCATCCATCAATCAAGACCCCTACGAAAAAACCGTCAAACAGATGTTTGATTTCATTAAAGAAACTGGTTTAAAAATTGAAGAATGTGCACCAGATAAAACCATTGACGATTTTCGATCTTGGAAAATTGCCCTTTATTTTGAAAATAAAATTATTAATTGTGGCAACCAAAATATTTATCGGCGCGATTTTCATTATCAATTGGAAGAGGGTCCGCAATTATGGTCCAGCAAACTTGGTTTTACCCCTAGTGTTGAATATATAAATACAAAAGAACCACCCCAAGTTTTTCAAAGTTCAATTAGTGAATTTGAACCAACAGTTTATAACCTTTATGGCACCTATCAATTGACTAATCCATACGCTGATGAAAATAACCGCTATTTAAAGCACTTAAATATTAATACATCGTGTGGTTTAAAAAAGGCTCCAGAACTAGACATTACGTTACTGAAGTCTTAAATAACATTAAATTTTCCAGAATTAAAAGTCAATCTAAACTAAAAGTTACTGACACAAGTTAAACCTCCAGTAATGAAAATTCATAATTTGACATTTAACCATAAATTGGTTATTATATCTTGTTAACCGTAGGGGGTTAATTTAATGGTAGAATGGCGGTCTCCAAAACCGCTCATAAGGGTTCAATTCCTTTACCCCCTGCCAGAATACAACTAATGTTAAACCAACTTTAACCAAATTTGATTGAGAACTTTTAAACCTGCTTCTGTCGCGATAATGTTGGTTGGTGTTAATCTAATTAAACCATACTCTTGTAGCAATTTAATCTCCGTTTCTTTGTTATGTAATAAATCACGCGCCACACCACTTCGTAATCTTAATCCCAACATAATTTGTTCTTCACGAATTACTTCGGGAGTGCGTTCAATACCTGGTTCGCGGTGATATGTTAAAATATCATTACTATTACAAAAACGCTGATTATTTAATAGCGAATGTGCACCCGCACCAAAACCGATATACTCACCACCCGTCCAATAAACCAAATTGTGTTTTGACTCGTAACCTTTCCGTGCATAGTTACTTACTTCGTAACGAATAAAATCAGCGGGTAAATTAACTGGTTCATCAGTTTCCAACACGCAATGGTCATCTTTAGTTAAAGCATAAATTGAAATATGTTGAATCATTGCCAAAACATCGGCTGGTGGCGTTACAAACGGGTGATTAGGGATATCCTTAATTAAATCGATGGAAACATTATCGAAATACTTATGAGCCGTTTTAATTGCATCAATTGCCTGTTTAACGTCGTGTAACCGCCCTAAATCGCGTAAAGTAGCCAAATCAAAAGATTGTACCCCAATACTGATACGGTTAATACCTAAACGACGATAAGCCGCACATTTTACATCAGTTAATGAATTTGGATTGGCTTCAATTGTGACTTCACCATTGCAAGGTGGTAAACATTTAAACAAAGTTTCTAACTGTTCTGGAGTTAATAAACTGGGAGTTCCGCCACCTAAATAAATAGTTTTGACTTGATAATCTTGGAAATTAAAGTTTTTGATTTCGGCACAGATATGTTGCAGATATTTATCAATTTGATTAAGCGCCGTACACGACACGAAATCACAATAACCACACCGCCTTTCACAAAATGGGATATGTACATAAACCGACAACGGCTTTTTCATCAGATTTTTAAAATCTCCACAAAAGCTTCACTTGGAATTTCGACATTACCTAACATTCGCATTTTCTTTTTACCTGCTCTTTGTTTTTCCAACAACTTCATTTTACGCGTAATATCACCACCATAACATTTTGCTAAAACATCTTTACGTAATGCTTTAACGGTTTCGCGGGCAATAATTTTACCACCGATTGCAGCTTGAATTGGAACTTCAAACATTTGTCTAGGAATAATATCTTTTAAACGTTCAGCTAATGCTTTACCTTTTTGATATGCCACAGATTCGTGGACAATCAACGATAAAGCATCACAAATCTTACCATTTAGTAAAATATCCATTTTAACTAATTCAGCACGCTGATATCCTGCAGCTTCATAATCCAAACTTGCATAACCGTGGCTGCAACTTTTCATTCGATCGAAGAAGTCATAAACAATTTCGTTTAGTGGAATTTTGAAATTTAATAACGTGCGATTATTATCTAAATGTTGCATATCAACAAACACACCACGTTTATTAGTAGCTAAATCCATCAAAGCACCGATATATTCGGGTGGCGTCCACATTTTTAATGCCACAATTGGTTCTTCGTAATAATCAATCTCAACGGCTTTTGGTAAATTACTTGGGTTAGATACATTTAATGTTCGACCATCATTAGTATGCACTATATAATTAACACTTGGTGCTGTTGTAATGATATCCAAATTAAATTCACGTTCCAACCGTTCTGTGATGATTTCCATATGTAATAATCCTAAAAAGCCAACACGAAAACCAAAACCCAAAGCCGTACTAGTTTCTTTAGTAAATTCCAAACTAGCATCGTTTAATTTTAATTTTTCCAATGCATCTTTTAGTTCTCCATACTTATCACCAGCAATCGGATAAATTCCGGTAAAAACCACTGGCAAAACTTCTTTATAACCAGGTAATGGTTCGCAAGGCATTTCAGCCGAAGTAATCGTATCACCGATTTTAATTTCACTGACAGTTTTAATACTGGCACAAATATAACCAACATCACCAGCACTTAATATTTCACACGGCGTTTGTTTAGGAGTAAAAAAGCCAACTTCGGTAACTTCAAATTCTTTATTCGTCGCTAACATTTTAATCTTGTCGCCAACTTTAACTTGTCCATCGAATAGACGCACTAAACAAACTGCGCCCAAGAAATTATTATAATAACAATCAAATAATAAAGCTTTTAACGGCTGATTTTCGTCGCCAGTTGGTGCTGGTAACAATTCAATGATTTGCTCTAATACTTGGTCAATGTTAGTCCCATTTTTAGCAGAAATTGCCGGAGCTAAACCCGCGGGAATACCAATCACTTGTTCAATTTCAGTACGTACACGTTCTACATCGGCAGCTGGCAAATCGATTTTATTAATTACGGGTAAAATTTCCAAATGATTATCAATCGCTAAATAAGCATTCGAAAGTGTTTGTGCTTCCACTCCTTGGGTTGCATCAACAATCAAGATTGCTCCTTCACAAGCCGCTAAAGAACGTGAAACTTCGTAAGTAAAATCGACGTGTCCGGGCGTATCTATTAAGTTTAAAACATATTCTTCGCCTTTATAATTATATAACATTCGCGTTGGTGTTAATTTAATTGTGATACCACGTTCGCGTTCTAAATCCATACTGTCTAACAATTGGGCTTCCATATCGCGTTTAGCCACCGTCCCTGTAATTTCCAATAAACGATCGGCCAACGTTGATTTACCGTGGTCAATATGTGCGACAATACAAAAGTTGCGAATTCGCTTCACAATTATATCTTAACGTTTTTTTTGATCTAATGCAATGTAAAGATTGTAATATCCAATTTCGCCCGTTGCAGTAAACAATTGCCATAACACATCTTTCAGTTCCATATTTATATTATTTACGCTAAACTATAGTTGTATGCGTGAAACATTTGTCGAACTGGGAATTATCGTTAAAATTGTACGTAGTGGTGATTACGACGCGCGCTTGGCAGTTTTTACGGCAACGGGTTTGCAATGGCGTTCAATCAAAGGTGTTTTTCGTCCCAAAGCAAAATTCGCTGCGGCCTGTGGATTATTTACTGTCGCCGAATTTACAATTTCGGGACAATCTGTTACCAACATCAATGTTTTAGTTGCCCCTTACACTTTAGCCAAAGATATAAACCGTTATTATTTAGCATCCAGTTTTGCCGATGCTTTATTACATTTAGAATTCGTAGAACAAGCCCCAACAGCACTTATCACGGCAGTCAATGCTTACACCGCTTTAGCCACAACAAATGAAAGTTGCTACCCAATTTTTTTAGATTTTTATCAACAAATGCTAGAAACTCTCGGTTATCACATTGAGTTAGATTTTAACCGCGAACATTTAACCCATAGTGTTGCAAAAAAGTTGGTTCAACAAACAATTGATGCTTATCTTAATTTTGTTGATTATCAAATTAAATTTTGCGAAAATTTATATTTAAACGTTTGATTTTTCTTGCGTAATAACATACTTGAATGCCTCAAAGAGACCAAATTTATTTCCTGCATCAAAACGTTTGGCTTTGGTAGTAATGATATTCTTTGTAGGAATTTGGTTTAGTGCGGCAACAATATCTGTTCCTAAAGTTTGACAAAAACCTGACGGTAATAAATAGCGACCGACCGCAACCAAATTACTGGTTGGCTGTGCCGGTTTTTCAATAATTTGTCCATCTTTAGTAATCACACCATAACAATGTGCATTCTCCCAAGGTACAGTTGCTGTAATAATGGCGGGCTGTTGTGTTTTTTGATAAGCACTTAACATTTCTGCAGTTGGATTGCCATCAAAAAATACGTCATCGCAATATGCTAACACAAATGGTTCGTTGCCAACAAAACTGCTGGCGTGTTTCACACAATCTGCCACACCTTGTGGTAAAGCGACACGACGAAAATATAAATTCATATCGCTAAAAAAATTAGTGTTTTTTTCTACTGATACGGCATCCGGTGTTTCAGCGACCCGTCGTGCCAAGTAATCATCAACCTCGTAATTCTTATCCAAATAATTCATTAAACATTCACGTCCACGGCCAATTAACAATAAAACGTCTTTAATTCCGGCGGCCTGTAATTCTTCCAGAATATAATGAATTACTGGTTTATCACCTAATGGTAACATTTCTTTAGGAACAGCTTTGGTAATCGGTAAAAACCGTGTAGCATATCCACCAGCGGTAATTATAGCCTTGGTAATAGTTGTCATATTGCTATATATGACAACAAAAAACACGACGTGACCGTCGTGTTTTAATTGATTTTTGTATTTTCGATTAGAACATAAACATTGATGTTTTAGAACCAGCTTGTTTAGTAACCAAATCAACGATTTGAGGAACGAAAATCAACACAGCAACCAACGCAACAATACCAATGATAGCATAAATTAATTGTGCCTTCGCATTTTTACGTTTAGTCTCATCACTTGCCGTGAAGAATTTGTATGCCAAAACGACTGCTAAGATAACCGCACCAACGGTTAATAAGCCGAACAAGGCAAACATGACATTTTTTACACTATCAACAATTTTGGTTATGTTAGAAGTGTTAACAGTATTTAATGTTTCTGTAGTACTCATCAAACTTTTAAAGAAATTCATTTTTTATTTTTTCTCCTTTTTATTGTTATTTTTAACTATTTGAATTTTATTATACCATAATAAAGTTGTCAAACGATTTTTCACACTTTTTTATGAGTTTTTAAAACGCAAATAATCGTATTTTTGGTCGGTATGAAACAACCGAATTTGTTTAGTATCTTGAACAAAAATCAAGGAATCACCGGTATTACCTTGTGGTTGATACAAGACCGCAACTGGTAAAGCAATATCCGTTTTGTTTTCCGTACTATCAGTATCTTCGTCGTTATTTTCATTTTCATCGGTACTGGTACTGGTGTTTGTAGAAATCGTATCCATTGTACCATTCTTATTAACTTTATAAATTGTACTGCCAGATTGGACATAGATATCATCACCCATTACCGCTAACACTGAATCAACGGTAACTGATGATGCCAACTTTTTAGCTTCACCATTTTCTTGATCAAGTACAATCCGATCGCCTGCAATACTGTAATGATATAATTTATTATCAATCGTACAGAAATTATTGGCATAAATACCAATGGTAAAGTCTTTTTTGACCCACGTACTTTGAATCGGATTTTGATAACTGTAATTTAAATAATTTTGATTAGTAATGACACATAAATCTTTTTCAATCGTCGAAACGTTTTGGCTGGAGACTGAAATAGCAAAAACAAACTGTGCACTGGCGTGGGCGGCTTCAGTATCAACCGGTGTTACCGCCATCGGTGTAAACGTTGTTCCCTCTTCCGCGCTGCCAGAATTACCAATTTCCTCAACTTTACCGCCATTAATAGAACAACGATACATTATATTGCCACGTGCCGTTGCATTTTCACCACGAGTTTTTGTGTAATAGACATAGCCCATCACTCCACCATAAACTTGTGCTAAACTTTCGTTTTGTTTACCATATTGTGTTGCGGTCGGTAAAACTACATTAGAAACACTACGATCTAAAACGTCAATTTTTTGAGTTATGACATTGATTTTTTTAATTTTAGTTTCTGGTTTGTCATTTTTGTTATCGGTTTCATTAACGATTAAATAAATATTTTCTCTAGAATCTGCCCAAACGGTAAAATTCTTAGTAGTTAAATCTGTACTATCCGTCGTATAAATCAAAGTATGATTTTTACCATCCAAATCGACACGAAAGAAATCTAAATAATCAGACATTAGGTTACCGCGATTGTCATAACGGTTATGCGGTGTAACATAAATTAAATATTTACCAAAAACCCACATCGCAGTTTTATCGTGACCAGCGATTTTTGGTACGACTGCTTCAATACCATTATTTTTCTTGCCAATACTTTCCCAATCTTTGACACCAACGACTACAGAATTATATTCCGCATCACCAACTTGCCATTCTTTTTTTTCGTTAGTATTTTCGTCAATATAACTATTATCATATTGATAGTCAAGTACCGGCTTATTATTCGTACCAATCTTCACACGGAAAATACCAGCATCTGGCATCACACCTTTGGCATAATATTCATTATCACCATAAGAAAGATCAGAGATCTTAACACTATCACCGACGAAATATAAATAGTCATCCACCATTACAGAAGCTGTACCATTACCGGATACATAATTTGCCGCTGGAATTGCATTAATACCAGAACGAAATTTAGGTGTAAGATTTGCCACGATTGCCCAAATAATTCCACTCAAGGCAACAACGGAAACCAAGATAATTAAACAGACTTTTTTGGTAAAAAATTTAGCCATATCAATTAGTATATCAATTATCACCCATAAAAGCAAATTTTATTTATTTTATAAAATTAAGATTAACGTAAAGCAACGAAACGTTTTTTGGTTTTATCATCGATCCGAAATGATTCTTTAATTTTGGAAATTGTTTTGCGCTTCAAATGATCTGCAACCCCACTTTTAAGAAACTGATACACTGCATCGGGATAACAAATTGCCACCGTTGCCAATAACCACGCTTGTCCCATATAAACCATATAATCTTCATCTTTTTGTATATATTGTAAAACACCTAAAATCCTTTGGTCACGATAAAATTTCAAACCAAATACATACGCAAAACGACGAACATACACATATTCATTAGTACAATTGGACAAGAAATACGGCCAATACTGTTCAAAAGTGATTTTTTTAAGGTATGATGCAATCATATCAGTAATTGCCCACGATTTGGCAAACTTCATATTACGTTGAACAAAAACCAATTGTTCATCCACGGTTTTACACCGTAACAAACCAATCGCAAAATACGAAAAATCAACTTCTAAATATTTACCAAGTTCAAAATCAGTTAGTTGTAATGTTTCATCGCGGTAGTTAGCTTTAATAATTTTTCTCAGCAATGGAATCCGCACACCGATAACCGTATATTCACTGTTAGCAACCTTTTGTGAAAAATCTGCATACTGTTTTTCGCCATTATCCAACAATAATCGAATATACCCTTGAAAATTCATCAACTTTATTATAAGAAAAAAACTTGGCCGATACCAAGTTCTTTTTATATTTGGAGCTCCCGGTCAGATTCGAACTGACGACCTGCTGATTACAAGTCAGCTGCTCTACCAACTGAGCCACAGGAGCGTGTAACACATTATGCGTTACAATTTAGAAAAAGTCAACGACTGGTTTTTATTTTTTACCAGCCTTTTCAGCTTTCTCTTCTTCTGCTTTACGTTGATGATAGTTTTTATAGCCAATATTTTGATTATCACCACCGTCCCATTTACGACCACCGGTAACCAAAATTCCAATAAATAATCCCAAAGTCATAATAATAGCAATAATTGGGGCAATAATATTGTGTGGCAAAGCAATCGCAAAAGTTAAATTAATCAAAGCTAGTGCCAACATTACCGAACCAGCAATAATTGTCATACGACGAGCAATTACACCTTTACTGCGCATAAAAATTCCACACAATAAATAGTGAACACCAACCGCAGTTAAAAAGATAGTTACCGCCCAATTTAATGAATACCAGCCTAAAATCTCATTATGGCTGGGATAATAATTAGCAATAATTACTTTAGCAGCCCATAAGCCAGCCAATACCACCAATACGAACGGGATAAAAATCCGTGATAAAATTTTTTTGTCCATATTGGGATTATATCATAGTTATAAAAACATAGCAAGAAATATCCCAGCCGCGAAAGCAGCAATTCCAAGCGCACCAAACGTCAATAAAATTTTCCACCAAGACTTTGGCGTTTTACCATAAATCTTACCAGTTTGTCCATTAACATATAGCGGATATTTAGTACCTTTGTATTCGATATGCCCAACATAAACAGGTAACAATACATATTTATAAGTAATGTTAGTGATATTTAAATCCAAATGAATATCTTCGATGTGGGTATTATTTGTTGCATAACGTGCCGTTATTTGGCGTCGAATTGTACTCTCCATTAAATTTTTTGCTTCACTCCAACACTTCTGTGCTTCCTTAGATGGTTGACAAATATTAAAACCTGATAAATAGGATTGTTGGAAAGTTTGACCTCGATTAGTATCATATGGTTGAAGTTTGGCTAATACTTGCGGAGTAATTTCATCATTCGCAAGAACCAAACAATCATCAAAAGTACGTGATATAATATCATTGATTCCACGACGTACAATCTGCGATTGCGTAGTTTCATTTTCATTCACGACAATGGTTGTCGTACTAGTTTGCACCAAAACTCCCGTATATTTCGCTGTAACATTAGCATCAAAAGTAAACGCTGGGAAATAAACACCATTAATTTGGCGATTTTTTAATTGTTGTTTAAATTGTGATGGAACAAAAAAGCGTTTTGATAGCCACGTATTAACTTGTGTCAAAGCATCGGCACGGTTCATATCAAATACAACAACAGTATCAGGACGTAAACCAGGCACTTCAGTCGTTTTAATCAAATTTGATGACCCACAATAATCGCATTTCGCCATTATATCAAATTTAGAAACTACACATTTTGCCCCACAATGTTCACATTGCAGTACAGCTGTTTCTTTTTTCCAAGTTGGTGCTTTTTCCAATAAAGTTTGGAAAGACTTTTCCGCTGAAATCGTGCCAGTAACTGATACAAAGTTTCCACAGTTTTTACAAACTAAACCATTCTTTGATGGATTAAAAATTAATTCACCGCCACACTCTTGGCATTTTTGAAACACCTTTGTCGCTGCAGACATTATAATTTATTACCGCACTCCGCACAGAATTTAGCACCAGGTTTTACCGTAGCACCACATTTACCACAAACATTACCACCAATTTTAGCACCACACTCCGGACAGAATTTTACTTTTGTTCCAACTGCTGCACCACATTCTGGACAGAACTTTTGACCTGCAGTATTGGCTTCATTAGCATCAGGTTCGCTCATTTTAGCAAACATACGCCCCATATTGGCACCCATTCCCATACCAACACCAGCACCAATCATTGAGCCAGCCATACCAGGATTTTTGGCAGCTTCTCGCAGTGCATCGGCTTGAGCCAAACGCATTTCAACATCGGTAGTATTACGACGCATCATTAAAGCAGTATTCTTATCCAATGCTTTTTCCAACTCTTCCGGCATTGAGAAGTTTTCAATATTAAATTTGATTAATTCTAAACCAAGATTTTTAAAATCTTCATTTAAAGCTTCTTTTACGCGTTTTGCTAATTCATCCAAGTTAGCAGCAAAATCCAAAATCGATAATTTACTTTCACCAATCGCATCAGTAATTCCAGAAATTAAAATACTACGTAAATAGTCTGTAATATCTTGCGTAGCAAAAGATTGACCTGAGCCAGACAATTCACTTAAGAAAACATATGCATCTTTTACGCGGAAGCTATAAGTACCAAAACTACGCACACGCACTACACCATATTCTTTATCACGAATTGTAATTGGATTAGGTGTGCCCCATTTTTGATTTGTAAATTGTTTAGTTGAAACAAAATATATATCACTACGGAACGGATTTTGGAAACCATATTTCCAAGACAACAATTTAGTAATAACAGGGATACTTTTTGTATCTAATTTATAATAACCAGGTAAAAAAACATCAGCCATTTTACCTTGGGTAGCAAAAACTACATTTTGCCCATCACGAACCGTTAACACTGATCCTTTTGAAACGTAATCATCTTTCATATCAAATTTGTGAACCAATGTATTGTTTGAATTATCTTTCCATTCAATATTCTTTAATAATGCCATTTACTTTCCCTCCATTTGTTTACGTTCATACATATAACATAAATTTGATAAACAAGCAATAAATTTTCCACCCATTGATATACATAAGGTATGGGCACTATTTGCGATTTATATGATGGTTGGGAGTATTATGTTGCCCGCGCCGAAATTGCATACAGTAAAAATAATTTAACAAACGCATTAAATGAAGCCCTATTAGCCCAAAAATACGCTAATACCAAACCAAGACAGTGCGCAATTAAGATTTTTATTGCTAAATGTTATGCTGCACTTGGTGATTATGAAAAAAGTTCCCAACTATACCGTAGTTTAATCAAAGAAGGAACCTATCTTCCACCAGTAATGATGGGACTAATGTATAACCATTTAGAAGAAAAGCAAAATTTAAAAGCTAAAAATAATATCACCGTTGTTAAACTGTTTGCTCAATATGAGGATTTAAACAGCGATGATTGAAGTTACATTATTATTCCTTGGTTCAGTTATTGGTGCTGGATTTGCAACCGGTGCAGAAATTAACACGTTTTTTGGTGGATTACATTTACCAATATGGTGTATTGCAATCGTTGTTGGACTAATGATGTTTTTAATGATTTCGTTAGAAATTTATTTATTTTATCCAGAAATGAAACCAAACAACTCAAAACCTAATAAATTACTAGATGTCGTGTTTATTATGATATATTTAATACTATTTACCGTTATGACTGCAGGAATACAAAACACAACAAACATAGTAATATGCCTTACCTCACTATTTACTAGTGGTTTAATTGTTCACTTAGGTTTTGAAAAACTATCATCCATTAATAATTTTTTCGTCCTTATCATTATTGTTTTAATAGTTGTTATAACAGCACCATACATATCACAACTACAACAAACACAATTCAATTTTACCGATACTTCTCAAACAATAATTCGAGCACTGCTTTACGCTGGACTAAATTGTTTTATGTTTCCAGAGTTAATCAAAGCATCCGCACAAAAACACAAAAAACCAACACTATTCAAGGCAAGTCTCGTAACCTCAATACTAATAGCAACACTTGTCGGCCTAATTCTATCACTAATTCATACCACACAGGTTAAAAACAGCGCAATACCACTCCTAGCTGCCGTTCCTAATTTATTTACAACTACGACTGTTATATTTGCTATTTTAACCAGTCAATATACAGCACTTTTCGCTATCACTCAGCGAATTAAGAAGGTTTTACCAGATAAGGTAAAACCTTCTTTAACAACACCTTTAATTTGCCTATGCGGATTTATTGGTTCGTTTTTTGGCTTCAATCGCATCATTAAAATTACATACCCAATCATTGGGGCTTTTATTTGTTTTTACTTGTTGATTTCTTTTTTACTGAAGATGTTTTTTCATCGTTAGTTTTCGTTTCAACTGATTTGATATTTGTCGCTTTTTCTGCAACTTCCAACATTTTTTCGGCATTTAATTTATTGATAACCTCTTCATTAACAATACCTTGCACTGCCTCAATTACAAATGTCATCTCAACAACACTCTTATCACTGCCAATGTTTAACGTTACAGTTTTAAAACCTGGAGCCTCTTCACGAATTTCTTTAATTCGTCCTAACAAACCTGATGCCATTTTAACCTTAACACCAGGACGCAATGTGTCCAACATTGCTGTATAATCCTCTTGTGCTTTCTTTTGGCGACGGCCTTGTACTAACATCAAAACCACCATACCAATTAACAAAATTCCAATTAAAATATAAGAAACAATATTACTTCCCATAAAAAAAATTATATCTTAATCTTAAAGTTAATACAACCTATTTTTTCATTTTTTATATAGAAGCTAGCAACATTATTACTGCATAATTATTTATGATCGGCATCATGGTAAAAACGTTCATAAAATGCCTTCTTATAAGCCAAAAAGCGATTATCTTGAATTGCCGAGCGAATATTTTTCATTAACTGCAATGTCCATTGAATATTATGCAATGACAGTAAACGTGCTCCAAACATTTCACCAACAGTAATTAAATGGCGGATATAAGCCTTGGTATAATTACGGCAAGCATAACACTGACAACCGGATTGAATCGGTGTAAAATCGGTTTGATATTTTTGATTACGTAAATTAATATTACCATCATCCGTTAACGCCATACCGTGTCGCGCCATACGTGTCTGATACACACAATCAAACATATCAATACCATTTTCCACGCCCTCAAGAATATAATCCGGTGTTCCTGCCCCCATCAGATAATGAGGAACATCAGCTGGTAGATGTGGAGCTAAATTTTGTAAATGCTCCTTTAAAACAGCAAAAGGTTCACCAATTGCCAAACCACCCACTGCAACACCGTGTTTAATATATGGTCGAGCGTTTTCTAAACTTTTCAGACGCAAATCTTGATAAAAATTTCCTTGAATAATTGGAAACAAAGCTTGCTTTGGATTGTTATGAGCAAGATAACATCTTTTCAACCAATTTAATGTACGCTCATCTGCAGCAATTACATCCTTTTTCGTAGCTCCGTATGGACTACAAATATCCAACTGCATAATAATATCAGCACCAAGTTTATGTTGGACATCCATATTACTTTCAGGCGTAAATTTAAAAATTTTACCATCAATATGGCTTTTGAACGAAACCCC
Source organism: Clostridia bacterium (assembly GCA_016283155.1). GTDB lineage: Bacteria > Bacillota > Clostridia > Christensenellales > UBA1242 > RGIG8050. Next base: position 70,681 of record JAEEMI010000025.1, read on the forward strand.
ATCATCATCCACTTTACGTAAATTTTCCAACGAAAAAACTTGAAAACCTCCACTGTCAGTTAAAATTGGTCTATGCCAATTCATAAACTGATGAAGATCACCCGCCTGTGCCACAATATCGGCACCTGGTCTCAAAAAACAATGATATGTATTTGCTAAAATAATTTGTGCCCCGGCATCAGCTACTTCTTCAGGAGCCAACCCTTTTACCGAAGCCCGAGTACCAACCGGCATAAAAATTGGTGTTTCAATTTTACCATGCGGAGTCGTAAAGACACCAGTTCGAGCAAAACACTCCGTAGACTTTCCTGTAATTTCAAACGAAAAAAATTCATTATTCATAATCAAATTCCTTACGCTTATCAACCTTGAATAATTTTTGGATTAAATCATCTTTATTATCCTTTAAATACAATATACCATATATTGTATTTATTATTGGCATAAAAACACCATATTTTTGTGCCAACAGATACATAGCCTTGGTTGTTCCAACCCCCTCAGCAGTACCAATATTATCAGATAATTTATTTTGAATATACTCTTCTCCATAACGACGATTATGACTATTTTTACTAAACAATGTTGCTTCAAAATCACCCAGATGACTCATTCCAAATGCTGTCATTCGATTACCACCCATTTTTTCAATCAATTGCGACACTTCATAACAACCACGTGCCATCAACGCACCCTTAAGCGACGACTTACCCAGACCATCTAAGAATCCAGCTGCAATTCCCATAACGTTTTTTGCAGCAGCACTAATTTCAACACCGATCAAATCATCACTATTTAAAAATGAGATTAAAGGACTTTCAAACATGTCAATCAGTTGATTAACAATTTTAGAATCATCACCCGTCATAATCATTAAATTGGGTTGCCCTGCTGTTAGTTCCTCAATATGTCCTGGTCCAACCCAAACGCAAATATGATTATTATCGGCTATGTTCTTACGCAGGACTTGACTTAGTCTTTCTTCAGTATTCTGATCAATCCCTTTCATACATAACACAAAGGTTTTATTTTGTGGTTTACATTTACCAATATTTTTTGAAAACTCCTGCATTCCTTGTGCACTAATCGCGATAATAATAACATCAGCAAAATTTAACGCTTGAGTTAAATCAGTTGTATACTGCAAAGTTTTTGGCATTTCAATATAATTGTTTTTCTTTGTTTTCATCAAATCAACAAAAAACGGATCTTCTGCACGTCCCCACATTAAAACTTCATTGTGCAATTTTTCAATTTGATACCAAGCGTGGAACGATGCCCAACGTCCGCAACCCAAAATACTAATTTTACTCATATATTAGTATATCAATAAATCCAATTGCAAACAATTAAAATCTGCGCCATAATATAATATGGGTTTATTTAACTTATTGAAAAACGGTTTAGTTATTGAGAAGAAAAAAGTTCAAGAAGAAACTGAGGTCGAAACAGAAGAAGAAACATCTGAAGAAGAATACACGGAAGAAGTTACTAACGAGACAATTGATCAAACACCGTCGCAACAAGAAACATTGATACGACCAACTATGCATTCTACTGCAGAAGAACAACGTTTACAAGCTGCATCAGTGCTCTTAGGTGATAATGGACTAACGCACGGTACAACTCCATCATTAATTCAAATGACACAAGCGACACCAGTTCAACAACCGGTTCAAGCACCTGTTGAAGCACCAGCACCACAGCAACAAATTTTTAACACACATAATAATTTGTCTGGAAATTTTGACAATGCACTACTTGGACAAGTTAGCGCTAACCAAAATTTATTAGTAATCGCACCGCAAACGCCGGCAGAAATTTCGACAATTTTAACCAACTTAGCCAATGGAAACGCGTGTATTGTATCATTATCAAGGTTTGCTTTACCAGATGCACAACGCTTTCTAGACTATATCTGTGGTTTTGTGAATGCAATCGGTGGTATGATTATGCAAAAATCGGCGTCAGAGTATATTCTCGCGCCGAAAGGTGTTAATATTAAAAATAGTTAATCTAAATTAATTTTCGTCACTGTTGGTTAAAACTTCTGCCCCTTGTGTAGTAATTAAAATTGTATTTTCATAATGGGCACTTAATTCTCCACGTGTTGAAATGACTGTCCAACCATCTGGTGCAATTTTTACCGCATTACTTTTACCGTGAAAAATCATTGGCTCGACACACACAGCTGTGTTAGGTTGAAATTTTTTACGCACGTGTTGTTGTAAATTTGAATTACGCACGATGTAATTAGGAATTAACGGGTCTTCGTGTAAATTTTTACCAATACCATGCCCGCAATAATCTTCCAAAATGCTGTAATTACCAATGCTTTTAATATAAGTCTCAATCGTCTTACCAACAACGGCAACTTCTGTTCCAGGTTTAATTTTATCTAAGGCACGATAAAAACAGTTACGTGTAACATTAATTAATTCTTGAGCTTCGTTTGAAATTTTACCTACTGGAAATGTACGACAAGCATCAGTACAAATTCCATTAAAACCCGCGCCACAATCAACTGTGATAATATCACCCTCATTTAATACTTTATCAGTAGGAATCCCGTGAATAATTTCTTCATTAACACTGGTATTACAGGTATACTGATAATCGTACACACCTTTAAAGCATGGATAACAATGATGGGCGACAATAAAATCTTCAGCCATTTTATCCACCTCTCGCGTAGTCATTCCAGCATGCAAATTTTGGCGGATAAATTTAAATGTTTCCGCCAAAACCTTACCTGCATAACGCATATGAGAAATCTGTGCTGCTGTTAATTGCTTCATAATTTAGCAACAACGTCCTTTACCATTGCATAGGTATCAGCTGGTGTGTTTTCTAACTTATCGTGAACTACAAATAATTTATTTGCGGCGCGATAGAAATCCAGGATTTCGCCGTTATTTAACTTAAAATTTTCCAAACGTTTTTGAATAAACTCCGCTTTATCATCATCGCGTTGATATAATTCACCACCGCATTTTTTACATTTATCGATTTTATCCCATCGTGCTGCGTGAATTGTACCACATTGGCGGCACATATAACGACCACCCAAACGTGTTTGTACAATTTCATCAGTAACATCAATTGCGATTACTAAATCGATTTTCAAAACTTTATCCAAAGCTTTTGCTTGATTTAAAGTACGCGGAAATCCGTCTAAAATTACACCTTTAACACAATCTGGTTGTTTAATTCGATCTAATAAGACTTCAATGGTAACTTCATCAGGAACCCATTTACCAGTTGAAACATAAGATTCAACTTTTTTACCGAGCGGTGTTTGCTTAGCAATTTGTTCGCGAAATAAATCACCAGTTGAAATATGTACTAAGCCAAAATCGCGGACTAAAAAGCCTGCCATACTGCCCTTACCGCAACCACTAGCACCATTTAAAATAATATTCATTTTTCCCCCTTATTTGGGCTCTTATTTCAAAAAGCCCTTATATTGTTTCATCAACATTTGGTTTTGAATTGATTTATCAAATTCCAAAGCTACTGAAACCAAAACCAACATACCAATTGAAGTAAATGCAGTAGTCAAAGCATCACCTTCAATTGCCGGAATATTAGTAAATAATAATGATGGAATCATTGCCACCAACATTAAGAACACTGCTCCAAAGAATGTAATACGATGAGACACTTTCTTTAAATAATCAGTAGTTGGTTTTCCGGGACGATATCCCAAAATAAAACCACCATTACGCTGAATTTGTAATGCAACTTCCTCAGGGTTAAACATTAATGTTGCATAAAAATAAGAGAAACCAAGAATTAATAAAGATGTAACAACAATATTAATCCAAGTACCAGTTCCCATATAGGTTTGATACCAATCATAAGCATTAATTACACCTTTATTATTAAAGGATAACAACATTTGCATAATCAATTGTGGGAAATTAACTAATGCTGTTGCAAAGATAATTGGCATTACGCCAGTTGCGTTTAACTTAATTGGAATATTAGTAGATTGACCACCGTACATTTTGTTACCTTTTACTTGTTTAGCATAAGTAACTGGGATACGGCGTTCTGCTAAATCAAACATAACAATGAATGCAAAGATAAAAACCAATAATAAAATGAAGACGATTGGCGTAACAATAGCATCAATTCCTTCTGTGAAAACCTTAACAACACTATTAGTAAAAGCGGTAACACCTGAAGTCAAAATACCAACAAATACTAACATACTCATACCATTAGCGACACCGATTTCGGTAATTTTATCACCAATCCAAACAGTTAACATTGTACCGGCGACTAACGAAATCACAACCAAAACTTGAATTAGGAAATCGGGTGCAGCCGACCACAATAAAGTTTTACTGCTAACAGTATTAATTGAAACAACAATCGCAATAGCTTGAACAATTGCCAAAACCAATGCGACATAACGAGTAATCACTGCAATTTTTTTACGTCCTTCACTTCCCTGTTTTGACAAACGAGCCAAACCTGGGACAGCGACAGATAACAATTGAATTACAATGGAAGAAGTGATGTATGGAGAAACACCAATCGCAAACCAAGCACCTTTAGATAATGCACCACCAGTCAATGACGACAACAAACTTAAAAAACTGTTTGAGCCAGAATTATTAACCGCATTAGAAAAGACGCTAGGGTCGATTCCAGGAATAGGTAAGAAACATCCTACACAATAAACCAACATTAACCCTAACGTCAGTAAAATTTTATGACGCAAATCTTTTTGTGCAAAGGCTTCGCGCAATGTTTTTAACATTTCTTAATTTCTCCACCAGCTTTTTGAATTTTCTTTTCAGCTTCTTTTGTCCAAGCGTTAGCGGTTACTTTCAAAGCAACATTTAATTCACCATCGCCCAAAATTTTGATGCCATATTCACCCACTTTGGAAATTATTCCCTTTTCCAATAAGATTGCAGCATCAATTTTGCTGTTTGCTTTAAATTCATTTAAAGCACCAACATTGACAATTGCATATTCCTTTGAGAAAATATTTGTAAAACCGCGTTTTGGTAAACGACGCATTAAAGGCATTTGACCACCTTCAAAACCAGTACGTAAACCAGCACCTGAACGTGCTCCCGCACCTTTTTGTCCACGGGTAGATGTTTTACCCATACCGCTACCGATACCACGACCGACGCGACGTTTTTTTGTTTTAGCCAACGGATGTGGCGACAATTCATTAATAACCATTATTTACTCCTTAAATAATTTCAACTTTTACCAAATGTTCCAATTTTTTACAAGCGCCCAAAGTTGATGGTAAATTTGGTAATTCACGAGTATCACCTGGACGACTTAATTTCAAAGCTTTTGCGGTACGAATTTGACGTTTGGTACAAGAAGCCAAACCGTGAACCATCGTAACGCGGATTTTACCATTAGCAACTGGCTTAGCAATTTTCTTTTCTGCTACTTTCTTTTCTGCAGTTTTAACTTCTGTTTTTACAGCAGTTTTGGTTGCAGCAACTTTAGTTGCAGTTGCTTTTGGAGCAACAGATTTAGCGACAGACGCTGTTTTAGTAGCGGTTGTCTTTGTTGTAGTTGATTTTACAGCAGCGGTTGCCTTTTGAGCGGTTGCTGCTTTGGTTGTTGTTTTTGTTGTTTTTGTTTCTGCCATTTTTAATTTCCTCCTTAAATTTCTTCCACGTTTTTACCGCGTAAGCGTGCCACTTCTTCGCGTGTACGCATTTTAGTAATGGCTGCCATAGTTGCTTTAACCACATTCATTGCATTGGTTGAACCATAGCATTTAGCTGTTACGTCTTCATAACCCGCTAATTCAAGAACAGCTTTAACTGCCCCACCAGCAATTATACCAGAACCACCTTTAGCAGGCAATAATAATACACGAGTAGTACCGAACTTACCAACAGCACGGTGAGGAATTGTGGCGTTACTAATTGGTACATTTTTAAAATTCTTTTTAGCATCGCTTTCAGCTTTCTTGATAGCTTCGGCAACTTCACGAGCCTTACCAGAGCCAACCGCGACCATTCCTTTTTTATTTCCCATCACGACAACAGCATTGAAACGTAAGGTACGACCACCGGCAACAACTTTTGTAATACGATTAACACCAATTAATTTGGAAGATAAACCGTTTTGTTCGTCTTCGCTTTGTTGACGTGGCTTACGAGGACCAGCGTTCGAATATAATGCCTTTTTATTGGTTTCACGCGCACTAGCACGTAATTCCTTACCTGTTGTTGATAACAAAGTATCGGCACTAACTGCTTCTTTCTTAACTTGTTCTTCCATTAGAATTTCAATCCTCCTTTTCTTGCGCCTTCAGCTACTTCAGCAACACGACCAGTGTAAACATAACCATTACGGTCAAAAACAACTGTTTTAATCTTTTTTGCCAAAGCATTTTTTGCTAATTCTTCACCAACAATATGAGCGGCTTCACGTTTGGTTTTACCTTTAATTAAGGTTTTAATAGCCGGCATGTTGGTATTGATAGCTACCAAAGTTGAACCATTAGCGTCGTCAATTAATTGAGCATAAATATGCAACAAGCTACGATAAACGCACAAACGAGGACAAGATGCAGTTCCGACAATGTCGTTTTGTCTTTTGGCACGTTGTTTTCTTGCTAAATTTTTATTTTCTTTCTTAATCATTGTTTACTCCTTATTTCGCACCCTTAGCGCCAGATTTACTTTCTTTACGACGAACACGTTCACCACGATAGCGAACACCGTACATATGATAAGGTTCAACTGGACGCAAATCACGGATGTTACCTGCGATTAAACCGACTTTTTCCTTATCGATACCGTTAACAGAAATAACTGTACCAATACCTTCTTTACCCAAATTCAATTCGTTAATTTCGGCTGGTGTTAAAATTTTAAACTTAATACCAGGTTCGCATTTAATTTCAATTGGATGTGAATAACCCAAGTTTAAAACTAAATCTTCACCCTTTAAAGTAGCTTTATAACCAACACCATTCAAAATCAAATATTTTGAAAACCCTTCGGTCACACCAAGAATCATATTTTGGATTAAACGGTTATACAAACCATGCAAAGAACGACTTAAATTAACATCATTACCGCGTGTAACTTTAATTTCGTCGTTTTGAATTTCCACATCAATAGGAGTACGAATTTCACGTGATAAAGTATTATTACCCTTTGTAACGGTAACGATACGATCCGCATAAGTAACTTGCACTCCAGCGGGAATTTTAATGATCGTCTTACCAACTCGACTCATTTGTTCCTCCTTACCATACCCAAGCGAGTACTTCCCCGCCTAAGTTCATCTCTCTAGCTTGCTTGTCAGTCATAATACCTTTTGAAGTTGAAATCAAAGCGATACCCAATCCTGACAATACGCGTGGTAATTCTTCAACCCCAGCATAAACACGCAAACCCGGTGTCGAAATACGACGCAATCCTTGAATTACTTTTTGTTCTCCATTTTCAAGTTTAAAAGTAATTTTCAACATTTTTTTACCATCGTCAGTAATGTTTTTCACTTCTTGAATGTAACCTTCTTTCTTCAACACTTTAGCTATTTCAGCTTTGATATTGGAATAAGGTACAACAACATTTTCGTGACGAGCACGAATCGCATTACGAATACGTGTTAACATATCAGCGATTGGATCAGTTGTAACTACATTTGCCATCTTTTTCTCCTTCTCCTTTTACCAACTTGCTTTAGTGAAACCAGGAATTTCACCATTTGCGACTTTTTCTCTGAAACAAACACGGCAAATGCCATATTTTTTCAACACAGCGTGCGGACGTCCACAAATACTACAACGTGTGTAATCACGTACCGCACACGGTTTACCGTTCAAACGTCCTCCACGTTTTTGTTTTTCTTTTAACGCAGCTCTAGCCATTATTTAACCTCCTTTTTGAAGGGCAAGCCCAACTCGTCTAATAATTCCAAGCTGTCTTCTTTGTTTTTTGCAGTAGTAACAATAGTAATATCCATACCACGTACTTTCTCAATTTTTTCGTAAGAAATTTCTGGAAAAACCAATTGTTCTTTGAAACCAAAAGTATAATTTCCGAATTGATCAAAACTCTTACGTGACAGACCTGAGAAGTCACGAACACGAGGCAAAGCTACTGAGCAAATTTTGTCAAAGAATTCATACATAATTTTGTTACGCAAAGTAACTTTTGCACCATTCTTTTGACCTTGACGAATTTTGAAGTTTGAAATACTTTTCTTCGCCGTAGTAACCATTGGTTTTTGACCAGTAATCAAAGCCAATTCTTCAACAGCAGCCGTTAAAGATTTAGTATTATCTTTGACGTCGCCCAAGCGGGTATTAACTACGATTTTAACCAATTTTGGAACAGCATTAACGTTGCCATATTTGGTTACCAATTTTGGCACGATTTCGTTTACATATCTTTCGTGTACCCGGTTAAGATATTTTTTAGTTGCAGTTTTTGCTGCAGTTTTGGTTTTCTTTACTTCTGCCATTGATTATTTTCCTCCCTTAGCGGTTTCTTCTGTGTCAGCCTTTTTTGCCGCTGGTTTCTTAATCGTCGATTCAGCTACGTGTTTGACTTCACGACGTTGTAAAGGTTTCTTGACAGTTTCTTCTGTCTTCGTTGCAGCAGTTTCTTGAGTTTCAGCATCTTTACCTTTTGCTTTAACGAACTTTTTATCTAACACGTTACCGCATTTTTGACATACACGGTGTTTAACATCATTTTCAGTTTTATGGGCAACACGTGTTGCTTTACCACATTTACTACAAACAACTTGCACATTAGAGATGTTAATTGCACCTTCCATTTTTTTCAATTCAGATTTTTCACCTTGTCGGCGCATTTTTTTGTGTTTTGTAACAATGTTTACACCTTCAACCTTACAGGTATTATTTTCAGGATCAACTGAGATAATTTTACCTTTTTTACCTTTGTAGTTACCAGCCAAAATTAAAACTGTATCACCTACGCGGACATTAACTTTTTTAACTGTATTTTTCATTACAATACCTCCGGTGCTAAGGATACAATTTTCATATATCCTTTTTCACGTAATTCACGAGCGACAGGTCCAAAAATACGAGTGCCTTTTGGATTACCTTCTTTATCAATGATTACAGCTGCATTATCGTCAAAACGAATTACTGTACCGTCTGGACGTTGCGTCGGAGACACAGTACGTACAATAACACATTTAACAACATCACCCGACTTGACTTGACCGTCAGTATCGCAATTACGTACTGAAGCAATAATGGTATCACCGATACCAGTTGAACGATGCCAAGAGCCACCAACATTATGGAATGCATGCAAAGTTTTTGCCCCTGTATTATCTGCACAATTCAAAATCGTTTCTTGTTGAATCATCTCTTCCTCCTTACTTAACCTTCTCTACAATACGTACCAAACGGAAATATTTATCTTTCGACAAAGGTCTGGTTTCCATAACTTCAATAGTGTCCCCAATTGAACATTCATTTTTTTCGTCGTGGAATTTGAAACGTGTAGTTTTGGTTACGACTTTTTTATAAAGCGGATGTGGAACTTTACGTGTAATTTCCACAACACCCGTTTTATTCATTTTGTTAGAGATAACAATACCTCGCAAAACTTTACGACTGTTACGAGTAGCATCCTGTTTAGTTACACTTGCTTTAACAACTTTTTTTGTTTCAGTTGTTTTGGCTGTAACTGTCTTTTTTGCTTCGGTCGTTTTAGCAGCAGCGGGCTTTGCAGCGGCTGATTTAACATTTGTAGCCATTATTTAGCCTCCCTTATTTTAAGCACGGTTAAAATGCGCGCAATATCTTTTTTGACAGTTTCCAATTGTTTTGGATTTTTTAATTGACCAATTGAATGTTGGAAGCGTAAGTTAAACAACTCTTGTTTCTTTGATTTATAAGCAGCATTCAATTCAGCTTCTGTCATATCGTGATAGATTTTTGCCTTATCCATTTACTACCTCCACTTTTTCAGACGCGGTCGTATCTTGTTGTTGTTCACGAGTAACAATTTTGCATTTTACAGATAATTTATGCATACCTAAACGCAATGCTTCACGTGCATCAGCCTCTTTAATACCTTGGATTTCATACAGAACACGACCAGGTTTAACCACAGCAACCCACAATTCTGGATTACCTTTACCACTACCCATACGAGTATTAGCTGGTTTCTTAGTTACGGATTTGTGTGGGAAAATGTTAATGAAAACTTTACCACCACGTTTTGTGAAACGAGTCATTGCGACACGGGCTGCCTCAATTTGGTTTGAAGTAATCCAACCCGGTTCGGTTGCAACCAAACCGATATCACCATAAGTCAACTTATTACCGCGAGTAGCTTTACCACGCATACGGCCACGTTGAACTTTACGTCTTTTTACTCTTTTAGGCATTAACATTGTCAGTTCCCTCCTTCTTCGCTAATTTTGGTACAAATGATTTAGAATAACCACCCGAATTTTTTAATGGATTCAATTCTTTCTTCTCACCACCATCGTATTTACGAGCGGTATAACCACCATTATTTCCACGTCCGTTAAACTTTCTTTCTTCACGGTTAAAGTTGTTCGCACGTGGTTCACGTGTTGGACGTGCTACTTCACCACTACGAACACGTTTACCTTTTACTTCACCATTACAGATCCAGCATTTTACACCAATCACACCAAAAGTTGTACGTGCTACAGCAAAACCATAATCAATATCACTACGTAATGTATGTAATGGTAAAACACCTTGTTGATAGTGTTCTGAACGTGCAATATCGGCACCATCCAAACGGCCAGATAATTGGATCTTAATACCTGTTACGCCGTTCTTCATTGCTTTTTGGATTGCCATCTTCATTGTGCGACGCCAAGCCATACGGCGTTCCAGCTGACTAGCAACTGATTGAGCTACCAAATCAGCATTAATATCTGGATTTTTAATTTCCTTAACATTAACTTCCAGAGTTTTTGGACCAATAATTTTTTGCAATTTTTGATTTAAAACTTGAATATTTGCACCTTTTTGACCAATTAACATACCAGGTTGTGAAGTGTAAATATTAACAGTAACTACCGAATTACGACGTTCGATCGCGATACGTGAAATACTGCAATTATTCAATCCAGCTTTCAAACCATATTCGTCGTTTAAGAATTTACGAATTTTATGATCTTCTAAAATGTACGCAGCAATATCTTTTTTTGGAGCAATCCAAGTTGCATTCCAGTCCTTATTAATACCGGTACGAAAGCCATTAGGATTAACTTTTTGTCCCATTATTTAGCCTCCTTTTTTGCCGCCGTAGTTTTCTTTGGCGTGCTGGTAGCAGTTTTCTTCACTGCTGTAGTTTTCTTTTCTGTAGCCACCGCTTTAGTACCCAAAGGTTTTACTGTATTTGTTTGATTGGTAAGTGGTTTTTCAGCCTTGGTGGTTGGTACTGAGTTTGTTGTAGTTTTTGCAGTAGTTGCTTTTTGTTCGTTAGTTTTATTTACTGATTTAACAACTTTTTGACCAACTTTTAATTCATCCAAACGAATTGTAATGTGACAAGAACGTTTCAAAATACGATCTGCACGACCACGAGCGCGTGGCATCATACGTTTCATTTGAGGTGCGTTAGTAGCATAACATTCAGCAACATACAAATTATCTTTTGACATCGCCAAATTGTTTTCCGCGTTAGCAGCAGCACTATTTAAAACTTTTAACACAACTGGACTAGATGATTTGTTTAAGTTTTTCAAAAGATTAACTGCCTCTTCGTAACTCTTACCACGAATTAAGTCCAAAACGAATCTTACCTTAGAATTTGGAATACGAATATAACGGGCAATTGCATAAGGGCGTTTGTCGCGGTTAGCTTCTCTACGTTCTTTTCTTTCTTTAATTCCTCTGCTCATTTTGTTACCTCTTTTAACCTTTTTTACCTTTTGCCGCAATGGCTTTAATTCCGCCGTGGGCTTTAAAAGTACGAGTTGGTGCAAATTCACCTAATTTATGACCAACCATCTCAGATTTAATATAAACAGGGATGTGTTTACGACCATTATGTACCGCAATTGTGTGTCCAACAAACGACGGTAAAATTGTGCAAGCACGACACCAAGTTTTCAAGACCTTTTTCTTACTTTGATCAGCGTTCATCTCTTCAACACGACGAACTAATTTTTGATTTACGTAAGGTCCTTTCTTAATACTTCTACTCATTATTTATCCCTCCTGCTTACAATGAAGCGACTTGACGGTTTATTTTGTTTACGAGTCTTATAACCCAAAGTCTTCTTACCCCAAGGTGATACTGGAGAAGCAAATCCGACAGGAGATTTACCCTCACCACCTCCGTGTGGGTGATCACACGGGTTCATAACCACACCACGAACAGTTGGACGTACACCCATATGACGTTTACGACCTGCTTTACCCAAAGAAATCAATTCGTGATCCAAGTTACCGATACGACCAATTGTTGCATAGCAAGCTTCTGGTACACGACGAGTTTCACCGGAAGGCATTTTCAAAATTGCATAACCATTATCGCGACCAGCTAAAGTTGCATACATACCGGCTGAGCGAGCGATCTTTGCACCTGATCCTGGTTGCATCTCAATATTGTGAATCATTGAACCAACTGGAACAGCTGACAATGGCATAGCATTACCAACTTTAATCTCAACTTTATCACCGGCGATAATTTTGTCACCTTTTTTCAAATCCAATGGTGCAATAATATAACGTTTCTCACCATCGACATAATGTAATAAAGCAATATTAGCGGTACGATTTGGATCGTATTGAATTGAATCAACAACTGCCGGCACCATACGTTTATCACGTTTAAAATCAATTACACGATAATGTTGACGATTACCACCACCAATATGGCGAGTAGTAATACGGCCGTAAACGTTACGACCGCCACTTTTCTTTTTAGTGGCTAACAAACTTTTTTCAGGTTTAGCGTTTTTGTCAATTTCTTCAAAAGTCGAAACGGTTTTAAAACGTGAACCCGCACTTCTTGCATTAAATCTCTTAATACCCATTCTTCACTCCTTATTGCAAACTCTCGAAGAATTCGATCGGTTTGCTTTCCTTTGTTAATTGAACATAGGCCTTTTTCCAAGCCGATTGACGACCTTCGTATTTGCCCTGACGTTTAACCTTACCTTGGTAGTTAATCGTCGTAACTTTTTCGACTTTTACGCCAAAACATTCTTCAATGGCATTTTTAATTTGAGTTTTATCAGCATCAGGATGTACCACAAATCCATATTTTTTAGCTTTAATTGAGGCGACGCTTTTTTCGCTTACCAATGGACGAATAATTATATCGTGAGCAATCATTTTGCACCTCCGTATTGTTTTTCGATAGCTTTAACAGCGTCAACCGATACAACCAACATACGATGGTTAACAATATCCATTACTGAAAGTTGTTCACCGGTTGTAACTTCCACGTGTGGAATATTTTGTACCGCACGAATTAACTCCACATTATAAGGATTAACAAACATTACTGATTGATTATCCAATTTTAATTTTTCAATCATATCAGCAACTAATTTAGTTTTACCCTCTTTCAATTTCAAATCATTAATTACCAACATTTCTTTATCAGCTAATTTAGCAGAAATTGCTGAAACAAATGCAGCTGATTTTTTCTTTTGGTTGATTTTAGTCGAGAAATCACGTGGTTTTGGAGCAAACACAATACCACCACCAGTGAATTGGGGACCCTTAGTTGTACCTTGACGAGCATTACCAGTACCTTTTTGGCGGTATGGTTTTTTCTTATGTCCACGAACCTCGGACATTGTTAAAGTTGATTTAGTACCTTGACGTTGGTTATTGTTCAAAGCCACAGCGACTTCGTGAATCAAAACCTCATTACGTTCAGCACCAAAAACTTCTTTACTAACTTCTAACGTGTCAACTGTTTTACCAGTCTTATCAATTACATTAAGTTTCATTTGTTACCTCTCATTGCACTTTTTGCTTCTTGTACAGTAACAATACGACCAGCAGGACCAGGAATGCTACCCTTAATCATTAAGCAATTTTTTGCAACATCGACTTTTACCACTTGCAAGTTTTTTACAGTAACTTGTTCGTTACCATATTGACCAGCCATATGTTTATTTTTCCAAACACGACCCGGGAAAGTACGACCACCAATAGAACCTTGAGCACGATGAACAGGACCACCACCATGGGACATACGTCCACGAGCATTATTCCAACGTTGAATTGCACCAGTAAATCCGTGTCCGTGAGTATTAGCAGTTACATCAACTAAGTCACCCGATGCAAAAACATCGCATTTAATTTCTTGGCCTAATTGATATTCATTTGGATTTTCCGTAACAAATTCACGCAAGACTTTTTTAGGTGTAACACCTGCTTTTTTAAAGTGTCCTTCTTCTGGTTTTGTCGTTAAATTTTTCTTTTGTTCAATTGCACCAACTTGAATTGCATCGTAACCGTCAGTTTTTTGTGTTTTAATTTGAGTTACATAGTTTGGCGTAGTTTCAACAACTGTAACAGGGATTACTCTGCCAGCTTCATCAAATAACTGCGTCATGCCAATTTTTTTACCAATTAAATATTTTTCCATTGCGCATTACCCTTACAGTTTAACCTGAATGTCCACGCCCGCAGGCATTTCCAAACGCGTTAACGCTTCTACGACTTTTTGGTTTGGATTGTAAATATCAACCAACCGTTTGTGGGTGCGAGATTCAAATTGTTCACGGCTATCTTTATATTTGTGCGGACTGCGAATAACCGTTACAACTTCACGAACGGTTGGCATCGGCACAGGACCAACAATTTTTGCACCATTTCGTTCTGCAATTTCACGGATACGACCACACACAGCGTCAATTGCTTGATAGTCAAACCCGGACAATCGCACACGAATTTTTTGTTTCTGTTCAGCCATTTTCTTCTCCTTATTTTTTTATCATATTTGGGTTTCCTGTTATTGGCCGTGTGTTTCTTTTTTCGCACGCAACAGGCTTGCCAAATGCAGATTTAATATTATACGTTTTAAAGTTATCCGTGTCAACACTTATTCTTGACCCTGTACCCACCATTCCATTTTCCCGTTAAAAAACACCACTGCTCCAATATACAGTGGTGTTTATATAATTTTAATTTGCATTATTATACGTAGAATATTTTCATATTTAACATAAACGAAATCGCTTGAATCAGATATGATAAATGAATATGAATATTCTTTGGTGTACAATCAATCACAATATTATTACCTTCTTTACGACAACCGTATTGTTTCAAAATCGCAACCAAGTTTTTAATCACATCTGGTTCCGATAATTCAAAAATTTGGTCCAACTCTTTTAAGGTCGCACCTTCATCGCTCAAATAAAAACGACCGTCATTAGTAACAATTAAATAAATTTCATATAATCCTGAATCGGTTTTATACATTGGAACCGCAATTGGATATTTTTGAGAATTAATTTTGCCAACCTTAATTTTATCACGAATAAAGTTTTCTAATTGTGTTTCTAAATTCATATAAATAATTATATAACAAAATTCTTATAATTTCAAAACACATTTTACAGCTAGATTAAATAAGTGTTCCCGCATATCATTACGTGAATGCCAGTTACGATAATCCCAACCTTCCTTGTGAACAACATCACCCGCATATAACAATTCTGCACATTGCAATTTTTTAAATTCAGCAACCGCGTAATACGCGGCACATTCCATTTCAACAGTAACGCAACCTTCTTTGCGACGCATTTCCACTTTATCAGGCGTTTCCCGAAATGATGCATCAGTTGTCCAAGTTTTAATTTCCAAGAAATCTTCTTTTTCACTTTGCAAACAGGCTATCATTTTCTGACGTACTGTCTCGTTAATCACAACTTCACGTGCAGGTGGTAAATAATGGTAACTTGTTCCCTCATCACGAACAGCAGCACGCGCCAATAAAACTTTATTACCAGTTGTTGCATCGTCCAAAGTACCGGCTCCACCACAAATTACAAATTTTTCAACTCCCATTGCCGATAAAATTTCCAACATACGTGCAGCCTGCGGTGCTCCTAACGGACATAATAAAACATAAATTGATTCAGCCGGAGTATCTAATTGATAAACTTCAGGACGCTTGCCTTCAATGCGCAATTTAAAAGCCTCAAAAATTTTGTAACTTGCTTCTAATTTTACGACAACGTCTTGAAAATAGGTAATCAAACAACGTTTAATCGGGCGACGATTCGGATAGATATCAGTCTTTGCTACCGTAATAGATTGTTGATTTTGATCATATTCTAAGATAGGATACGCTGCAGGTTGAATAGTATTACTTGATTTCTGTATCATTACGCGTTCTTCCCCATTATTAACCATCATATTGTGCAAGTCGTTTTTATCCATACTAAAATGTTACCTTTCTACTATATTTTTAGCAAGCATATTTATAATTAGTGTTAGCTTTTTTCCAAAACTTTTTAATCGCCGGTCAAGATGGTTTACGGATTATTGCTACCGCAGTATTACCGGTACTGTTCCCTTTTCTCGTTCTAACCAGTTTAATTCTCAATTTAACTAATACGACTCGACCTTGGTTAATCGCTTTATTAGCATACTGTTCGGGATATCCAAATGGTGCTCGTTTAACGCACGACCTTTACCAACAAAAACGGATTACATTAACCCAAGCTCAACAACTTCTAATTACTACAGCAACGCCAAGTCCTGTTTTCGTTATTGCCACAGCAGGAATGGTTTTTCTGAACAATCTTAAATTAGGTTGCATCATTTTTTTTTGTGCAGTGATTAGTGCAATTGGCAATGGCTGGCTTTGGCGACAATCACGAACAGAACAACAATTATCAACACCACTTATAAAATCAAAGCGTACCCAATCTTTTTTTACAATTTTTAGTACATCATTAACAAGTGCAACATCAGCAATCATTAATGTTTGTGGTATTGTGTTATTTTTTTACATCGCAACACATTCATTGCATTTACCAACAATTTTAACGGGATTATTAGAGATGACTACCGGAGTAGCGACCACCACTAACCCATACTTAATTCAATTATTTGTAACTTTCGGCGGGCTATCAGTCGCAATGCAGCAACAAGTTTTTATGCAAAGTCTCCAAATTAAATTTCGTACTTATCTAGTCTATAAAATTACACACTCAATATTAGCGTGTGGACTGTTGGCATTAGTACTATTACTTCTGAATTAAATAAATCCAAGTTCTACCATATTGACGTGCTTGAATAATTTGCGGATGAATCAATTCACGATCAGTTTCAAAAACAATCAAGCCGCTCTTAATAGCTTCAATAGCCCGCAAGCCATAATCACTACTATATGGCGGATCTAAAAAAATTAAATCAAATTGGCCATTCAAAATTGTCGTGAAATCTTTTTGTGTTAAACGATAATTTTGCCAACTATCTCCTAAATTTTTCTTTATAATTTTCAGTGCATCAGCATCGATATCATTAAAATGCACAAATTTAGCTCCACGCGACAAACACTCAATGCCATAAGCACCAGTTCCAGCAAATAAATCTAGCACATTGATACCATTAAAATCTAAATAATTACTCAGTAAATTAAAAACATTTTCTTTTACACGATCTGTAGTCGGTCGCGTGTTTGGCGTATAATATTCGACTAATTTTTTTCCACGATGCGTTCCAGCAATTATCCGCATATCAAATCATATATCAAATTATGATATCCGTACAAGTTAATTTACACACAATTCTTAAGAATGTCACAACAATCAAAAAATTTTTATGTAAGGGAACTAAATTTTGTGCTGTTGTTAAAGACAATGCCTACGGTTTCGGCTTAATTCGGATTAGCCAACTACTTGCTCCCTATGTGGATTGTTTTGCTGTTGGTTCCATCGCTGAAGGAATTACACTCCGAAAAGCAGGAATTAAGCAAGATATTCTTATCTTGGGAATTTGTACTGACATACTTAATGCAATTAAATACAACCTAATTATTACTATTGAAAATACTGAGCAAGCAATTACATTAAAAAGACACAAACTACATCCACGTATCCATTTAGCAGTAAATACAGGAATGAATCGTTTTGGATTTAGTTCAATTCACGACTTTCGTGAAACAATATGTCTGCTCGCGCACGAACAAGTTGAAGGCATCTATACACATTTGGCATATGAAAGTGATCATCAAGCGGCAATTAAAACTGCTCTTGAACGTTTTAATAAATTCGTTCAAATTTGCCGTAAGCATTTTCCAAACATAATAGTTCACGCTGGTTGCAGTGGCGTAGTTAATTACCCCGCTGCTCATTTTGATATGGTACGCATTGGTAAAGCTTTATACGGCGGTGTTAGCGAAACACATACTGCATTAACAATTACGTCACGAATTATTGCGATAAAGAAAATTAACGCTGGTACCACTGTAGGATATAACGGAACATATACGACAGAGAAAGCGACAGTAATTGGCATTGTCCGTGGTGGTTACGTCAACGGAATTCCTACTCAATTTGCTAATAAAGTTAAAGTATTAGTTGGAAAACAATTATGCCCAATTATTGGCCGCATTTGTATGGACTATTTCTTTATTGATGTCAGTCAGATTACCAGCCCCCTAACACAAACCGTAACTATTGTTTCAACACATCCCGGACAAACATTGATGGACTTATCCTCACAATCTCAAATGATTACTTGTGATTTATTACATCAACTAACAACATCACTTAATTAATAGATTGTAAAAGTGATATTCGGAGCTTTCTGACGCAATTCGGCAAACTTTTGATTCCAAATTCGGTCATTATCAACCGAAACCATAACTGAATGTTTAATTGTATTATCAAACGCATTAATATCAACCTTAGTAATATCAACAGATTTCATATTGATTTTATCAATACTACGGTGTAATTCGCTAAACGCCTTGGCTTTAACTTGAACATCAGGATTAGTGAATTTAATAGTAATTTTTACTGAAGAATCAACATCACTACCAAAATTGGCAAACGCATAGCCAGCAATAATTTTTTCATTAAATTCCATTGTGAAATTTGAACCACTGGTATAATACACGTGCAACAAGGTATCAATCCAAACAATTTTGTTATTTTCACCCTCCACTGCAGTATTCATAAAGATACCATCACCGACGCTGGTAAAACGACGATTATTAGCTTGATCATTCATTAACAAACTAACAATTTCGTTATTGCGCATAACTTTATTACCTTTAAAAACTTCGTTGCCCAAACGACGCAAGTATGGAAGAGCCCCCTCTTCAAAAGCAACACGGTATAATGAGGTACACGATTGGAAAGCGCCATTACCTAACGACTCAGTTGCAACTGGTAATACCAGACGAGAAATTACCGTATTATTTGCAAACGCAAAATTACCAATTTTTAATTGATGTGGTGTACCTTGTTCATTGTAATTATAATAAATATCACGGCCCTTGTGAGCGAAAGTAATTTGATCGGATTTAACACCACTGAATGCATAATCACCAATCTCACTAACTGCACCACCAAT
Source organism: Clostridia bacterium (assembly GCA_016283155.1). GTDB lineage: Bacteria > Bacillota > Clostridia > Christensenellales > UBA1242 > RGIG8050. Next base: position 90,224 of record JAEEMI010000025.1, read on the forward strand.
TGCAATATCAGTATATGGAGTATGATCAATATTGGTAATATCATTAAAGGCACTACTATTGATTTTAGTAATTGGTACCATACGACCGTTATAATAATTAGCAAACGGAATATTTAAACTGTTAACGTTAGTATTAGTAATACCATTAGCAGCAAATGTATTATTTCCCAAAAGTACATATTCAATTTCTGGTGTGACCTTTTCATACAAAGCATAATAAACGTAAACACCTTGACTGTTAGCCACCCCACTGCATAACGTAGATTGTGCCGTGTAATTTGGTAAAATTCGCAGTTCAGGTTCAACACTGTTCCATAAATTTGGTGTTGTTGAATTAATTTTCATAGTTTTAGTTGTCCAACCAATAAACTGATAAACTGCACTGCCCAAGGTGATTTTTTGATCCAAGCCAGGTAAATAGATATCACCCAAATTATTAGAATTAAATAAGTCAGTCATTTGATATTGTTTTTGTTCAGCATCCGTAAAGACAAATTGGCTGGCAGTATATGTATCTTGATAAGTAATAAATTGTACTGGATAAGCACGCCAAGAACTTGTCGAGCTAGCATCAAATTGCAAAACATATTTATCACCAATCACTGCATCATCAATGCCAACTTTATAAATTTCACCAATACGGAATAATTTACCATTAAATTTCCAAGCAACAAATTGAAACCACGGACGATTAAAATTGCAATAATTATTATTCTGAGCATCAAACACACGGAACGTCTGACCATATGCATATTCGACATCAAAGGTTTCAGAAACTGTTTGACCTTCTTTATAGGTAAAACGGAATGTTTTCATATAAGGTTGAATCATCGGTCCTTTATGTGGATTGGTCGCAGTGGTAAAAAGTGGAATATGATTCGGAATACCTAATAACACAGTTAAATCAACTGAATCATTTTCCGCAGTAACGCTCTTAATTGAATTCCAATTCAAGCCCATTAACGCGCAAGGCTCAATTTTAGTAACTGTATTTTCAATCGGTAAATTATTATTGGTATAGGTTAAATTGTTTAAATGTGAATGAACAGTTTGCAAAGCATACATAATGTGAGTTTTGGTATTTGGGTTAGCTAAACTATCAATGTAATAAACAAAACCATTATCTGTAAAAGCATACCACGTTGTTGTGTTAGTAGTATTACCAAACGTTACTGAGGACAAATTCGATAATTTACCAGATAATGCTTGTGCATCAATTTGTAATGAATCATCGTTTTCCGTACTTGCTGGTAAAATAATTTGACGAGCATTAACATCATAGATAGCTTTCGCATCAATTTGTAAATTAGTATTTTTGGCTAAGTTAATTACATCCAAATTATTAATATTTGATAAAGCATATGATGCGATACGCGTAATGGCTTGGTTATTTAAAAGGTCCAATAATGTTTGGGTGGTCAATGTTGTATGACTTGGCACACCTAATAAAGTATGACTCGGGGTAACCAATAATCCTGACACACTGGCCGCAAAATTATATTTTGTACTAGCGTCAAGTACGCCAGTAATCATATTATTTTCAATAGCACGATAACCTTTTTTGACACGGTATGCTTCAAAAGCATCACCAATTACAGGACTACCGGTAACCGTTAAATTATCACCAACATAAAATTCTTTAATTGTGTTGCATTGAATTGCACGTGGCTTTAAGACAATCTGGCTACCACTATCGGCTGGAACAATAATTCGCACTTCACGATCACTGTTGATTACAAGACCACCTGTTTCAATTGTATAGTTACCTCGCGGTAAAGCCACAATATCCACACTACCATTAAATTCATAGCCGTTAATCAAACTACTTAATGCTAATGACAACACACGGTAAGTACGATTACCAACAGTATATTCTTGCACCTGATTACTATGAGGAAGACGAATTGGATTGATTGTAAAATCAAAATCAATTGAAGGTAAATATTCACCAGGAAACCATATTTGATTGATAAATTGTGATTTAGTATCCTCATTAACACCATTAAATGAATTAGCATCAATTTCCCAACCAATAAAGTTACGGCTATCTGCCATCGTTAAATTATTATCATCAAGTACTGCCAAACCATATTCTGTGAATGCATCTGAATCATAGCCAACAGTACGTCCACCAATTTTAGTATTAAGATAATCATCATTGCTATAAATTGGTAATTTAATCTGCGTATGATCGTTCAGTACGCCATTAACAATTGATTTCAAAGTATTGTATTTAATTGTGGCATAATCAGTTGCATAAACTGCATACAAATTCAAAGTATAATTCAAGTTAGAGTTATGCACCGCGTAACGATCTATATCAATGGCGTATTGCAAACTAACAGTATCAATATGATCGACCAATTGCAAATTCGGATTACTGCCATTGGTGGCATTGTAATTATACACATCAAAGATTACCGCTGGATTGCCAGATTGGTGATCACGTTCAAACGACCAACCAACAAAGGTACCCCATTCATCAATGTGGGTTTGAATACCTAAATCTGTAGAATTTAATAAAGCAACCGAATGACCATAATTATAAGTTGAACCACTATTTCTTAAGAAATTACCGTTATGATCATAGAACACTACTGCAATTGATTTACTTTCATCCAAACTACCACGCACGGTAATTTTCTTAGCCCCAACAGGAACGCGAGTTGTGGCTTCAATTGGAATATAGTTACTACCATCAGTTGTATACGACCAACTTAGAAACGGACGACCATTGCTATCAAATGCAGCGTAACTACCATTAATTAATTTTTCCGAGAAAGGATAATAATTAAAGAAACGTTCGCCTTGCGCTAAGGTAGTTGTCAATCTTGTTAAATCAACATTTTGGCTGATGTCTACATAATTACCATTATCACCGACAGTGAAATCATATTCAACCGTTAAAGTCAATTTGGTTTGCGCCGCGTAAATATGAACTTCCAAAACGGGATAACCATTTTCTTCTTTTTCAATCACTTCCAGTTGAGATAATACCTGAGGTGTTAATTGGTAAGTTGAAACACTTTTATCCACAACTTGGTTTCCAATTTGCCAACCTTGTGCGGAATAATAGCTGTCATCTTTAATCGGTAGCAATTCAATTACACCACCTGAATATAACGTTTCGTTATTAACATCTTTAATAAAATCATCGCCAGTTGGTCCAAATACTTCACTGTTGTCGTACTTTTTATAAAACCTAACACGTAAACGACGTGGTGTCCAATGAGCGTGTAGTGTTTGATATTTTGTACCAACCACAAGATAATCGTTAGGATATAAAATTTCAGTGTCGTTCTCCAAAGTCCAGCCAGCAAAATCATAACCAAACTTTACCGGTTCTTCTGACACGATACGGACACGTTGATTAAAACCACCTTTCATTAAAGTGAAATCTGGTCCGGTTTCAGTGTGCCAACTACCCCCATCAAAATCAAAATCAAACAATAAACGTTGGATATGCCATACTGCTACAAATTCAATTACCGTTGATTGAGTTTGTGTATTGAAATTAGAAATTGTAAATTTTTCACCAGCATAATAGACGCGTCCGCTCTGGTCTCCTTTAATCTGCCAACCACTAAAAATATGGTCAGGTTTCAAATATTTTTCACTATTTAAAATTTCAAAACTATTTCCAATTTTACTAATTAAAGTAGTTGTTACAGGACTATTATAATGGTAATAACTAGGAACTAAATACAAATCGTCACCATATTCAAATTTGACAGTAACGTTAGTAGCTGATGATTGATAATTAACCTCAATGTTAATTCCCCATTCATTTTTGAAGTAAATATCATTACCGTTAGCATCAATGGCAATTGATTGATTATGTCCGCCAAAACGGTCGGTCGTTAAAACGTGATGCACGCCATTGTGATCATAAAAAGCATAACTTAAAATTTGTTGATTAAAATATAACCAAATATTGTTACCTGCTGAATCATATGCTACAGGATTCTCAACACTCAAATTACTATAATCAACGTCACCAAAATTCTGATATTCAGTTCCAGAATTTAAATCGGTAAATGGCTGTACTGTATAATGATATACTGAGGTATCATCCCAATAAACTGCATCCAAATTTAAATATACTTGTGGTTCGGTTCGATTGTTTGGAGCACGTAAATCATTTGCATAATAATACCATAATGGATCCAAAACATCCAAAGTCTCACCAGCTTCATAGCGTTTCTTTACTTGACTTAGCAAAGCCGCTAATTCTGGTTTTTCATCTGCATTCGCATAGTTTTTTAAAAAACCAGCACGGATTTGCCAATGTGAAAAATGAGCTGAAGGATTATTAGTGAAAACTGGCAAAGTTACATTTTCTTCACCAAGTTTAAATGTAAGTGTTGCATAACAATTATTTTGACCTTGATCATACAAACGGATGTTAATCACACGATAGTCCAACAAAGCCGTAAAAGTAGTACGATAATTTGGTGGGTAAAATTTATTAGTGTCATTAATTTCAATTGTTTTAATCGTGTTACCATTTTCGTCACGTTGTACCCAAGTCCAAGTTCCGGCTTTACCAGTTGCATCTGGCGTATACAACAAATCATTATAAGTGTTATTAGCATTTAAATATTGCCAGCCAAGAAAACGCGAAAAGTTATTATTGGGATCAATTTTATACCCCGAATAGTCAACTAAGTTTTGGTTGTCCTTAGCATAATCATCCAGTACACGCCAATTTTGATTTAAATCATTAGCAGTTAATCCATCAACACTGGTATCAAAAATATTAACCTCTTTAAAATTAACACCACACACCGACAGTACAGCATATTTTTCCGCACCATCCCAAACAGCGTATAAAGTAGTATCCTGCATTAAACCTGTTGAATCCTGCAAAATTTCAGCACTGTTAGGCGATAATGACCAACCTAAAAAATAAGAACCCGGTTTTAACGGTGTCGGTAATTCGACATTGGAACCTTTTTTCATCTTAATGGTTTCAATTTGTTGTGCATCAACGCCTGTTTGAAAATAAACTTTAATGTTTTGAAAGAACAATAATTGCGAAAATGCAATCACAAAGAAAACACCCGTCAACGCAGCAGTAATAATACGGGTAAGCTTAAATCCACGATGTAACTGTTTTCCTTTTGTATCCCCCATTACTTAGATTAGTATATTACACTTATCGGTTTTGTTGCAAATAAAAATCCCGCAATTTCAAACTGTCTTGCGCCATAATACTATCACTTTCGCAGATGACAACATCGTCACCTGGACGTTGTCGCATTAACTTCATTACCAAATTTAAATCAAAACCAAACTGCTCATCCGCCAAAGTTAAATGGCGAATTTCACCCTTCAAGTTAAATTCAATGAATGAAATATGAAAGTGTACCTGCGGAAAAATTGCCAGTTGTTGGAAAACACGCTCCAAGTCCAACTGTCCTTGCGCGGTACAATTCATATGCCCTAAATCTACTGTTGGCATTAAATGTTTAGGATCAATTGCACACAATGTACAAATTTCATCAAGGTTACCAATTTGGGTGTACTTCCCCATTGTCTCCAAACACAACCAATAGTCATCAATACCATCATTTTGTAAACGCTTTAAAATTATACGTAGACTTTGATGACAATTGTTTAATGCTTCCTCACGCGTCATTTGCATTTGACAACCGGTATGTACTACTAAACGTTTACCGCCCATTAATGCTAGTAATTCTAAACTGCGTTTAATATAGTGATAATTTTTTTCGAGATTAGCACTATTAGCAAGATTAATATAATACGGGGCGTGAACAGAAATTTGTACACCATTTGCGGCAGCCTGTTTACCAATGATTTGAGCTGTTTTATCCGTCATACGAATACCACGACCGAAACTAATTTCATAAGCATTCAACCCCATTGCAGTTAACCAACGTGGCGCATCAACGCTAGACTGATTTCCATCCGCATAAAATTTTATATCATTACCTGACGGACCAAAGCGTACCATTTTAGAATTCCTCCAATAGTTTTAAATTATCGATTTGTACTCTGTCAAGTCGACAAGCATCAGTTAATTTAAAATTACCAACACAAGTACGAATAATTACCGCTGCTGTAGCTACAGTTCCTAAGCGCATTGCCAATACCTTAGCTAAACTGCGAATATATGTACCCGTCTGACATTCAATCTCAAAATAATTAGCATTTGGTGGCAACTGAAACGTTTCACCAATTGCTACCAAATCTCGTTCGCATTGTGCTGTATCTAATAACTCAAAGCGCGTAATCTTAACCATCTTTGTTGGTGGTACAAAATCGATTCCTTGTCTTGCCAATTCATAAGCTCGTTTTCCTTGAATATGTACTGCGCTAAACTTTGGTACTTCAATTTGAATTTCACCAACCATTGTGGGCAAAACCATAGCGATTTGTTCTGCCGTCGGAATAATTTCACTGCAGGCAATCAATTTTCCCTCACTATCCAAAGTATCTGTTTCTTGTCCCCAGATTACTAAAGTACGATAAACCTTGGTCGGCGCGTGTAATTGATTAGTTAATTTTGTTGCACGACCACATAATAATACTAATACCCCACAAGCTGCGGGATCTAATGTTCCTAGATGACCAACTTTTTTTAAGTTTAAACGACGCTTCACAACTGTCAAGGCTTGAAACGATGACATTCCACGTGGTTTACATAAGTTGATGATTCCGTCCAATTTAATCAATCACCTTCGCAAATTCCGCCAATAAAATTTTCAGCAATTGTTTTAATGAACCACGATAAGTTGCTCCACTGGCGTTGCGATGCCCACCACCATTTAATTGTTGTGCAATTTTTGCAACATCAATTTTTCCCAAACTACGTAAAGATACATTAAATTCCCTTTTAGCTAATTCGGTAATAAAAATACTACAAGTCACGCCATTACCATCAGTTGCATATTTAAATAAACCATGACGTGATTCATAATTCAAATTCCATTTTTTCACTGCACGATATGGTAAGACAGCAATTGCCAATTTACCACCAAATGCAAATTTCATTTTGCGTAATACGTAGGCAATAACAGGAATATTATGCCGATCATAAGCACGAAAATTTTTAAAGTTAATTGTTTCAATATCAATTTTATGTTTTTGCATTAATTCTTCAACAACGTGATGTGTATAAGCTGTTGTATTAGAAAACAAGAAGCAACCAGTATCACAAGCAATACTTGTATACAAAGCAGTTGCCATATCTAAAGTAATTTTAGCCTTTAGGAAACCAAACAATTGATAAATAATTTCACCTGTACTAGCATACTCAGGCATATCCACTAAAACATCTGCATTTTTAAAATTTGGTTTAACGTGATGATCGATCACAATGATGCGGTCTGCCTTAGCGGGTAAAACATTCCAAGCACCCAAACGCTCAATATCACTTAAATCCAACACAATCAACAAATCAAAGTGTTCAATGTCTCCGTGTAAGTTAAATTCACGAGCCTTTTCCATATAAAAGAATTTTTCTGAGATTTCACCATCGGCGAAGATGGAAACAGTTTTACCTTTGCTTTCTAACCACTCAGACATTGCAATACAACAACCAATACAATCCCCATCAGGATTGTGGTGACCAACCACGGCAATATTTTGTGCGTGATTAATGAGATCCTTAATCTTATCAACTTCTGTTTCTAATTTCATTGTTTATTACCCCTTGCAATTTGTGCCAATAATTCGTTCACACGATCAGCATTTTCTTGTCCTTTATCTTGAATAAAAACCAAACGTGGCATTCGACGTAAATTAATTACTTTAGCTGTCTCGCTACGAAAGAAACCTGTTGCCTTACGAAATTCCTCTAAATGGTCAGTAACATAAACATCACAAACACTACCATCTGTACTTAGCTCCGTGCGTAAAATTGTGGCACCACGTAATACTGGATGATTAACTTTAGTCATTAAAATGTTTGACAACGCGCGATACAAATCAGCGTTGATTCGTTCTTTGGCGATACTTCTCATCTTAGAATTTATACTCCTTACCATTGAAGATGATTGGCAGTTGTTTTTCGCCAATAACATCAAACACGTCGCCCACCTTTAATTCAGGTGCATCTTTTAATTTAATACCACAATCCGCACCCTTTAAAACTTCTTTTTGGTCGTCAGTCTTAATTTTCAAACTTTCAATTTGATATTTACCAACCTCTGTTTTACCACGCAATAAAACAACTGTTGAATTGCGCATCACCTTTCCTTCAACCACGTGGCAACCAGCAATTTGGCCTGCTGCTGAACTCTTAAATAAAGCACGTACTTCAACTTTACCATAGTGTTCAATTTCGTATTGTGGTGTAAACATACGCACCATTTGTTCCGTAACAAAGTCAAATAATTCGTAAATGACATTAAACGGATAAATTTTAACCTTTAACCTGTCAGCATTCTTTTGAATTGCGGAATTAGTTTTCACATTGAAAGTTACAATTAAGGCATTAGTAACTGAGGCTAAATCCAAATCATTATCAGTTACGGCACCAACACTCTTAGAAATTACACTAACACGTACTTCATCACTTTGGATATTGGCTAAAGTTTGTTCAATCGCTTCCAAACTACCAGACACATCAGCTTTCAATATAATGTTTAATTGTTTTTTGTCAGTATCTTTCATTGCCGCCAATGGATCAAAACCATCAATTGATTTTCCCATACCAGCTTTTAAGATTTTCTCTTTATTTTTACGTTCGCTAACAACTTGCTTGGTTAATTTTTCATCAACCACGTAAACATCAGCACCTGCGGTCGGTACTTCATTAAAGCCAATTACTTGCACTGGCATACCTGGAGTTGCAGCCTTAATTGCACGACCACAGTCGTCTTTCATTGCGCGCACTTTACCACTAGTGGTACCAGCTAACAAAGTGTCACCAACTTTTAGTGTTCCATTTTGAACTAAGATAGTTACCACTGCACCACGGGTTGGATCCATCTTGGCTTCAATAATTGCACCACTAGCTTCTTTATCATAATTAGCACGATAATTATTAATGTCAGCCAATAACAAAATCATTTCTAATAGTTTATCCACGCCTTCACCGCTGACAGCCGAAACTGGCATAATCATTGTACTACCACCCCATTCTTCGCCGATTATGTTGTATTCACTTAATTGAGTACGGACGCGATCCAAATTAAATTCTGGTTTATCACATTTAGTAACAGCCACAATCATTGCTAGATTCTGATTTTGAATATGGTGAATTGCTTCTACAGTCTGTGGCATCACGCCATCATCACCAGCCACAATTAAGATAGCAATATCGGTAATCTTAGCACCGCGAGCGCGCATTTTATCAAAGGCTGCGTGACCAGGTGTATCCATAAAGGTAATTTTTCGGTTACCGGCGACTTCTACTTGGTAAGCACCAATGTGTTGAGTAATACCACCATTTTCCCCAGCCGCCACCGAACTATGACGAATGCGATCCAACAAAGTTGTTTTACCATGGTCAACGTGCCCCATAACAGTTACCACTGGTGGACGTGGTTTCAAGTTTTCATCATCCGCATCAACTTTATGCATTGCAGTAACAATTTCTTCCGAAGTTTTTTTGTTACTGCGTTCTAATTTAACACCAAACTCATCTGATACTAATGACGCCGTATCAAAATCAATCACACTATTGATTGTACACATTTCGCCAAGTACCATTAATTGCTTGATAATTTGATTAACTGGCTTACCAATTTTTTCTGATAAGGTTTTAATTGTTAAATCATCACCATCGATGACCACGATATTTGATTTTTCAACTTTAACTTTACTGTCATTTTCCTTACTCTTTTTAGTACGGAAAACACGAGTTAACATTCTTTCTTCAATTTCTTGTTCTTCAATAATACCACGACGTAATAAAGCCCGACGATCCATCGAACTACGTTGCTCTTCACTATTGCTATGATTTTTACCTTTACGTTTATTATCAAAAGTATTAGTTTTGGGAATAAATTTTTCCGTAGGACGTGGTAAGTAATCACCGCCAGTGGCGCGTGTTCCACCCACAGTAACATTTGGACGTGGTGTCCCAACCGGATGTTTAGCTCCGTAACCATTAGCCGTTGCTTGACCAGGCGTCCAGGTACGCATCGGCTTACCAGGGCGTTGACCATTGCGAACCATCTGATGTTGTCCGTGGTTAGGACGTGCTTCACGGTTAAACGGCGTTGGTTTCTTATTACGTTGCATACTAGTATCAGGTTCACCGGGGCGACCAAATAAACCAGATTTTTGATATTTGCGTTGCGGTTCAGTTGGTGCAATTTCCGGTGTCGAAATTATTGGTGTAACTTTTTCTACTCTTTTAACCGATTGATTAGGTGTAGGTACATTAGTTTGTGTTGCCTTCTTCCCTGCTACTTTAGCATCATAAGATTTTTCCGCGCGCATTTTTTCAACTTCACGTTGTCTGATTAATTCTGCATATTTTTCTTGATTAATTTTCTGGCGCGCCTCATCTTCTTGTTTTCTTAAATTATCGTTAGCCTTTTGACGCAGATTGACCAAAACGACTTCCAAATCGCTACAGGTCTGTTGGCATTGTCCCCGTAATTTTTTAATTTCAGGTAACAAATCGCCAATCGTTTTAATCGTTTCTAAAACTGCCATAAATTAAATTATATACTTTATTTAAATTATATGCAAGTCTTACGTGAATAAGTAGTTATCGACCAGTATGACCAAAACCACCTGCTCCACGCGTTGTATCACTTAATACATCCGTTTCAATTAATTGTGCCTGTACATATGGCATAAAGACTATTTGTGCAATACGATCACCATTTTGAATGGTACGATTTTGAGTACCGTGGTTATGCAAAATTACCATCACTTCACCACGGTAATCAGCATCAACTACACCTACCTTATTGGCAGGAGCCAAATCCTGTTTACAACTTAAACCACTACGCGCATAAACTAAACCGACTAGACCAACTGGAATTTCGAAAGCAACACCGGTTGAAATAAATTTAGTTTCGTGCGGAGCTAGTGTTACTGGTTCATCCAAAATCGCATACAAGTCTGCACCAGCTGCGCATAAACTGCCATAGGTTGGTACTTTAGCGTTAGGATGTAACTTTTTAATTCTAATTGGTGTTGTCCAAACTGAATTATACTTACCCGTTTTTTTTAATTTCACAATTATTTTTTCTCCTTATTCTCATATCCACATAACACAACGTGTTTGGCTTTTAATGTTTTTGGAATATCAATCACGCGTTGATTTGATGAACCACGATATTGCAACATCGGACTTGATAATGCTTGTTTGAATTGACCATCAACCAGGACATCAACATAATCAAAGATTTTCTTATCAACCACATTTTCATACAAATATCCCGTCCAAACCCATAAAGTTTTCTGGGGAAATTTCTGTTTAAAAGCACGTGCAATTTCAATGGTACCGGCAATATTTTGTGGATGCATCGGTTCACCACCCAAAATTGATAAACCTTGTACATAATCCGCTTCACACAATTTTAATAATTGTTGCAATGTTTCAGCAGTGAATTCTTTACCACCAGCAAAATCGTGTGTTTCAGGATTAAAACAACCGGGACATTTGAAAGTACATCCTTGCAAGAAGATTGACACGCGGACACCTGGTCCGTTAGCAATATCCATCTTACGAATCTTATTATAACGCATTAGGCATCCTTATTATCCAAGTGTAAGACACGTTCTTTAATTTCTTGCGTACGACCTTTATTCCAGAAATTAGTACCAATATAACCACAAGTACGACGTGCAACATTCAATTTAGCGTGATCACGGTTACCACAATTTGGACAATACCATTCCAAGTTTTCATCAATTAGAATTTCACCGGTATAACCACATTGTTGGCAATAGTCTGACTTAGTATTAATTTCGGCATACATAATATTGTCGTAAATGAAACGAATTACTTCTAAGACTGCATCAAGATTATTAGTTAAATTTGGTGCTTCAATGTACGAAATAGCACCACCCGGGCTGAGACGTTGAAATTCACTTTCTAATTTTAATTTTGAGAAAGCATCAATTTCTTCAAACACAGGAACGTGGTAAGAATTGGTGATGTAATTGCGGTCAGTAATACCTTCAATTTTACCAAAACGGCGTTGTAGGTTTTTCGCAAACTTATAAGTTGTACTTTCAATTGGTGTACCATAAACGCTGTAATCAATATTTTCCGCCGCTTTCCACATCTTACATTTATCGTTCAAACGTTGTAAGACTGCTAAGCCAAATTGTTTACCCTCCCCATTGTCGGTATGACTGTGACCAGTCATATATTTCACACATTCATACAAGCCAGCATAACCCAAAGAAATGGTTGAATAACCGCCGTGTAATAAATCGTGAATACTTTGACCTTTTTCCAAACGAGCTAAGGCACCGTGTTGCCATAAAATTGGCGCAACATCACTGGTAGCTTTTGATAAACGTTCGTGACGGATTTGCAATGCTTCGTGGCAAAGTTCCAAACGTTCATCCAAGATCTTCCAGAACTTATCCATATCTTTTTCAGCTGATAAAGCAGCATCAACCAAGTTAATGGTAACCACACCTTGGTTGAAACGGCCATAATACTTTGGCTTACCTTTTTTATCTACATAAGGTGTCAAGAATGAACGGCAACCCATACAAGGATAGCATTGACCGTTACCGTTAGCATCAATCTTTAACTGTTTCATAATCTTTTCTGAGATGTAATCTGGCACCATACGTTTCGCAGTGCATTCGGCTGCTAACTTGGTCAAGTAATAATACTCACCATTTGGATTTATATTACTTTCTTCCAAGACATACAACAATTTTGGGAATGCAGGTGTAATATAAACACCCTTTTCATTCTTCATACCTTGGATACGTTGACGTAAGAATTCTTCGATAATCATCGCCAATTCTTTTTTGTATTCTTTGGTTTCACCCAAATACATACAAACTGATAAGAACGGTGCTTGACCATTGGTGGTCGTCATTGAGTTAATTTGGTATTGGAAAGTTTGTACACCATCGGTAATTTCTTTCTTTAAATCTTCTTGGGCGAACTTTTCACATTGAGCTTTTGATAAACCACGATCTTGATAACGCTTTAAATGACGATTATAACTATCACGAACAAACGGAGCCAAATGTGTTAATGTAACAGTAGCCCCACCATATTGACTGGATGATACTGCAGTAATTAATTGTGTTGCGATAGTCATCGCAGTTAAGAAACGATGAGGGCGTTCAATCATTACACCATTAATGTTGGTGCCGTTCATCATCATATCTTCCAAGTTAATCAAATCACAGTTATGCAAAGCATTTTGCGCAAAGTAATCCGCATCGTGGAAATGGATGATACCTTCATCGTGCGCCGTAACAATATGACGTGGCAATAAATAACGACGTGTAATATCAGTACTGGTAATACCGGCGATGTAATCGCGTTGCGTGGTAACCACGTGAGCATTCTTATTAGAATTTTCTGTATTCCAATATTCATTTTCGCCATCAATCAATTCTTTAATGGCCAAGTCAGTTGTATTGTTTTGACGCACCAGTTGGTGAGTATAACGATAAATAATGTAGCACTTTGCTAAACTATAATGACCGAATTTCATTAAGCGTTCTTCGATAATATCTTGAATATCTTCAACCAATAAACGTTTCTTTTTTAATCCCGTAATGTATGCCAAAATCTGTTCAATTTCGGCTTCGGTCGCCTGTTCCTTTTCTTCTACTTCTCGATTTGCCTTTTGAATGGCAACTTTAATTTTATTAGCATCAAAGTCAACAATTTTTCCGTTTCGTTTTACGATTTGCATGTTTTCTCCCTTTTAATGCCGGTTTTGCGACCGTACATCTACATCATAAAGATATTTATGCAATTTGTCAAACATTTTTACAACATATTGTGGTGTATTTTTACATATACCACAAGATATGAGTTAAGTATACTCAGTCGGCACGAGTATTGGATTACCTAATTAATTATTATTATCATAATACATAAATTTGATTAACGCAATCATTTATCGGATAAAAAAACACACCAATTGTACGATTTTGGCAAAATCACATAACTACCATTACCGTTTAAATTTAATTTAACCACAATATTAACAAATTTCAATCACGATTTATATATTCTATAAAAGATTCAAATGAATTCGATTTACAAGAGAAAACCCAAACATCAATACCATTATTAATATTACACGGATCAGCATAAACCACAACATCACGATCCTGGGTTGTAGTAAAATAAATATCCGAAAAATCAGGATTATATCTACCTAAACTATGCCAGTTACTATCAGCGGCATATTTAGCATTGTAAGCATCAACGAATTCTTCATAATAATCAGACAATCTTTTATTTTCTTCCTTATTTGAAATACAAATTTCAGGGATATAGATTTCATAGTAACTACATTCATCGAAATAAACAATTTCTTCTAGTCTTCCTTCATATTTTCTAGGACAATTAAAAATATCTAACAACACCTCTTTATAGTCATCTCCGTAACTGTCAATAAATTCTTGTTGCGTAAATTTTCTATAAGTATCATATGAACCTTCATAACTCTTGGCATATTGAATTTTCAACCCTGGTTCTTCTGGTTCAGCTGCCGGCTCGGAATGATTAGTTTCATTATTACAAGCCATCAATACAAGTGGAATAATGAACACCATTGACAAACACATCAAGATTTTACTAATTTTTTTCATTGTTATAAATTTCTCCTTTTTTTTGTTTGTATAACTTGTTTTTGGCGGAAGGAGAGGGATTTGAACCCCCGGTGCCTCGCAGCACGCCTGTTTTCAAGACAGGTGCATTAGACCGCTCTGCCATCCTTCCTTACTCGGATAGTATAAAATATCTTTAAACAATTTACAACTACAAAATCTCATAGTAAACTGTTTGCATTCGGAAGAGTCGCATAGTGGTCGAGTGCGCTCGCTTGGAAAGCGAGTATGGTGCAAGCCATCGCAGGTTCAAATCCTGTCTCTTCCGCCATTAAAGGATAAGAAAACATTAATATGGGAAAATTGGAACATTATTCAATTGGTAAACGAAATTTAAGTGCTATTAACCACTGGGAAGAATTAAATAGTGAAACTTTCCGTATTACAAAACCAACCGTACTTTGTTTTGGTGGCAATATGTCACTCAAACCACGCGATGCAAACTATATGTGTCGAGTTGCGCAAAACCTAGTTGGCATTAAAGAGCCACATTTTAAGAATGAGTTAGGAACAACTCGTGATGTTGATTTTGTTGGTATTGGTTACGGAGATGATGAAACCATTGGTTTTGGTAAAAACCAAAAAATCAGTCCAACGAGTTCACTTACCGACGAAGAAATTATCGAACTAGCCAACAACATTTTTACACCACTTTATTTCAATGAAATGATGCAGAAACGTTCGAAAGAAGAAATATTAAGAAATTTTAACCAAATTACTTTCTTCTCTCATTGTTACGGAGCTGCCGAAATTTGTGTTTTAATTCGCCAAGTATCTAAAAATATGTTAGCTGTTGGATTTGATAAACAAACTATTGAAGAAGCTATTGGACAACTTTATTCTGTCAGTTATGCTCCGTGGCAAATAATTCCCTGTCCCGGATTACAAGTCATTCCAGAAAAAGACCACACCATTTTCGGTGGTCCATCACGCGCAAAAATTTCTCAAGAGTTTCTTGCAAATCGTCATTTATATTCAGGTACTGGCACAGTTGCCTTTAAGGAAAATGATTATTTAGTTAGTTTGATTACCTCAGACATTACACCAACTGCAGAAGATGAACACCCAATCAGTTATATTGAACGTGATAATAATTGGCATATGCTTGAGCCAACAGTTACTTACGGTGAAGAAGTTTCACAAGCTATCAGCGTTGCTTTATCTTATTCAATTGCTAATAGCATTCACAATCATAATAATCCTTTATTTACACCACGTCCTGATTCTGACAAAACATTAAGCCGTATTCAATCAATTTTAGGTTCAACACAAAACGCTAATTTCACTCAAGCAATTGAACAAATCAAAGAAATTTAAAGAGAAAGGCAATCCATAAAATTGGTTTTACAGTCCCCGTATTTTTAAGTTACAATAACTCTGCTAGATTTTAAATCGTGATTTTAAAATAATAAAAACAAAAGGAATTCATATGAAAACAATTGCAATAGTTACAGACTCCAGCGCAGGTATTACACAAGCCGAAGCTAAAGCTAACGGCATTGTTGTCGTACCAATTCCTTTTACCATTGATGGCGAAGAATATTTGGAAGATGTAACCATCACCGCGCCGAAATTTTTTGAAATGATAACTAAAGCCAATAGTGTTAGCACTTCACAACCTTCACGACAAACCCTAGAAGATACGTGGCAAAAATTATTACAAGAATACGAATATGTAATTTACTTACCAATTACCAGTGGGTTAAGTGGTTCTTGCCAAAACGCCATTGAATACGCCCGTCAATACAACGGTCGCGTTCGCGTTATTGATAATCTACGAATTTCAGCCCCGTTAAAAATCAGTGTTTATGAAGCCGCAAAGATGGCAGAACAAGGCAAAACAGTTGACGAGATTGTTCATTATCTCGAGACAACAAAAGATAAATGTTCAATTTACATTACTTTGAATACTTTGCGCTATTTACGCAAAGGCGGTCGGATTACCCCCGCTGCTGCAGTGCTTGGTGATATGCTTAAGTTAAAACCAATTTTGTATACTCGCGGTCAAAATTTTGATAAGAAATCAATTGCTTTAACTATGCCACAAGCCAAAAAGAAAATGATGAATTACATCAAGAATGAATTACAAACCGAATTTAAAACATACTACGAACAAGGTAAAATGGCTTTATTAATTGCTCATACGGCTTTACCTGATAGTGAAATTCAAAAATTCAAAACTGAAATTATGGCTGAGTTTCCACAAATGAAAATTCTATACAGCGACCCACTGTGTTTAGCAATTGGCTGTCATACCGGACCAGAAACACTGGGTTTTGGTACTTGTCTCTGTGATTATCTTTAATAAATAACAATCATTCATTATTCAATGCTACTGGTTTCATCTGTTTCATCTGCCATAAAATAACTTGCTACTTCATTAATTGATTCGAGAGTAATATACTCCTCTACTGTGTACATTTCATTATCAGCACGTGATAGTTTAAAAAAACGTAACTTAACATCGGGTTGATTTATGTCATCTGTCGTCGGTTGGTTTTTACGTTTACGGAAACTGTCTAAAAACTGTTTAACAGCCGACGTTTTTGTTTTCGCATTTTGTTCGGCAGCAATTTGTGCTTTTGTCTTGGGACCATCACCCAAAGTGATAGCATAAAATGAGTTTTCGTCAATGAACTTACGGGCAATAATCATTTGTTTACCACCGTCTTTTTCAGCCAAACTAAAACCCGTTAAATCAAAATTAGTGGTTTGATCATTGTTTTCCATTATAATGATTTACCTCCCGTTTCGTTTTGTCGCTTTTGCGTTTCTGCCATTTGTGTTATTGCCGCTTTCATTTGTTGATTGTTACCAATTTGGACAATGTATCGCATCGTTTTGAGAACCACTTTGTGAAGAACTGGATATTCCACTTCATCTGGTGTTTTACTGGTTGTCAACATTTCGTCTTTAACAAAATTGAAAAATTCAGAGAAATGATTTTTTAAATACAGCGGGTCAAATTTTGTTATAGCTTTACTTAAAATTTGGTTAATTTCCGCATCAGTCATCAGTTCTTCGCGGACACAATAATCATAAACTACACTCCTTTGGTTAGTTTTGGTCGAAATAATTTGTTGGTCATTGATTGATTGAGTTGTTGTTTTGGCCCGGTAACTAACTAAATATTCCATATTGCTTTTAATTAAATCCGGATCAAGATAACGCCATTGTTCATCTTTTGGTACTTGATATTTATTTATATAAACACTTTTTTCAAAACGCTCCCAATCCAAACCCATCATTGAACCTTTTAAAAGCATCTGACCATAATCTTGTATAATTTTCGGAACAAAATCATTTTTTTGCTTGTTTGGTAATTTACGATCACTTAACGAAAAAATTAAATTTTGCAAAGCGTAAATACAGCGTGATTGGTCTTCTATGGTCATATCAACATCACTCATTTTACGAATGGTATCAATCTGTCGTTGTAAAGCAACTTCTGCCTGTCCAAAAGCGCTGGCACTGGTAGCATCACGAATAATTTTTAATGCTTTTTCTAAATCATCAAACTTAAAAGTTTTATGGTGCACCATAAAACTAAGAGCTTGTTTCATTACATCTTTTTTATCTTGAGCTTTTCTATGAATTTCATTTTCACGATTAGCATCCAAATGCACTTTATTAGCTAAATCAGTCCAGTTAACTTGTGTTTCATTTTGACTTAGTGTTTGCTCTGTCGTTACAAAGTTATTCCCCATAGCATTATAGTAGCACAAATGACGATTAACCAGCAAATATAATTATGGTTTTAAACGGGTCGGACCACGGAAAATAAAACAACTTTCTTTAACAGTTGGTAAATCTAACATACGAGCAATTAAACGTGCTAAACCAATTGCAAAACCACCGTGCGTTGGTGCTCCATAACGGAAGAATTCTAAGTATTCTTGCATATGTTTAGGATCAATACCTTTATCAATAATATTTTGCTTTAATTGTTCATAATGATGTTCACGTTGCGCCCCACTAGTAATCTCGACACCTTTGTAGATTAAATCGAATGAACGATCACCCATTGTGTAGAAAGCGCGAGCTGCGTGTGGATAATCAGTAATAAAAACAAAATCTGAACCATATTTTTCTTTAGCATATTCCCCGATTAAACGTTCGCCATCTGGATCAATATCCCCCAGTGCGGCCTTTGGCATTTCATAATGTTTTTCTTCACGCAAAATACGATAAACTTCTTGTAAAGTTAAACGTGGAAATTTAACGTTTGGCGCCGCCACTAAATCACCAAATTGTTCGTGTAATTTAGTAAATGTTGCGGTCAGTAATTGTTCCTCAATATCCATTACATCGTGATGGTTATCGATGTGCGAAATCTCAACATCCAATGCAGTAAACTCAGTAGCGTGGCGTGAAGTAAAACTACTTTCAGCACGGTAACATTCGCCAATTTCAAAAGTACGATCAAATCCCGCCATCATACTCATTTGTTTATATAATTGCGGACTTTGGGTTAAATAAGCTGACGTACCGAAATAGTTTTTAATTTCAAATACTTCACTACCACCTTCACTGGAAATTGCAGTAATTTTTGGTGTATGAATTTTAATAAAACCGTGGTCCGTCAACCAATCAACCAGGTAACGTTCCAATGCTGTTTGCACTTTGAAAATTTGGGCTTTAGCCGGATCACGTAAATCTAACCAACGGTAATCTAAACGTAAATCTAAACCACTTTCTTTATCAATGGGTAATACAGCTTCGGAAACACTATCTACTTCAATGGTGTCAGGAATAATTTCCAAACCGCCCAGTTTTACATAATCGTTTTTAACCGCAGTACCAGTTACCGTTAAAACACTTTCGACAGTTACACTATCAATAATTTTTGCAATTTCTGGTAATTTAGCTTTTTCTACCGTAATTTGTATTTTACCCGTAATATCACGCAAAACAATAAATTGCATTGCACTCTTATTGCGTAAGTTTTCTACAAATCCAGCAATCTTAACTTGCTTACCAGCTTGAATATCTTTAATCAAAGTTCTTTTCATCTTATTTTCTCCTTAACGTAATTCCCCAACCGCACGTGGATGTAATTGAGTATCACGTATATTAGAGATACCGGTTAAATACATCAACATACGTTCCAAGCCTAAACCAAAACCACTGTGTGTTACCGAACCATATCTACGCAAATCCAAATAGTTACGGTAATTATCTAAGTTCATTTTACGTGCTTTCATTACCGTAATTAACTTATCATAATCAGCTTCACGTTCACTACAGCCGATGATTTCACCAACACCAGGCACTAACAAATCAGTTGCCGCAACAGTCTTACCATCGGAATTCTGTTTCATATAAAAAGCTTTAACGTCGCGCGGATAATTAACAACAAATACTGGTTTTTTAAAATATTCATCGGTTAAATAACGTTCGTGTTCGGTTTGTAAATCAATTCCCCATTCAACTGGATAATTAAATTTCTTACCTGATTGCTTTAAAATCTCAATAGCTTCGGTATAGTCGACACGAGCAAAAGCATTGTCTGCTACATTACGTAACTTTTCGACTAAACCTTTCTCATAGAAATTATCAAAGAAAGCCATTTCATCAGGACATTTAACCAATACTTCACGAATGATAGATTTAATCATATCGCGCGCAACATCAATAATACCATCGATATCCGTAAATGCCGCTTCGGCTTCAATCATCCAAAATTCTGCTGCGTGACGTGTTGTGTTAGAATTTTCGGCACGGAAAGTTGGACCAAATGTATAAACACGTCCTAATGACATCGCAGCTTCTTCAGCCTCCAATTGACCAGAAACCGTTAGACTTGCTGGTGCCCCGAAAAAATCACCTTGAAAATCAGGAGCGATAACTTGGAATGACTCACCTGCACCTTCAGCATCGCCACCAGTAATTAGCGGAGTATGAATATAAAAGTAACCGCGGCTTTGAAAGAAATTATGGATTGCCATCGACAAAGCATTACGCACACGAAATAAAGCCATAAAAGTATTTGTACGCACACGCAAATGTGGAATCGTACGTAAAAACTCTAAACTAGTCTTTTTCTTTTGAATAGGATAATCGGTTGCACAATTACCGATGATACTAATCTTTTCTGCATTAATTTCGGCATCATCAGCATTATGGTAGGCTGATACTACAACACCACTCACAGTAACTGCTATTCCTAAGTGCATTACACCATTTAATGTTGCTTCGTTAATTTTTGTATTACCTTCTTTTTGAATGACAATTTGTAAAGGTTTAAAAGTACTACCATCGTTCAGCTCCAAGAACGACGTTGTTTTAGATTCACGGAAGTTTTTGACCCAGCCGGAAACCTGTACAGTCTTACCAATGTAAAAATCCTTTTTACTCTTTAACATCTCGATTGTTGTTTGTTCCATAGCAACGATTATAAACGATAATTTACGATTTGACAAACCCCAATCTATTCGTTATTATATAGATGTTGGTTATCTGCTCTGGTAGCTCAGCGGCAGAGCAATCGGCTGTTAACCGATCGGTCGTAGGTTCGAACCCTACCCAGAGCGCCAACAAAAAAGTGTCGCAATCGCGGCACTTTTTTTATGTAATTTTTTTTGTTTACGCTTTTTTTGTACGTGATTTACTAACTGACCTAGTTGCTTTTTTAGGTGCATCATCGTCATCAAAGTCATCTGCATCCTCATCATCGTCTTCGTCTTCGTCATCGAAATCCATTTCATCGTTTAATTCATCATCGTCGTCCAGATCATCCAATGGATCACTTAACTCATCACCGACATCGTCATCATCCAAACTATCATCGTCGGTAATACCAGCAACATTCAATAATTCTAAGTCGTCGTCATCAACTGGTGTTAAATCGTCGTCATCATCAGTTGTATCATCGGCGGTGTTTTCTTCATCATCGTCATCTTCATTAGAATGTTTATCACCGTACATCTCAGAAATTTCTTCATCGCTTAAATCAGTTTCAGCGTAACAGGTTGAACAAACGGTTTCGTCTTCAGTAATGTAATTAATTTTACAAATTGGACATAAGCCCAACTCTGCGACTTTTCCAGCATCCAACAAGTTATTGGAAATTGATTTCATTTTTTGTTTGCAGCTGGCGCAAATTTTTTCCCGTTTCGTGCAATAGTTCAAATCGCACTTTGGACATTTAATATACGTCTCTCCCATAATTGTACATATATATATTCCCATTTAGTCAGAATGTCAACAACAATTGTTAAATTGTAATGTATAAAAATGTATATCACGTTTAATTGCGTAATTCGTGTTTATCCGACAAAATATTACTTAATATGTCGTAAATCGACAAAAAAAATGGAGGATGATGATTCTATGAGCGATATTAATGGAATTTCACAAGTCGAATCAGCGATTGCTACACTTTCGCGCGAAGATTTACAAAAGGTGTTGTTAACAATGGTACATTCACACGAATTACAATCAATGACAGTTCTGAATGATTTTTTTAAGAACACTAAAACGGATGAAATGCCTTCGATGGATAAACAAATTTCAAAAATTTTTGTGTCGATTGGCATACCACCACACATTAAAGGTTACCAGTACTTACGTACTGCCATCAAAATGTGTACCAAAGATACAACAATTATTTCGGCAATTACAAAACGACTTTACCCTGATGTAGCCAAAGAATACGGGACAACAGCCAGTAAAGTTGAACGTGCGATTCGCCACGCCATTGAAGTCTGTTGGAACCGTGGCAAAATTGATACCATTAACAATATTTTTGGCAGTCAAGTTTTCACTAAAAACGACCGTCCAACGAACGGCGAATTCATCGCCCTACTCGCCGACAAATTATTACTCGACGACTGCCACGAATAATTTATTTATTAAAGATTTTCAAATTCGCTTTGGCGCGGTAACCTTTTAGCCACGGCGGCAACTAAGCCTTTAAACAATGGATGCGGACGATTTGGACGCGAACGCAATTCAGGATGGAATTGACAAGCAATAAAGAATGGGTGTGTTGGTAATTCTATAATTTCAACCAAATTGGCTTGTGGGTTAATACCACTAATCACCAAACCAGCTTTTTCAAATTGTGCACGATAGTCATTGTTAAATTCGTAACGATGACGATGACGTTCTTTGATTGCCGTTGTGCCATACAATTTTTCTGCTAAGGTACCAGTTTTAATTTGACAATCATACAAACCTAAACGCATCGTACCACCTTTATTCTGAATATTCTTCTGTTCGTTAATGATGTGGATAACCGGATTTTTGGCATCTGGTGCAAATTCAGTGCTATTTGCATCTTGCAAACCACAAATGTTGCGCGCAAACTCCATTACTGAAGTTTGCATTCCTAAACAAATTCCCAAGAACGGAATTTGATTTTCACGAACATATTTAATTGTGGCAATCTTTCCCTCAATACCGCGGTTACCAAAACCACCCGGAACAATTACTCCTTGAACATCTTTTAGCCAAGCCGCAGCTCCATCACGTTCAATATTCTCTGCTTCAACTAATTTCACTTTAACACGAACATTATTTGTAATGCCAGCGTGTTTCAATGCTTCGGTAACACTGATATATGCATCTGCCACAGCCACATATTTACCCACGATGGCTACGGTCACTTCAGGTAAACTGTCATCGCATAACTTTTCAACCATTTGACTCCATTCTGTCAAATCACATTGATTGGTCTTCAAGTTTAATTTCTTTAAAACAATTGTATCAAAATTTTGTTTTGCAAACATCAACGGAACTTCATAAATGGTACGACAATCACGATTGTGAATAACATCTTCTTGATTTTCTAAACCACAGAACATCGCAATTTTATCACGGTGTTCTTGATCAATCTCAATTTCCGCTGTTGTACGACAAACCAAAACGTCAGCAAAAACACCTTGTTGTTGTAAATCTTTAACACTATTTTGTGTTGGTTTAGTTTTAATTTCACCACTAGAAGCGATGTACGGAATCAAAGTTACGTGCACAGAAACACTGTTACCAACCCCTAATTCACGACGGAATTGTCGGATTGCTTCAATGAAAACCGCTTGTTCAATATCACCAACAGTACCACCGATTTCAATAATGACAATATCTTGTCCTTCGCCAATAGCACGCATATATTCTTTAATTTCGTTGGTTACGTGTGGAACAATTTGGACCGTGTGTCCTAAGTAATCGCCACGACGTTCTTTAGTTAGAATACTAGAATAGATTTGTCCTGAAGTAATCCCGGATTTACGTGAACAGTTAATATCCAAGAAACGTTCATAGTGTCCAATATCCAAATCAGTTTCAGCACCATCATCAGTAACAAAAACTTCCCCGTGTTCATACGGACTCATTGTACCTGGGTCAATATTCAAATATGGATCAATCTTCTGAACCGAAACTTTATAACCTCTTAATCTTAATAATTTACCTAAACTGGCCGCGGTAATTCCCTTGCCTAATCCTGAAACAACACCGCCCGTTACAAAAATATATTTTGCCATAACGGGATTAAGTGTAACGTAAAATTTGTCGAAATGTCAAAGTCTTTTTAAAATTGCAACCTTAATATGTATAAAATATGAACAATAAAATCAAACGAAGAATCTGGGCTTTTATCATCGCTAGCATCTTAACCGCGTTTATTGCTCTAACAACATATGGTATCGGTAAATTACTCACCAAACAGCCAACATTGACACCATTACAAGCTGCTGCCCAAAATTACGGGACAATCAAACTTGATTGTAATTACAGTGAAACCAGTCATATTTTGGCTGTCAATCAAACGACAACCTACATTAACAATGCAACACAAACTTTATATGAAATTAGATTTCATTTATATGGCAACGCTTATCAAGCCGACGCTACATACCCCGCAGTGGCTCCATCTGAAATTGATCGTGCTTACCCTAACGGCTTTGATACAGGTTACGCCAAGGTCAGTACTCCACACATTTTACTTGGTGGATACGATAACACAGTAATTACTGTACCATTAGAAAGCGGGTTAAAAATTGGTGAAAGCATTGATATTGATTTACAATACACAATCAAGTTGGCCAACATCAAACACCGTTTGGGTTATACAGACAATACCGTTAATCTTGGTAATTTTTACGCAATCCCAGTAGTCTACGATAATGGCTGGCAAATATATCCTTACAGTTACAACGGAGATCCGTTCTATAATGAACCATACAATTATGATGTCACAATAACCGCACCCGATGGTTATACCATTGCCACCAGTGGAACCGAAATCGGCAAAAATCATTTTCAAGGATATTTACTTCGTGACTTTGCCATCGTAATGTCACGTGATTTTAAAACTTTAAAACGCGAAGTTGGTGACACAATGGTCACCTATTATTATTTAAATGACGATATTCCAGATATTAGTTTATATACGGCGTGTAATGCCTTAGCATACTTTTCCAATACCTTTATTGATTACCCATATCCTACTTTAAATATTGTACAAACCGATTTTTTAGAAGGTGGAATGGAATATGGTGCTTTGGTATTCCTCGCTTTAGATGTTACCGACCAATTACAATATCAAACAGTCATTGTTCACGAAATTGCTCACCAATGGTGGTATGGTTTAGTCGGCAACAACCAAATTCGTACTGCCTGGATTGACGAAGGTTTAGCCGAATACTGTACAGCGGTTTTCTTTGAAACTCATCCCCAATATGGCAAAACATTAGCAAGCATTGCAACCCAAAATAAAAATAGCATCAAAATGTTTGAAAGCATTATGGACGAATATGGTGTCAATTACACCCGCCAAATGTATAAAAGTTCCAGTGATTATCGAATGCCAACCGAATACACAATTAACACTTACGCCCGCGGAATGCTATTGTTTTATGCTATCAGTGAAATGGTTGGTTATGAAAATTTAAATGTGGCACTAGCAAAGTTTGCCACAGCCAATTGTTATAGTTTTGGTACAATTAATGGACTAACACATACTTTAGAAGACAATTTAGGGTATGATTTAGTCAAATTTATTAACAATTATCTTGCAGGACGTCAAGATACAGTGTTATAATTTGACGATGAATTTAAAAACATTTGACAAAAGCACACGCTTAATGAAACAAGCCGATTTGGCAATTCAGGGACAACCTTTACAAGGTAACACCAACACAACAGTGATTGGAATTTTAGATTGCACTCAATATGGTAATGCTTCTATAATACAAAACTTAGTTTGCGGCATTCGTCAAACTGGTGGCGTAGCACCTACGTTTAATTTGACTAATTTTACTGATTTGCAACGTTTATCACCAGCAACTGCAAAATATGCATACGATTTTTACAAAGCACTAGCAACTAATGTGGCAGGTATCATCCGTACTCAAATGTTAGATGGCGTAGTTGCGGTGGTCGATAATTATGTCACAGGCTTAGGAGTTTTACTAGGCTGTACCAAAACCAACTGCCCAGTATTATTAATGCCAACTGGGATTAACCACAATTATGATGTTTGTTTAATTGAAGCTGCTGGCAAAATTGCTACCCGCGAAATTAAAGCCAGTGATATTGAAAAAGTTGCCGACACCTACGCGCACAGTAACGGTACGCCGTCAATCGATACATTGACAATGGACTTTTATCATATGGTTGAAGCATTTGAGTTATCAATTCCAGGCACAGCCTTAATGACAACCAATTCCGGTGAAACTTTAAACTTAGCTTTAACAACCAGCAACAAGATTATGGAAATGGCTAATGACATTATTACGACCAAACGTTTAATTAGTAAACGTACACTAAATGAAAAGTTGGCACAATACCAAACTGCAGGTGGCAGCATAGCCGGTTTATTAATGTTCAAAAATATCTTTGAAGCAGTCGATGTAAAAGTTTCTCCCAATATGTATCAATCATTAAAAACGACGCTAGCAGATCAAGCATACGTTGTTTCAGATAGCACTGCTCCGTTAACGATGACCGGTACAGCGTGGGTTTACTCCACCATCGCTGACGCCATCACTGCTTTAGCATCCAACGCCATTGATAATGGAATTGTTGTTTTGCAATGTTGTACAGCTTGCGATGTTTCCATCGTTGCTCACACAATTAAAGCAATGGGAAAAGCAGATTCAATTGCCTTAATGACCGATGGATTTTGTGCCGCTACCCCAGTTTTAACGATTGCCAATATCACACCTGATGGTTATGCAAATCAAGATTTTGCTAACATTCAAAATGGTGATGAGATTGAAATCGATGTCACCAAGGGGCGTATCAATATTAATGTTAACAGTAAAGATTTGAAAGTTCGTGCCAAACGCAATATCCTGAAAAAACGTGAAACTTATTTTTAATATTGCCAGATTAGCATTTTAGTTTTGGATTGTTTATCTTTTGATTTACAAAAACAAAGTTTTATGTTATAGTAAAACTTAGTAACAATCCTGCTGTTGTAGCACAGTCGGTAGTGCACCGCCTTGGTAAGGCGGAGGTCGACGGTTCAAGTCCGTTCAACAGCTCCAAAGATAAAAGACCTTTATGCAAAGGTCTTTTTTAGTTTGCTCCTACAAAATGACCGTTTTTCACCTTCAAATGACACAAAAAATTAAAAATAGTAAATTTTTTATGAAAAATGCTTGCAAGTTGATTAATCACAGTTTATAATACGTCTATTATGGCACAAAGAGCTTATTTCGGACTTAATTTTATTCCGTCCTTGTTAATCGCAATTTTACCAATTGTTAGTTGGATTATTGGTATCATCATTTGTTTTCAACGTGAACAATACACTTATGCAATTATTCGTATTATCTTAGGTTGGTGTCCGATTTTCTGGATTCTTGATATCGTTAGCATTTGTGTCCACAAAGATTTAGTTTGGTTAGCATAATTAAATTTTACGTTTTTCGTTAATACCTAGCGCAAAACCACAGGGGTTAGGACATTTAAAATTTGGGAAGGTGCATTTAGCACCTTTTTGCATTTTAGCCAATTCTGCTGCACCAGCGTGTCCCATACTTGCCAATGCCGCTTGATAACGATTTAATACATCGTTAACAACACGTGTCGTTTCCAATAACACGGAAGAACATTTACGTTCAATTGCTTTCAAAATAAAATCTTCTAAGTTTCCCATTTCACTAACGTTGACTAACATCGCCTGTGGATAATGATCACGTAAACGATCTAAATCAGCCAACCACTCTGCACGTAAATCAGGTTTATCGGCAATTAATTCTGGTACATAAAATTCTAATGCTTTTGGTACTGCCGGTGTTTGCATATAATATTTCAAAGTACGGTGACGATTCAAATGCATATAAACCGCAAACGAACAGCGAAAGTTCGTAGCATAAACGTCACCAAAATATTCAGTTACTGGTCGCTCGCGGAACATCGAAATTTGACGTCCCTTACCATTCTTAGTTAATTGTTCATCAATATAACCAGTTTTTTGTAAAAGCTTCACAAATTCAACGATGTACGGATATAATTTTTTTTCAAAAGGATGCGAACTCTTTGCGATCCGTTCTGCATAATTACTGAAAAAGCCGTATAAATAATTCAACTGACGATAAGAAATAGTATGTAACATTGAAACCATCGTAAAACAACTAGTCAAATAACGTGCATTTTCCATCGCTAACTTTTTAATTTTATTATCTGTAAAATATTGTGGAAAGTGGTTTTGGTATTCATCACGAATCAAATTTTCAAATTGATTTAGCCATTTATCATAAACTTGTTGTTCATCTTCAGGTAACGGATGTAACGTATATCGTCCACTCTTAACTGAAGATACCATATAACGTTCGTTATCTAACATTCCTTCCAAAACCCGTGGAATACAATGTAAATATAAAGTAATTGTTGCGTGGTCATATACGCTATGATGGCCATTGGTCTTGGTCATTTCAACCCGGCGAAAAGTTTTTGCTTCATCTTCCGCACGTAAAGTTGCAAAGTCGTGCGCCATATAGCACACCCCTGCCGCCATACCCCCAAAACGATCTAATTCCTTTTTAGGTGTTTGATAATCAGGATGCGTAGTTGCAATTACTGTTATTTCCATATTTAATATGGTATACCGACTAAAAAACAATTGTCAAATTAACATTTTATTTTAAAAATATGTTGAGAAAAACCGTTAAGAGTAGTATACTATGGTTAATATGAAAAATAAAAATAAGTTTAATTTAGGACAAGATGATTATCAAATTTCTTCGGATGAACCGTTAGATTTAGATGATGCATTAAGCGTATTAGAAAAACGTTTAGATTCTGAACAAAGTGATACTACCAACAAACCTCTCAGCGACATTACTGCTTTGGCCGATCCTTCGACCTGGCATAAACGCGTAGTAGTGATTACTGGTGCCTCCTCAGGAATCGGTTTAGCAGCCGCTCATTGTTTTTCTTTGTATGCTGATATCGTTTATAACCTATCACGTGAAAAAGGTAATGACGACAATATCAACTTCATTGAAACCGATGTTTCCAACCCAGATTCGATCAAAGAATCAATTCGTAAAGTTTATAACAAAGAAGGTCAAATTGATGTTTTAATTAATAACGCTGGAATTGGTTTATCTGGTGCGGTTGAAGAACTATTAACTACCGATATCGTAAAAGTAATGAACACTAACTTTTTAGGTACAGTCAGTGCTTGTCAAGCCGCAATCCCATTTATGCGTGAACACCGTAAAGGTAAAATTATTAACATTTCTTGTACAATGGCTAATATTGCTCCGGCTTTTAATAGTATTTATTGTGCTAGCAAAAAAGCAATGGAAACCTTTACCATTGCTTTACGCAAAGAAGTTGAACCATTAAAAATTGACGTAGTTACGGTGGCTTTATCAACCTGTAAGACAAACTTTACCGAAAATCGTATCAAGCAAGATTCAACCAATAAAGCCTATCGCTATCGTATTAGTAATGATATTGGACGTTTGGAGTATGCCGAACAAACCGGAACACAACCCGAAACAATTGCTGAAGAATTATATCGTATCAGTAATAAAAAAGCATATCCTGCGCACACCATTACCATTAAAGGTAAAAACCGTGTTCGTGCTTTTTTCGGTAAACTAGTAACTAAAAAATAAAATTAACTTAATAAAGGGAAAACAATTATGGTTAGTTTAGACGAATTACAAAAGAAAATTTATCAAAATAAAGTTAATAAGCATTTTAACTTAACCAATATCCACCAAGAATTTTGTTATATCTACGGTGAAGTCGCCGAAGCTTATGATGCTTGGTACAAAAAGATGGGAACCGAAGCCATCAGTTTAGAATTGGCTGATGTCGCCATTTACACTTTAGGTTTAGCTGAAATGTTAGGAATTTCTTTAGAAGATGCCATCTTAAAGAAAATCGCGATTAACGAAAAACGCGTTTATATTGACGGCAAAAAAGTTGAACCGACCGATACTACCCCAACAAAAGCATAATGTCATTTTAACAATATAACAAAAAAGCGAGGTATAAAACCTCGCTTTTTAATTAACGCTGTAGAAATAATTAAGCACTTTTTTTAGTTTTTGCATTTTGTGCTTTGTTCAATGCCGCAGCCAATTTGGCCTTTTGACGATTAGCTTTATTTTTGTGAATTACATTATCAACAGCAGCTGCGTCCAAAACTGAGAAAACCACATTCAATTGAGATTCTGCGTGTTTTAATTCTTTTGCAGCCAAAGCTTCTTTGAACTTTTTAATTTCATTTGAAATTTGCGTTTTAACGGGACGATTTTGTGTATTTTTTGTTTTCGTCACACTGATACGTTTAATTGCACTTTTGATATTTGCCATATGACAAGTATTATACACTGGTCAGCCTAAATTTGCAAGTATTTTCTTGAAGAAGTTTTTTTGTTAATTTGCCCATAATAAAACTATGCAAACAATCACTGATTTAGCTTGCGAACTTTTACGTCGTCCCCCACATAAAATTAACGGTTTAACAGTTACAACCACCGAAGAAGACGGCGTAATTATTCAAACCACCACCATTACCACGCCATCGGCAGCACATTATATTGGCAAACCAATCGGAACTTATCACAACATTGACTCGACACAATGTAAACCGCGTAAAATCGTTCAATTATTGAATCATAAATTATCACAATTAATTACCGACCCCAGTAAAATTTTAATTATTGGACTAGGTAATGATAGATTTGTAGCCGATAGTTTAGGGCCTTGTGTAATTGAACAAATTAAAACTGGCAAACATTTAGTTACATTCGAACCACGGGTTTTTGGCGAAACTGGTATTAACTCTGTCGCAGCAATTCACGCTATTACACGTTTGGTACAGCCGACTGTTGTGATTGTAATTGATAGCTTAGTCAGTGCTACTCCGACCCGAATTGGCACAAACTATCAAATTTGTACCAGTGGTATTACTCCAGGCAGTGGCATTGGACGCGATAATCAAACAATTAATCGTAAATTATTAGGCGTACCTGTTTTGGCCATCGGCGTACCCGTTTGTACTATTATGACACACCCCAAGAACCGCCTTTATCACGTTGTACCAAAAGACATCGATTTAGTTATACATAATTGTAGCCAAATTATCGCTCGCAGTCTTAATACTCTGGCGTTGCAAAATCCTTACGATGTAGCCAAGCCTTAACAATTTTGTGTTTACCAAAAATGTTTTTCATCTTACCAACACGATTTGTACTTGGTAATTTATCAACACTTCGTGCTAATAATTCTCCTTCTTCAGTCTTGACAACCAAATCGTCCCCTGCCCGTGCAAAATTTGCAAAGATTACCTCCTCGCCTTTTGCCATTCCAGCCGCGATTGCCAAACCTTTACGATAACGTACCATTTTATCAATATCACTCATTGGTACTTTTTTAGCGTTACCTAAGTTGGTTACCAATACGACATAACCAGTATGTTCTGCCGTTGAAATACCTGCCAGCCAAGCAGTATCATCCATTTGGATACCTTTTACACCAGAAGCAATACGACCTTGAACTGGTACATCGCCAGTAGCAGCGTTGAGGACGTTACCAACATTGGTTACCATTAAAATGGTACGGTTCTTAGGCAGTCGTTGTACCGCCAAAATTTCATCATTACGATCTTCACGAATCTTATAAACATCAAAGACTGATTTGATTACCGAACAAGCATCACTAAATTTTGAACGTTTAATCATACCAGTTTTCGATAACCAAACTAAATCATATTCAGGTAAAGTATCAGCTACAGCCGGATAAATTGCTACAGGAAATTCTTGTGGTAATGCCGTTGGGAATAAAGTACGTAATGCCACACCCTTATCTTTTAAACGACATTCTGGAATATCGCCACCAAACAATTTGTAGCATTTACCCAAGTTGGTAAAGATGTGCAACAATTTATCAGTTTGTGTTAAAACAGCAACACTATGCACCTCTTGTTCTCGCATATTATCATAAGCCGCAGTATCACTCATATTAAAGTGTTTTTTCGTCAAACGTTGAATATTGCCAGCTGCTGTAATCGTCAAAACAATATCTTCAACTGGTACTTCGTCATCATCTGCTGTAACCAAGACATCTTCTAACTTATTTACAACGCGAGTGCGGCGATCCACT
The DNA here is from genome assembly GCA_016283155.1 of Clostridia bacterium. GTDB lineage: Bacteria > Bacillota > Clostridia > Christensenellales > UBA1242 > RGIG8050. The sequence goes on from JAEEMI010000025.1 coordinate 122,558, forward strand.
TTGTAACGTTTTTTTATTGCTAATAGTTCAGTTTTAACCACATCAAGCTGCAATTTCTTACTACCAATAATTGCGGTCAAACGTTCAATTAATTCACGCAATTCTTTCAACTCTTGTTCCAATTTCAAAACTTCCAAATTGGTCAAACGTGCCAAACGTAAATCCAGAATCGCTTGTGCTTGACGTTCGGAAAGATTGAAACGTTTTTGTAAACGGTCCCGCGCTTCACTGGTATGTTTACTGGTTTTAATAATTTTAATAACTTCGTCAATATTTTTGACCGCAATCATCAAACCTTCTAAGATATGTGCGCGCTCTTTTGCTTGATTCAATTCAAAGACAGAACGTTTGTAGATAACTTGACGTTGATAATTAACGTAATATTCAATAATTTGCAACAACCCCATTTGGCGTGGCTTACCTTCAGCAATCGCCACCATATTATAGTTAAAGTTGCAACGTAATTGAGTATATTTATATAACTGTTCTACAATTTTATATGGGTCAGTATCTTTACGCAATTTAATCAAAATACGCATACCATTACGATCTGACTCATCACGAATTTCAGTAATGTTTTGTAAATCACCTTTTTTACTTTCACGTAAATCAGCGATTGTCTTTTGCAATTGAACTTTATTGACTTGATAAGGTAATTCAGTAATTACAATGTTACGTTTATCGCCTTCGACCTCAATATGGACTTTACCAGACATCACTACTTTACCACGACCAGTTTCATAGGCTTGAATCATATTATCATCGGCCACAATCCAACCAGCCGTTGGGAAATCTGGACCTTTAACAATTTTAAGAATTTGTTTTAAAGTAATTTTAGGGTTATCTATAAAAGCAATATGAGCATCAATTAATTCACCCAAGTTATGTGGTGGAATATTAGTTGCCAAACCAACAGCAATACCGCTGGTTCCGTTCGTCAATAAGTTTGGGAAACGTGCTGGCAACGTATCTGGTTCAGTATTACGATCATCATAAGTCAACGAATATGTCACCGTATCTTTATCAATATCACGTAACATTTCTAAAGCTAATGGATCTAATTTAGCTTCAGTATAACGCATAGCTGCAGCCGGATCACCATCGTCTGAACCAAAGTTACCTTGTCCCATAATTAATGGCATATTCATACTAAATGGTTGCGCCAAGCGCACCATTGCATCATAAACAGAAGTATCACCGTGTGGGTGATATTTACCCAAACATTCACCAACAATTGCCGCTGACTTACGGAACGGTTTATCAGGCATTAAGCCCATATCGTTCATCGCAAACAGAATACGTCGTTGAACAGGTTTTAAGCCATCTTCAACCCGTGGTAATGCACGATCCAAAATAACGAACTCACTGTACGGAATCATACTTTCGTGCATAATTGTCGCAACGGATTTTTCAATAATACCATCACCAGCATCGCCGTCGTCACCACCATCACCGGTGTTGTTTTGTTGATTATTACCACTATCACTAGTGCTTTCAGAGTTAGATACTATTTCAGTTTTACGGCTTTCTTTTTCTGCTAATAATTTTTGGCGCCGTGCTTCTTGTTCAAGAATTGGTTTCATAATGGCCGCTTGGCGCGCAGCTTCGGCCTCGGCCTTTAAATCATTTTCAGATAAAGCCACTACTGCATCAATATTTGCGATGTGCGTGTGACTAGCATTTTCCACAACCTTACTGACTTCGTTCGGAACCTCATCCAAAGTTAACGCCGTATCTTCGTTAATCACTGGTTTCTCTGGAGTATTTGTCATGATTTCTTTAGTTTCTGTTTCCAATGGTGTTTCAATTTTCTCGACTGGTTTATTTTCAACTACCACTATATTTTCGACTTCAACATCGGTAGATTCTGGAATTTTTTCTTCAACAATTGATTCATTGGTTTCAGATTCATTAACCTCAGGGGTTGATTCTTCCGCTACTTCAGTGTTGAATACTTCGGTTGGTTCATTCTCTATTACCACACTGTTGGTTTCTAACGGAATATCATTGTTTTGTGCGTCAGTTGGTAATAAATCTTCCGTTTCCTGAACATTGCCAATTTGGTCAGCTACTTCATCAGATACAGTTTTATCATCAAAACTAACCGAATTCTCATCATCTAACAAATCATCAAACTCACTCATTTGTTGTACCTCCTAGTTTACTCTTAACTGCTTTAGTTGCGGTATCATCCTGTTTATTAAAATTAGCGTACTTACTGATATAGTTACGACGGCTCTCAATGTCATCACCCATTAAGGTAGTAATTAAACGTTCGGCTTCAGCGGCATCGTCCAGGGTAATACGGCACAGTTTACGTGTCTTTGGATTCATTGTTGTTTCCCACAATTGTTCCGCATTCATTTCCCCCAACCCCTTATAGCGTTGAACACTAGCACCTTTAACTTTTTTGGTAACTTCTTTTAATTCATAATCATCATAACAATAATGACTATAATCTTTTTTATAAACTTTAAACAACGGTGGCATACCAGTGTAAACGTGTCCTTGCGCAATTAAATCTTTCATATAACGGAAGAAGAACGTTAATAAAATTGATCGGATGTGGCCACCATCTTGGTCCGCATCAGCAAGAATAATGACTTTATGATAACGCAAATTGTCTAGGTTAAAATCTTCACCAATTCCCGTGCCTAACGCACCAATTAAAGTACGGAATTCTTCGTTTTCTAACACTTGGTCAATCCGTTTCTTTTCTGCATTTAATGGTTTACCACGTAACGGTAAAATTGCTTGAATACTGCGATCACGTCCTTGCTTTGCAGTACCACCCGCGCTATCACCCTCAACTATAAAAATTTCATTCATTTCCGGACGGCGACCGCTACAACTTGCTAATTTACCAATCAACACGCTACCATCAATACTATTCTTACTACGCGCAATATCTTTGGCTTTACGTGCGGCTTCACGAACACGTGCCGCTGACTTAGCTTTATTAATAATAATTTCTAATAGATTTTTCTTTTCGGTTGATTTATCAGCATCTTTAAAGTATTCCAACAAACTATTATAAGTAAAAGTCTCCACCGCGATCTTAGCTTCAGGATTACCAAGTTTAGTTTTGGTTTGACCTTCAAATTGGACTTCTTGCATCTTAATAGCTAATACCGCTGTCATGCCTTCACGGTAATCTTCCCCCTGTAAGGCATTGTCTTTATCTTTGAAATACCCAAATTGTTTTCCCAGTTGGTTAAATGCACGAGTAATCGCACTCTTGAAACCAGTTTCGTGAGTACCACCTTCCGAAGTAGGAATGTTGTTTACATACGAGAAAATACTTTCAACAAAACCATCTGTATGTTGAATTGCGAAAGTTATCGGCATTTGATCACTTAACCCAGAAATAATAAATGGAGCTTTGTATAAGGTGTTTTTGCCTTCATTAAGATATGAAACAAAATCTGCTACACCACCATCAAATTTGTAAACACATTCACGAGAAAATTCAGCATCATCAAGCGCGATCCTTTCGTCAATTAAAGTAATCTCTGCGCCTTTATTTAAAAAAGCCAGTTCTTCCAAACGTTGAGAAATAATTTTATAATCAAATTTGGCGTGATTAAACATTTCCTCATCAGGTAAAAAGTGAACACGTGTTCCATTTTTAGTGGTACGACCAATTGCCTTTAACGGTTCATCGGCTACACCCCAATGCATTTGTCCGTCTTTTGGATTTAAATGTGGCGAAAAACGCACGTAATGTTCTTTACCATCTTTATAAACCGTAACTTCACAATAACTAGAAAGAGCATTAACAACCGATGCACCAACTCCGTGTAAACCACCCGAGAAGCTATAGTTATGATTATCGAACTTACCACCCGCGTGTAACTCAGTATAAACCATTTCGACGCCCGAAATGTTTAATTCGCGATTAATATCGACCGGAATACCACGACCATTATCTTCTACTGTAATTGAATTATCAGGATGAATAATAACTAATAATTTATCACCATAACCATTAGCGATTTCATCAATACCGTTATCAACAATTTCCCATAATAGATGGTGCATTCCTTTTGAGCCAGTAGTACCAATGTACATTCCTGGACGTTTTCGCACCGCATCAAGTCCTTTCAGTAGTGTCAAATTACCAGCAGTATATGCTTGTTTTTCGTTTGCCATATAATTTATTATATCACTTTTCGAAAAACCCACAAAACAGTTATTTTACACAATATATAGCGGTTATTACAATCCTTTAACTACTACATATAGTGCGTAATCCTTTATAATTGCAACCATTTTTTGCACTTCAGCTACCGAATAAGCACCTTCAGTTCGACATTGTTGAATTTGCCAACATAATGCTCCATTAACAATACTTCTCCCCATTTCGAACAAATCAGAAGCTGTTAAACGTGGGCTTAACGTGGTCCGTAACATATAAGGTATTTGTTTTTGTTGCTTAAGCAATTGCACTGTATTCAAAACAGGTTGTATCAATACTCCAGTCATTGATAAATATTTAGTAGGCGGTGCTTTAACATCTAACGCAACATAATCGACCAGTCCCATTGTGACAACTTGACGTACCACATCAGGGCGCGTGCCATTAGTATCTAATTTTATTAATAACCCAAGCGAACGTAAAGCACACAGTAATGGAATCAATACAGGTGAAATTGTTGGTTCACCACCACTAACAACTACAGCCTCTAACCATTTTTTACGCCGGCGTAATTCATCAAAAATTTTAACAAAGGCTAACCGATTTTGTTTTGTATCAAGAATTTGATAATTATGGCAATAATGACAGCGCATATTACAACCTGCCAAAAAAATAACTGCAGCCATTTTACCAGGATAATCAATTAAAGATAATTTTTGCCAACCTGCCACTTTAATTGATGTAATTTGATCCTGCCAACTTATTTGCTTCATTATTACCTCAATGTTTTTGTTATATGGTATTTTCTTCGATCAAAATATTCTTGTCGTTTTCCTGCGTTATAGTTTGCTACTGGTCGTAAAAAACCGACGACACGGCTCCATACTTCAGTTTCCGCATTACAAATTGGACAACGCCAATGTTCACCCGCTAAATAACCGTGTGCCGAACATATCGAAAAAGTTGGTGTAACAGATAAATACGGAATTTGATATTGACTAAAAACTTTTTGAATTAATTGTTTAACTGTTGCCAAATCATCTAGTTTTTCACCAGTATAAAGATGAATCACTGTGCCACCCGTATATAATTTTTGTAATTCAGACTGTAATTCAAGCATTGTAAAAATATCGTCGGTATAGCCAACTGGCAACTGCGTACTGTTGGTATAATATGGTACCTGACTTGTTCCTGCTGTAATAATTTGAGGAAACTGATGACAATCAATCTTAGCTAAACGACTGGCGACATATTCAGCAGGTGTAGCTTCTAAATTATAAACATTACCTGTTACTTCCTGATAGATACGTAATTTACCCCGTAAATAATGCATTACTTTTTTGGCAAAACGTTGTCCTTCCGCACTAGCAATTCCAATCTTTTTTAAATTCAATAAACATTCATTCATTCCTACTATACCAATTGTACTAAAATGATTGTACCAATACTTACCTGTACGTTGTTTAATACCTCTTAGATAAAAAGCACTGTAGGGATATAAACCAGTCTCAGTTTGTTGTTCAACCATTGTCCGCTTAATTTCCAAACTTTCCTTTGCCAAATCGGCTATCTTCCCTAACTGGATAAAAAATTCATTTTCATTATGTGCTTCGTACCCTAAACGAGGTAAATTAATTGTTACGACCCCAATACTACCAGTCAACGGATTGGAACCAAACAAACCGCCACCGCGTTTACGCAACTCCCTAACATCTAAACGCAACCGACAACACATTGATACAGCATCTTCAGGATTTAAATCTGCATTAATGTAATTTGCAAAATATGGTATTCCATACTTTGCACTTAACGCGGTTATTTGAGTCATCACTGGGCTATCCCAATTAGTATCTTTAGTAATATTGATTGTTGGAATTGGAAAAGAAAAAACTCGACCTTGATTATCACCGGCCAACATAACTTTACAAAATGCTAAATTAAAACGATCCATTTCGGTTTGATATTCACCATAGGTGCTTTCTTGTACTACACCGCCAATGACAACTGGGACATCACGTAAAGAAGCGGGACAACGAATATCTAAAGTAAGATTTGAAAATGGACATTGGAAACCGGCCCGTGTAGCAACATTTAAATTAAAAACAAATTCTTGTAAACATTGTTCCAAATCTGCATCATTTAAACTATCGTAACGGATAAATGGCGCTAAGTACGTATCAAACGAAGACCACGCTTGTGCACCTGCTGCTTCCCCCTGCAATGTAAATGTTGCATTAACAATTTGCCCTAAAGCCGAGCGTAAATGTTTTGCAGGAGCAGCCCCGATTTTTCCAACTACACCTGTAAACCCTAAAAGTAACAATTGACGTAAATCCCAGCCCATACAGTATGGACCCAAAAAACCTAGATCGTGAATGTGCATAGCCCCGTTGCGATGGGCATTAGCAATTTCAGTTGGGTAAACCTTTGATAAACAATAAGCTTTTGTTACTGCCTCACGTAAATGCAAATTTAGACCACTAATAGATCGAGTAGTATTAGCGTTATTTTTCACAGTAGAATCATCTCCTTGCAAATATTTTGCAAAGAGATTGTTAACCATTACTTGACTATCCATTAATTCATCTTATTGATGATGGTTAATTTTGGTGTTATTTAGTTTCTAAAGCTTGCGCTAGAGCCTTAGCTAATTGGTCAGGACAACTTGTACCGCGACCACGGCAATCAATTCCTTTTAATTTTGCAATCAAAAGCCGGGCATTTTGTCCCTCAGCCAAAGTCGCTACACCGACAGTATTTCCAGGACAACCGCCCACAAATTGTACGTTATGTACATTCTCACTTTCATCCAACTCAAAACGAATTTGCATTGAACAAACTCCCTTAGGTGTATAACTAAACTGTCGCATTATCGTGTTCCTCCTGTTCTACTTCTACCAAATGATTATAAATAAACTCATAGACCTCTGGGGCTTTATCCTTCCAACGTGCAGCCGCACGAATTGCATCAGCCCTTGATGGCACCCGTAATTTCAATTCCATTAAATTATACGGACCGGTGTAATCCTTAATCATAAAGACTGCAGTTTGCGTACCATCCGAATTTTTAAAATAATCTATACGATACTCCTGACTGCGTTTCATTCGCAATTTGTTTTCGTCTGTATATTTAATAATTCCTTCACGAATTGATGCCGGAATTTTTGTCCAAAAATGAGACAAACAGTCACGACCATCCTTAGTTAATTGGTACATCAAATCGCCTGAAGTGTTTTTTGCCACAACGAATTTAACATCAACAATTTTAGCTAATGCTTCGCGATAGTCCATATAAGACATTAGATCGGGATTGGACATAATAATTTCGGACAAAGTGTTTTCCGATAAAGGCATTTCCATTTTTTCAAAAATGAATAGCAAAATAATCTTGCGAGTAATCTCGTCGGCAACAAAAAACGTACTACGATTGTTATTCACCAGTCAAATTATATAATAGTTCCTTAAATCTGGCAAGTTTCTCTTGTTCCTGTTTGACCAAATCAGTCGGAGCTTTAGCCAAAAAGCCTTGATTTGCTAGTAACTTTGCTGCACGAGCAATTTCCGCACGGTAAAATTCAGCTTGAGCTTTAGTATCAACTGGAGTAACTACTGGTTCAGTTTTTGGCTTAGGTTTATCCTTACATTCTTCAATATATTTATCGCAGAAATCCGTCCAAAACCATTGTTGCAATTCATTCGTTGCTATACCAAATTCATACTTTTCATAACGACGGGTAATTGTACGAATAATTTTATTTAAACTAACTTGCATCCAATGTTTAGGATTTTTCATTGGTGTTGGAAATGTTTCAAACGCTAAATCACTATTGTGTCCCAGTTCGTGCCAAACTTGTTCGGTAATGTACGGAGCAATTGGATGCAACATTTTTAAGAAATTTTCCAAAGCCGTAACTAATAACTCATTGTCTTTATGCATCAAAACAAATTTAGTCGCATTCCAAATTTTATTCATAAAATGGCGTGCCTTAGTAATTTTTTCATCACCATAGTTAGGATCGCGATCCAAACTTGAACCAAATAGAACAGAATAACGTAAAACATCACAGCCATATTCGTTAATAATATCCAGTGGGTCAATTCCGTTACCTAATGATTTACTCATTTTACGACCCTGACTATCACGAACCAAACCGTGGAATAAAACGGTATGGAATGGTAATTGTTTAGTATGATATAGTCCAGAAAAAACCATTCTAATTACCCAAAAGAAAATGATTTCGTAAGCAGTAACCAATACATCTGTTGGATAGAAATAATCAAAATCTGCTTGATTTTTGTTTAAAGTAGCGAATGGCCACAAAGCTGACGAAAACCAAGTATCTAATACATCGGTTTCCCCTTCAATTGGAATGCGATGCCCCGAAAGCAATTGACGCGAAATACACCAATCTTTAATGTTAGTTAACCAATTCAAATAAATTTTTTGAAATTTCTTCGGCACAATATTCAAACCATTGTTCAAAGCATCAATTGCTGGTTGAGCTAATTCACGCATTCTAACAAACCATTGTTTAGAAATCGCTGGTTCAACTGTTTGATGACAACGATAACATTGTCCAATATTAGACACGTGTTTCTTTGTGGCAATCAATAAACCTTGAGTTTGTAAATCAGCCACAACCGCTTCACGAGCCTCAGCAACTTTCATTCCCGCATATTTACCAACATCACCACACATAACACCATTTTCATCAATTACCTTTAAATGTGGTAAATGATGGCGTTCACCGACTTCATAGTCATTGTGATCGTGTGCAGGAGTAATTTTCACTGCCCCGGTACCAAATTTCATATCAACCGAAGCATCGGCAATCACAGGAATTTCCCGATTAGTTAACGGCAATGGTACAGTTTTACCTATCAAATTGTGATAACGTTTATCATTTGGATTTACGGCTACCGCGACATCACCGAATAAAGTTTCCGGTCTGGTGGTCGCCACACGTAATGGTCCATATTGAATGGTCCAAATCTGGCGTTCTACTTCAGCATATTCAACTTCAATATCTGATAAAGCAGTATGACAGGTTGGACACCAGTTAATCATACGTTCGCCACGATAAATATAACCATCCTTATACAAACGATGAAAAGCCTTGTTAACTTCCTCTTTACAATGATCTTCCATCGTAAAGCAGAAACGCGACCAGTCACAAGACAAACCTAAACGTTTGAACTGGTTACAAATAATTGGTGTGTAATAATCATACCAATTTTGAATCCGTTCCATAAATTGTTCACGTGTCAAATCTTGTTTATTGATACCCTCTTTTTTCAACTGATCAACAACTTTGGCTTCAGTAGCGATTGCTGCGTGATCCGCACCAGGTAACATTAAAGTCTCATATCCTTGCATACGTTTAAAACGAATAATTGCATCGATAATTGTGCAATTAAAAGCGTGACCAATATGCAACTTACTAGTAATATTCGGTGGTGGCATAATAATCGTAAACGGTTTCTTGTTTGGGTTTACCTTAGCTTGAAACACGTTATTCTTAACCCAATAATCATTATAATGAGCCTCACAAGTTTTGAAATCAAAAATTTTGTCCATCAAAACAGTTTACTATAAACCGTAAAGTTCTGCAACCTGTTCCCTAGTCGCTAACACTTCACGAGCTTTACCATTACCGAAATCGGCACCAACAAAACCAGCCCGTTCAAGTTGATCCATAATACGGCCAGCACGACCAAAGCCAACCGAAAATTTACGTTGAATCTCTGAAATTGACAATGTACGACGAACATTATTTTCACGCACTGCATAACGCAGAATTTGTACTAATTTCGGATCCTGGTCATTACCATTATCTGGTCCACCTTCACCATTAAAGCCACCGGCAGCACCACCCTCAGGGATACCATTCAAAATTAAATCTTCAATTTCTAAATTGAAATCAGCTGGATTCTTTTCACGAACAAAATTAGTGATTTGATGAATTTCATCATTAGTCATATAACAACCCTGAACACGATCAATACCTTTGGCGGTCATAAACAACATATCACCACGTCCCATTAAGGTTTCTGCCCCAATCGAATCTAAAATGGTACGACTATCGACACCACTTAAAACACGGAATGCGATACGCGTACCAATATTGGCTTTAATCACACCACTAATTACATCAACACTTGGACGCTGGGTTGCCAAAATGATATGAATACCGGCAGCACGGGCTTTCTGTGCCAAGTTTTGAATACAGTCTTCAACTTCTTTTTTGTTACGCGACATTAAATCAGCAGTTTCATCAACCACCATTACGATATATGGCATTGCCGGAATTTGGCCATTTTTATATGCCGGTAATGCTTGATATAAAGCGATATTATTAACGTGCTGTCCTTGTAATAAGTCATAACGGTGATCCATTTCACGAATTAACCATTTAAACGCATTGACCGCGTGAGTTACGTCTGAAATACATCTTTCCACTAACATATGTGGTAAACCATTATACATTCCTAATTCAACACCACCCTTCATATCAATTAAAACTAACTTTAATTCTTCTGGGCTGGATTTAAAAATCAAACTGGTCAAAATCGTGTTGATACAAACTGATTTACCCGAACCAGTTGTACCTGCAACCAATAGGTGTGGCATTTCTGCCAAATCCGCAATAATTGGCTCATCATTAATATTTTTACCAATACAAATTGCCAGTGGACTCTTATGCGAAATAAACTCACGTGAACCTAATAGATCTTTAATCGAAACTGTACCGATCATATGATTAGGAACTTCAATTCCAATTGCATTCTTACCTTCAATTGGACTTTCCATACGCGTGTTATTAGTTTTTAAAACGAAGTTCATATCATCACGCAAGTTTTCAATTTGAGCGACACGGGTGCCCAATTCAGGTACAATCTCAAAACGTGTCACAGCAGGTGCCACACTAAAACTATGAACCCGTGCACGTACGTTATACTGCTGGAACAACTCATTTAATTTAGCTTCTTTTTCACTGGCTTCTGCATTAAATTGACTTAAATCCATACTTTGTGTGTGAATTAAATCCAAAGTTGGTTTAATGTAACGTTTGTTTTTAAACGTCTCCATTGTAGGTTCATTGGATACTGTCGGAATATCCAATGTCAACGAAGTTTGGTTGTTAAGATTTTGAATTACGGATGAATTGCGACGACGATTTGATGCCGGATTAACATTACCCATTGTTGAGCCAGGAGTATTAGGTGGAGTCCAATTACTATTAGCACCTTGCCATTGCATTCCACTATTTTGTCCCCACGTGTTAGTTTGTTCCCAAGGGTTAGTGGCCTGAGTTGCAGGATTCATAGGTTGTACTGGTCGTGGCATTTGCGACATTCCATTCGGCATACCATAATTATTATATTGATATGGTTGCGGACCTACTGGCGCTTGCGGCATAAAACTTGGCGCAGGTGGTACAGTTGGTTGAACATTTGACCAACTATTACTATCCAAGCCCTGCCATGGAATTGCAACCCCATTATTGTACATTTTTAAACCCGGTGCGGTACTGGAAGCATTGGCCGAAGCCTGATTAATCGCATCAGGAGATGTTAAATCTTTCAATGGAACTGGACTATCAGCATTAGTTTTGAGATTATCTTGTTTAGGTAAAGCACCTAAACCTAACAAGCTTTTATTAGCATCAAAATTACGACGATTTTCACGCATAATTTCTTTATTAGTCATTTGTAATTTTTCGTATAATTCTGCCGTGGTTTTTGCATAATCATTCGTTGTATCACTTTCCTGGGTTTTAGTTTCCATTGTTAAAATGCGTTGTTCACGATTAGCAACAATGACACGGTTAACAACCAAAATTAATCCCACTAAAAACAACACACCTAACAACAAATAAGTACCAAGTGTTCCCGAAATAATTAGCAATAAATACGATGGCAACGCAAAAACGACTCCCCCTGGGGTTAAAGGCGAACCAGAAAAACAATAGTTCAAATAATGATTGAAATCAGCATTGTTACCACCGTCAATGACTGCTTGTGTGAAACCAACGTGCATTGCGGTAAAAAACGATAAAATCATTACAATTGCGCCAAATAAATATTGGCGATTAAGATGAATTCGTTTACCGGTACGTAAACAAATTCCTAACACTGCAGTTAACAACAGAACACTATAAGCATAAATTCCAATAACACCATACACGAAATTGGTTACAACCCCACCTAAACGAAATAACATTACTAAAGCAGCAATGACCGATGTCCAAATAATAACATCGCCCCATGGAAAAGGTCGTTTTGCATTCTGAATCTTAGTCCGATGGATTGTACCGTCCATTACCTTAAATTATAAACAAATTTTTAATTTTCGTAAAATATTATTTACCGACAATTACCGTAAGAATTTTGTTTTTGTCTAAATATTTTTTTACAACAGCATTAATATCTGCAACAGTTAAAGCATCAACAATTTTCAATTCATCCTCATAACTAATCACTTGATTACGAGTTGCAACCTGTTCCGCACAACGGCCATTAATACGACTAGTAACTTCTGCATCAAATAAACGTTGCATATGCCATTGATTGCGATATTTAGACAATTCTTCCTCGGTGATGCCATTATGCACCACATTGTCAATTTCCTGATTAACCACCTCAATGACCTTTTGTGTATTTTTCGGAGTACAAGAAAATACCACACTAAAACTACCACCAATATCGGATAATTCCATATCAGTGGTAATTGAATAAACCAATCCTAATTTTTCACGCACGCTAATAAACAGACGACTACTCATATCACCACCAAACAGAATTCTAAACAAAGTTAACGCATAGCGATCTTCGCTGTATTGATTACAAACTGGAATTGATAAAATTACGTGTTGTTGTTCAGTATCTTTTTTAACTGGTAACACCGTAGGTGCCGGCTGAATCGCCGAAATATTTTGGCGTTGATTAGGTCGTGCAGGCTTTTGACTCATAAACGGCAAATAATATTTTGCCACCAAAGCTTCCGCTCGCTCTAAAGAAATATCACCCGTAAAAGCTAAGATGGTATTTTGTGGAACATAATGCTTCTTAACATATTGATAAATGTCAGCAGGTTGATACTGTTTAATCGCCTTGGCATAACCAGCCACTGGATGTTCATATTTAGTGCCACGATAAAATAAGGTATTCATTCGATCATACATTACCGACATCGGTTGATCTTCGTGCATTGCAATTTCCTGTACGATTACGTCACCTTCTTTATCAAAATCATCATTCTCAAATTTTAAATTAAAATACATATCTGAGAACAAATCAATACAAGCTTCAATGTTATCCGCAACAGCTTTTGTATGGTAGCAAGTTGCACTTTCACTAGTCCAGGCATTATAAAGCACCCCTAAACGGGCAAATTCATCAATAATCTGTTGACCAGTTCGTTTAGTTGTTCCTTTAAATAACATATGTTCGCAAAAATGAGACAGCCCTTCTTCGGCTTTAGTTTCGTCACCGCTTCCTGCCATTACCAACATACTAAAAGCTACGCTTTTAAAATTTTCCATTGGTGTAACTACCAATCGTAATCCGTTAGGATAAGTTTTAATCGTTGTGTTCATACAGTTATGATAGCCAAAAACATAAATTTACGCAAATCATAATATGTATAATTAAATGTCTAACAAAAAAGTTGTCATCACTAATTCGATTATTTGCAGTATTTTATTAGTACTCGGCTTTTTAGTAAGCACATTAAACGTCAGCCATACTTATTTAACGGTTACTGCACCATTATCTAATGGCAAACGTGATAGTAACCAAATCGGTCTAATGTTTATTATTGATGACGCTGAACTGGCTCATAATTTAACGCCGATTTTAGAGACTTTAAATCGCGCCGAAGCCACTGCAACATTCTTTTTCACAGGAACAGCCGCCATTAACAATCTTGAGTTATTACAAAATTTAGCCAGTAACCATAAATTAGGTAATTATGGTTTTTCAAACATTGCACTTAACATAGCCGATAAAAATCTAATTACTGAAGAAATTCGTCTAGGCGATGCCTTAATTAAGTCATTAGTTCATACACAGATGCAAGTATTTACTCCACCAAATAATTTATTCAACAAACACACTTTAGCGATGGCTCAAAATTTGGATTATACTACTGTATTACCAACTGATCGTGGAGTTGTTATTGACTGGAAAACTGCCACCAACAATGTTGTTTTATCTTATGCCACTTATAATGTACAAGCTGGTGATATTATCGTCTTAAAACCAACAACCGCCACTATGCAATGTTTTTCACAAGTGGCGGCTGATTATTTAACTAAAGGCTTAAAAATTACTTCGCTGGAGCATCTTTTGCTGGTGTAGATGTAACTATACGTTGTAAATCAATTCGTCCCTTATCATCAATCTTGATGACCTTAACCTTAATTTTATCACCAACTTTAACAACATCTTCAACCTTATTAACACGTTCTTTAGCTAATTTAGAAATATGAACCATACCTTCCAAAGTTTCGGTTAATTTAACAAAACAACCAAAATCCAAGATACGTACTACGGTGCCTTCAAAAGTTTGGCCAACTTCTGGTTCTAAGACAATATCCGCAATAATCGCTTTGGCTTTTTCCACCATTGCCGATTCTGCACCACCAATAAAGACTTTACCATCTTCTTCAATATCAATCTTAACACCGGTTTGATCAATAATTTTATTAATTGTTTTACCACCGCTACCAATCACATCTTTAATTTTTTCAGGGTTAATTTTGAAAGTAATGATTTTTGGTGCATATTTAGAAACTTCTTTAGCTGGAGCTTTAATTTCTGCATTCATAATCTTCAAAATTTTCAAACGACCTTCACGTGCTTGTTCCAACGCTGTCGTAATGGTTTCTTTATCAATACCAGCAATCTTAATATCCATTTGAATTGCAGTGATACCTTTTTCCGTACCGGCGACCTTGAAATCCATATCTCCATAGAAATCTTCAACACCTTGGATGTCGGTTAAAACGGCAACTTTGCGGCTATTCTTATCTTTAATTAACCCCATTGCAATGCCGGCAACGGCCGATTTAATCGGAACACCAGCATTCATCAATGACATTGAACTACCGCAAACCGAAGCCATTGAAGAACTACCATTACTGGAAAGAACTTCACTAACCGTACGAATCGCATAAGGGAATTCTTCTTCACTTGGCAAAACAGGAATTAAAGCGCGTTCTGCCAAAGCACCGTGTCCAATTTCACGACGACCAGGAGCCTTCAAAGGACGAGCTTCACCAGTTGCATATGGTGGCATATTGTATTGGTGCATATAACGTTTTGCTTCCTCATCATCAATACCATCCAATTTTTGTGCATCACTCAGCATACCCAAAGTACAAACGTTTAATACTTGAGTGTTACCACGAGTAAATACGGCTGAACCGTGTGTACGCGGCAATAAACCAGTTGTTACCCAAATTGGGCGAATGTCTTTCGTACCACGGCCATCGGGACGAATACCTTGATTAAGAATTTTTTCACGAACAATTTCTTTTTTGATTTTGTTCATTACTTCAATAATATCATTTTTGCTTTCATCCCAGATGTCAGCAAATTTATCGGCAACAATCATTTCAACTTTATCTTCTTCTGCACGACGTTTCAAAGTATCAGTTTCTTTCAAAGCAGTTTCAATAAAACTGGTAGCATAAGCACGAATCTGCTCTTCCAAATTTGCATCCACAGTATGCAAGGCAACTTTACGTTTTTCTTTACCAATCTTCTTGGCAATACCAACTTGGAATTCGCATAATTTTTTAATTTCCTCGTGTGCAAACATAATTGCATCAATCATATCGGCTTCGGTAACTTCGTTTGCCCCAGCTTCAACCATCAATACTGCTTCGCTTGTTCCGCTAACCGTTAAATGTAAATCACTTTGATCTTGTTCCAAAGCAGTTGGATTACAAATTAATTTACCATCAACACGTGCAACTTGAACGGCACCAGTTGGACCATTCCAAGGAATATCACTAATTGTTAAAGCTACCGACGATGCCAACATACCCAATGGTTCAGGCGCAACATCTGGGTCAACTGATAGAGTGGTAACTACCACTGCAACATCGTTGTGTAAATTCTTATCAAACAAAGGACGCAAGGGACGATCGATTAAGCGACTTGTCAAAATTGCTTTATCGCCACCGCGTCCCTCACGTCTTGTAAATCCGCCAGGAATTTTACCTACTGAATATAATTTTTCTTGGAAATCAACGCCTAATGGAAAGAAATCAATTCCATCACGCGGCTGATCCGCCATTGTTACGTTAGCCATAATTACGGTTTCACCGCAACTGACTAAGCAAGTACCGTGCGCTAATCCACATAGAGCGCCGGTCTCCACAGTTACTGTACGATTACCAATCGTAGTTGTCCATTTTTTATTGTCCATAAATTTTATTCTAGCACAAGTTTACAACTTATGCAATTTTTTATTCGTCTGCGTCCGGCTCTTCATCTTTCAGACTGGGAACGCAAGAAAATAAATGAACCAAAATTGCCCAAAGTTTTTTAAAGAACCTTTTAAAACACGCTTTCATTGCAATTACCCCCTTTTACCGTACCCGACTACGGCTGCCAAATCTGACACGATAGTATTATCGTGCGTTACTAATAATCGTAACTTAAATTGATCACCATTCAAATGGATACTGATTTTTTGAATTTTGTCAGCAGCTTTGATTTGAATGTTACGCTGTGTGCGATTGGAGGTAGCCGTTAAAATTAAATTGGCGTTTGTCTTCAAGAAAATTTCGCGTAATGTTTGAGTATTTGTCGCATACCCTAAACTAAACCAATCACTTTCCCAATAATTTTGAGTACTACTAGCCAGATTAGCTTTTAACAATTCACTATCATCATCCAAATGTTCCAAAACAAAGTGACGATTAACCGTTAATAAACCATTTTCACAAATTACTAAGAGTTTTCCCCGATAATAACGAATATCCAAACACAAACCATAATTGACTGGTAAATAAATTGAGTTGTCCAAAAAATTCGTTGGTGTCCATTCACTTTTTAAATCAACTGAATAAACAATTCGTTCTTGGTTCTGAGAGACCATAAACAAACGATCTCCAACCACAGCAATTTGTTTGGGATACACTAATTCTTCTAAAGGATGAAACTCCATATCTAAATCACTAGCGTAGAATAGACCACTATCGTCGCTGGCAGCAAAAATATAATGTCCCCATTGCGTAACGTGATCATAACCATAAGTTGGTTGCGGTTCACCCAAACTGGTTAATTGATTTTTAGTACCTTTTAAACCAGATATATGATTGGTATAAATTGTGTTTTTCTTTTTCTTGACAACTACTGGCAAGGCGAAGTTGTCTAAATTAAAGCGTACACTACGATAATTAATGAACTGGCAGGATGCGGGATTTACCATTTTGCGCCTTAAATAATCCAGCGTTATATTTTTCTTGCCAAATTTTCCATTCGTTAAACATTCCAGCAACAAACGCGTATTCTGACAATATACCATAAATCACTGTAGCCTTATCTAAGCCATAATCCTCAGGAGTAATCGTTGCGGTATCCGAAGTTACCCAATTTCCCATTAAAGAGTTCAAAACTAAACGAGCACAAGCAAACAGTTGTTGGTAGTTATCGTCAGTATTGGTACTTTGCCAATTAATTGGCAAGCCCAAAATATCGTTAGCCCCACTAATTAAATCTCTCAAAATCATATTTTACGTAATCCTTTATTTTGGCTTTCATTGCCTGAATTTTTTTATTTTGTTCTTGAAAAATTGCAGCATTACCTTCGTCAATTTCCCGTTCAATGTCATCGGCATTTTCCCGCCGCGTGCGTTGCGTATAATTTAATGTACGCACATCCAAATCATTGAACGGGACGACGAAAGCTAATTTACCACGCCAAAAGATTTCATAGCGTTCGCGCTCACCATTCCAGTAAATTTCATACAACGGATCAATTTGTTGAATTCGTTCTGCAATATGAAACAAGTCGTGATAAATTCTTTGCATATAACATTACTCCGCTTTGGATGCTAACGCTGAGAAGTTACTGCAACGACCTTGTAAGAACGGTTTATCACAAATCAAATCAGCATATTTAACCAAGGTTGCCATATAGGTGGCTTTACCAGGTTGTTGTTTTAGGATACTGCCATCCTCATTGGATAACCAAGTCCAGTCACATAGTTGATGCATAGCAAATGACTTACTGTTTAAAGCATATAAGTTACCTGCTTTACATTTTACATCACTGTATAATGGAATACCATTGAAGGTAAAACCGTGGAAACCACCCGCCAATTCAGCTGTCGCAATGTTAGAACGAGTGCTTTTTAATGATTCAAAAATGGCTTTCTTAACACGTGGATGTGTTAAAATGATATCTGCCGGCATACTTTGACAGTATTCTTCGTATGCATCCAAGAATTCCAAGGCTGCTTCTTCATCCAATACGTGCAAGTCTTCACTGTTATCACGGTAATTACACGGTGCAATTTCTGGATAATCGTTAGCATTAATACCATAGAAATTTTGTAAGAAAATTGTATCAATACCATTCATACTGGTGCCGTCATCATCAAACGAGTAAATATAATAACGGTCAGCTTTGTTATCCAACAATTCATCACTTAACGTAATAATGCCAGTACTGGTATTAACACTGCTAACTAAGTTATCTTCGGCTGGATCAATAATTGTTTGACCCGCACCATTTTGTACGGTCAAATGCATTCCGACAGTAAAGTTATTAATGTATTTACTACCAACCTTAATTGATTGACGGCCATTGTTTTGGAAAGCATCTTCGTCAAAAACGGCTAATAATTTTTTACCGTTTCCATACAACATCGAAGTAATGTTATTTTGTGCAGCAGCAACTAAATTCTGCATTTCACCACCTAATAAAGAAGCAAAAGCATTTGGATCTAAGGAAGCTGCTTTCAACGCCTTATCACTAATTTGGAAAGTACCGTACAAATTTTTCAAAGGTACTGATAATTCAATTGATTTTTCGCCATCACCAACCGGTAAGTCACCAGTTTCTGTACCAGCACCGACCGATGCTGTCCCATAGCGAATATTAACCGTCGCATTTTTACCGCTCGCGATGCGCGTATTCTCTTCAATCATTGTTAAAAATGGGTTTGTCTTTTTATTAATGTCGTTAATTACAGTATCTAAATAGATATTTCTTAACGCATTTTCCGCAGTTGCAGTTGTAATCATTTTGAAACTCCTTTTTTAAAATATTCACACGCCAACCGATCAGCTTGCGCCAAATTCGTTGGTTTTTTTGCTTTAGCAAAGTCAAAAGCCGACGAAGAACTGGTAATCACCGTTGGCGCGTCCGCGCGGTTGTTTGATAATAAATACTCCCTAATAATTTCTTCCCGGCTGGGTATGGAGTTTATTTTTTGTTCCAGTTCTTTGTAAGCCTGTGCCTTTTTTGTGAATGCACTTTGCAATTCACTATAAGATTTTTGGAGTGCATTGATGTCCACTGTGGGTTGTATCTCCGCTTGTTCCAAAGGTCCATTTTCAGAATCATTGATTTGGTGAATAATTTCATTTTGATTTTCCATTTTCGACTCCTAAAATTGCTAAGATTTTTGCACCAACCTGTTCATAAACGTCTTCAATACTTTGAATTGAACGACGCAATTGACGTTTAGCTTGTTCACTATAAATTGTCAAAGTACCTTCACCTACCGTAGCACGATTAGACATTGCAGTTAAAACATCACCACAACTAATCGTGTTAAATTCATTTAATAAGCGGTCTTCCTCTTTGGTCAATTCGTCCGGAATACTACCCGCTTCCATAAACTTTGGTTCACGATAACCTTGTTGATAGACGATTATTTTTCCTGGACATAAGCCATCAATTTCCAAACTATCCAGATCAACACTGCCATCTTCAACGGCAACTACACCACAAGCCATTCGACTCATAAATTCCGCGCGACGATTTTTAATGGCATTGTAAGCTCGTTGCACTGGAATTACCCGGTCTACTACAGATTTTCCGAAGAATTGACCAGCAACTAATTCACTAGTACCACGCACAAATGGAAATGGATAAGGTAGTTCTCCATCATAAACCAGTTCTTGATTACGAATAATTGTTAAATGATCACGCGTCCATTTTTCAATTACTAATTGATCATCAACATTTTTGGCGTGAATAATAGAACTAATTTCTTCTAAGTTAGAAACATCTAGTTTGTTGGGATAAATTTCAAATGGCGAACAAACTGTAATTGCTGGTTGATTATTAATTTTAGTTACCTTGTAAAAAACTGAACCAGTTACTTCTTGCCAAAAATTACCTTCCTCAATCAAACGTTTAAAACGTAATTTATCAAAGACAGCCCGAACTAATTCATCTTTAACTTCAGGTTCAACTTCAGCTAAAATTGCCAATCGATTTTCCACTAATGGTCCAATGTGATTAAAACTTTCGGTAGATTGCCAATAGTATTGTTTTGCGTAACCTAAATATTGGTCACCATTGTAAAAATTTAGATTTGTCATCCATTTGTTTTCTAAACCGATGCGTGCAGCCTTACGAGCTTCATAATCATTAATTACAGCATCAATTAATTGTTTTTTACTTTGCTTGCTTTGCATTTTTCCTCCCTGCAAGTATTAAATCACAGCTTTTTTCAACTGAAGCGTTTTCCTGCCATCAATTTAATTAAATCTTTCTTACCTTGTCCTAAAGTGTTTAATGATGTATTTCGATGATAATTAACTCT
This sequence comes from Clostridia bacterium, assembly GCA_016283155.1. Classification (GTDB taxonomy): domain Bacteria; phylum Bacillota; class Clostridia; order Christensenellales; family UBA1242; genus RGIG8050. The sequence continues at coordinate 143,495 of JAEEMI010000025.1, forward strand.
TTGCCAATCCATTACAATATAACGTAGTGCATCAATCGTATGATCATTGACCTTTTGCGGTTGTTCACCATCACCCCAGTAATAACCGCGTAGTTCACTAATCAAATGCACACAATTTTTAAAAATAAATAAGCTACGTTTGCCTTCCGCATTGCCAAATAGTGTTTTCATTTCTAACAACCCCTGTGCCAAATTCTTATTTACATTGGCATCAACCAATAAACCATAATTACGATACTGTGCGGCTGTTGATACTTCACAAGCTGAAGTTTTCTGATTAGCGGCACTATCTATCAATATTCTAACTTGTTGCAAATCCCAGCCTAAATCAACAGTGCGTTGCAAAATTGCTTGACTATGCTCAGCTACTGTCAAACCGGCAACTTCATAATCACTAACAACATAAAGATTTTCTCCAACAATCATAGCCCATACTACCGCGGTTGGATTACGATAACCGGGATCAATCGCCAAATAATATGCATCGGGTTGTTCAAACATAATTGGTTCAATCACGTTGGCAATATCAAAATTAGGAAACACTAATCCGTCTGCTGCCACAAAACGACCATAACGCCGGCTTTCTAAGACCTCAGGTGGCAAATTAGCAATTAGATAATGTTTTTCTTCATCAGACAAATAAGGATTATCATCCCAACTCATCCAAAAACACGCTAAATCTGACTGTCGTTCTTGGCGTAAATAGATTCGTTCATAAACCCAACTACGTCCTTTCAATGGTGTCATTGTCACCCAATGCACACCACCACGATCCAACAATCGTAATAAACATTCATCATAGATTTCTTCAGGTGGTTCTTCGTCAAACCAAACATAATCCAATGAAACGCCTTGAAAACGTTCCCTACCTTGTTCGCAATTACGAAACCCAATTTTACTAATTGTACCAAAAACATTGCGCACCAAAATAAAATCAATTACCCCGTGTTCTGGAGCAAAAGCACTACCCGAAACCATTACAGTTTTCACAATCCATTCAGAAGGTAAATATTGTAGAATTTTAGCTTGTGCTACATCACGTTGTACCTGTCTGGTTAAACTGACCACCCAACCATCACACGCGTGATCAATTTTAATAAACGGATGCAATCCAGTGGCATACCAAATTGTTTCTATTGCTCCGCAAACACTTTTTCCAGTCCGGTTACCGCCAAACACAAAACGACTTTTCGCTAATGATTGATGAAAGGCCAATTGTTTTTTGTGCTGTTTTGGCAACTGATTAGGTGTATTGGACTGTACTACTGAAGTTGGACGCACCTTTTGTTCAATTGCTAAATGTGTCCAGTCGTTATACTGTAATAATGGCGCACTGGCCGACAAACTTTTTAAGTTGATGACATCATTTTCCATAATTTTCCCCACAGCACCCATTAAGATAAGACTATGTATCCGTTGTACTTCTATATTTGTTTATTGTTCTCTGTTTCCAGTATTGTAACATTAGTTTTGTTGGCGATTTTTCCGATTAACCTACCTTTTGTACCTAAAACAACAAAACAAACACAATCTGTAGTTCGTCCGCGCAAAGCACGTAGCCCAACCCACAATCTGCACAAAATCAATTATTGGGATCCACCTTGGGAAGACGACGACGAGGACCTTTAACCATAACATTAAAAAAGGCAGTTAGAGCTGATAACTGCCACCAATGATTAAAATTTTAAATTTAACGGAAATCTTTGAAAGTAGGTTCCTGAACAATTTGTTGAACAATTTCCAAAGCGTGTTTTTCAATGCGTGAAATGTAACTACGACTGATATTTAATTGTTTTGCGACCTCACGTTGCGGTAATGCAATGTGATCATTTAAACCATATCGCAAACTGATAATTTTGAACTCACGTTCACTTAACCGTTCGTGCATAGCAACAATCAGTTTTTGCATTAATTGATGATGCATTGCTTCATCAATGTCACTCTGCTCTTTATCATCCGTGATGATATCAACCAAACTAATCTCGTTACCATCGTGGTCATCTCCTAAACTTTCATTTAAAGATCCGACTTGTTGATGTTTTTTAGAAACACGTAAAAACATTAGAATTTCATTTTCTATACAACGTGAGGCATAAGTTGAAATTTGTGTACCTTTATCGGGTTTGAAAGAATTTACGGCTTTAATTAGACCAATTGTACCACACGAAATTAAATCGTCCGCTTCAGCTGCTCCATTATATTTTTTTACCACGTGAGCAACTAGACGTAGATTGTGCCGAATAATTACATCTTTGGCTTGCATATCGCCTTGCCAAAATTTTTGGAAATAAACCAACTCATCTTTTTTTGACAAGGGTTTGGGAAAAGAATTCTTATCATTAACCAATCCCGAGAAAAAAAGTACCTTTCCTAAAAAAGTGATGAAATTTTCAAAAATCATATCACACTCTATATGCGTAGAAAGGCAAAAGTGTGCTTAAAGCAAAATACAAATAATACCACCCTTGCCGTTATTGACCACTTTACTAATCGTGCGTTTCATTTGTTTCATTGCGTTGGCTGGCATATTCGCAATTTTCGCACCAACACCTTCTTGCATAATTTCATCTAAAGACTTACCAAAAATCGGAGTTTGCCAGACTGCTTCTTTATTGGTTTCGTATTCGCTTTTTAAAAACTCCAACATTTCTTTAGATTGTTCTTGTGTACCAATTGTCGGTGTAACTTCACTGCCGACATCGACTTTAATAATGTGTAAACTTGGTGCAGTTGCGCGTAATTTTAAACCGTAATTTCGTCCGTGCTTGTATAAGCGAGGTGTATCTAATTTGTAACTATCTAAAGTTGGGACTACAACGCCATAGCCTTTATTTTCCGCATCATCAATTGCGTCTTTTAATTTGTCATACTCTTTGGCCTTGCCAGCCACTTTTTGAATGTACGCCATCAAATGTTGCTCGTTTTGAATGTTCAAACCACTTTCTTGTGAAATCAATTTAAAATACAAATCATTTTTTGGTACAAGATTATAAACAATTGTACCAGTTGCTACATCAATTTCACTGGTCTCAACCACACTAAAATATGGGCTATCTGCAAAAACATTAGCTGGATAATTGTCAGCAATACGACGAACAGTTTTTGTATAACGGCGCAAACGTTCAATTGAATCAACAATTACCGGATGATTTGCCGGCATTACTTGCAACCAAGCAGGTAAATTAACCTTAAAGCCAGTTACTGGGAATTCTGCTAAAATTCCATTAAAGATTGAACTAATGTTTTCAACATTAAGTTTTTCAAAATCCATACTTAATGCTGACACATTGAATTTTTCACGGATCTCATTACAAACATTTTGGCAAACATCACTTTTGGGTGATTTACTGTTAACAACGACAATAAATGGCTTACCATATTGTTTTAATTCAAAAATTAATTTAGCTTCAGCATCAAGATAATTTTCTCGCGGTAAATCAGTAATTGTACCATCGGTAGTCACAACAACCGCAATTGTGCTATGATCAACGATAACTTTTCTTGTGCCAATCTCAGCGGCCTGGTCGAATGGTATTTCAACATCACTCCACGGCGTTTTTACATTCCGTACGTGTCCACCTTCTTCTAAACCACTGACACCATCAATCATATATCCAACACAGTCAATCATCCTTATTCGCATTGATGCATCACCAACTTTAATTGCTACAGCACGATTAGGAACAAACTTGGGTTGTGTCGTCATTACTGCCGTACCATCAGCCGACTGCGGTAATTCGTCAATGACACGTTGCTGTTCATAACTATCTTCAATATTGGGAATTGCCAGTTGCTGCATAAACTTGGTAATAAAAGTTGATTTACCACAACGGACAGGACCAACTACTCCTAAATAGATATCCCCATTGGTGCGGGTTGCAATGTTTTCAAAAACCTGATTATTCATAGTCATAATTATGAATAACCAAGTTAAGTTATAACTTAATTTTCAGAATGTTTTAACTAAACTGTGGGTTGATTTTCTGTAGTCACTGTTACATTCTTTTCTGTTGGCTTATTTTTCTTTAAAGTAAATTTATTTTCTTTACCCGTTAACAAACGCACAATGTTTTTACGGTGTGAATAAACAATTAACGCAACGCAGGCGCAATACATAATGATTACTGGCGCAGTCAAAGGCGCTTCAATACACAACGATAAAATTGCCCAAGTAATTACACCCAAAACTGTTGACAAAGACATAATGTGCGTAATGATTAACAACGGAATATAAATTGCTGCTACTACTAACATCACAAGTGGATTTAAGAAGAATGCCAAACCAATCCAAGTAGCCAATCCTTTACCGCCTTTGAACCGATACCATACGGGGAATATGGCACCAAATACGGCACTCAATCCCATTGCGAGAATTATGATATAATGACTTTCAGTGTAAAATGTAAATGCACCAGTATAGAAGCTAACAAATAGATAACCAATTAAAGCTACAATGGCACACTTTATGCATTCCAAAATAGTTACTAATAAAAACCATTTGAACCCCATAGCACGTCCAACATTAGTCGCGCCAGCATTGCCAGATCCGATTTTAGACAAATCAACATTTTGTGATTTTGTTACAGTTTTGGAAACATTAAAGCCACCAATCAAATAAGCCAATGGACACAATAAAAACAACCACCAATACATTATTCTTTCTCCCGATTCCTTAATAATAATTTAACTGGCGTACCGGCAAAATCAACCGACTTACGTAGAGTATTTTCCAAATAACGTAAATAAGTTTTTCCAACCAAATTTCTATTGTTAACAAACAAAGCAAAAGTTGGTGGCGCGATGGCAACCTGTGTTGCGTATAAAAACTTCGGACGACCACTGGCTTTGAATGGTGGCGGAGTCATTGCAACAGCATCCAAAATAATGTCATTTAATTGTCCGGTTGTAATCCGTCTTTCAGTATTAGTTAACACCTTTTCCACCGTTGTCATCACTTCCCCAATCCGTTGTCCCGTTAACGCGGAAATATAGATGGTTTGGATATATGGCATAAATGCCAAATCTGCCGCCAACTTTTTATCAAAATCTAATTGAGTATAACTATCCTTGACGACTAAATCCCATTTATTAATTACAATTACCGAAGGCTTGCCCGCTTCGTGAATGTATCCTGCCAAACGTACATCTTGCTCGGTCAATCCTTGTGTTGCATCGACAACCAACAAAACGACATCACTGTTTTTAATACTATGAATTGCACGCAAAACACTGTAGTATTCAACCGTTTCAACTTCCACACTACGTTTACGACGAATGCCAGCTGTATCCGTTAAAATATAAGGTTTACCACAATAATTAAATGGACTATCAACTGCATCACGTGTCGTGCCTGCAATATCACTAACCATTACGCGTTTTTCACCTAATAAGGCGTTTACCAACGAACTCTTACCAGCATTTGGGCGACCAATAATAGCGATGCGCTTAACGTTCTCTGGAGGTTGTTGGCGTAATAAATTTTTAATGCGTAATTTTTGTACCACAGAATCCAATAAGTCCCCTAACCCAGTTTTTTGTGCACAAGAAACTGGTAGCGGATCACCAATACCCAACTTATAAAATTCGGCCAAGGTATTATCACGTAACATTTGATTATCTAATTTATTGACACACAAAACCAATGGTTTATTAAAAGTACGCAACAACTTGACCACCTTCATATCATCGGCAGTTACACCAACCATTCCATCCACAACTAAAATTACAACATCAGCAATACCAACAGCAATTTCGACTTGTTCTTTAATGTGAGCATTGAACACGCCCTCTTCAAATGAAACTCCACCCGTATCAACTAAAGAAAAATTATTTCCTGCCCATTCACAATCTGCATAAATACGATCACGAGTCACACCTGGTTGATCGTCAACAATACTTTGACCATTTTCAGAGATAGTATTAAACAAGGTTGATTTTCCGACATTAGGACGACCTACTAATGCTACAACAGGAATCTTAGCCAACTTGCACCACCTCTATTCCCGCGTATTTAGCAATGTCTTCGCTGTTTTGGTCGGGATAACCATATTTATAATAAATTTTATCAACACCGATTACGGCTAAATTTTTCATACAAATTAAACAAGGTTTGTGCGAACAATAAACTGTTGCACCTTGTAACGCAATCCCTTTACGTGCTGCTTCACAAACGCAACGTGTTTCTGCACAAACAGCATAGCAAAAACCAGGTGCAGAGCCACTGGGAATATGATTCTTTTCACGCAGACATCCACCAAGAGACGCACAATCTGGTGCCCCTACAATGATACCATTTACACCAGATACTAACACTTGACCATCTTTTACCATTACGCAGCCGACTTGATGACGTCCACAACGTGAAGTTTTAGCCAGGTCTTCTGCCATTTGCATATAATCCATCATTCTTAAGTATACCCAAAAATTGGGTGGCAGTAAAACGATTGTTTGCAAACTTTTCGTGTTATGGTAGCACACGAGGAGAAAATAAAATGAAAATTAAACCATTGTTCGACAGAGTACTTTGTAAACCTGTCATAGAACAAACCAGTAAAGGTGGAATTTATATTCCAACTACCAATGCGGAACGTCACCAAATTATGACCGTAGTTGAAGTTGGAAATGGTTCACCAGTCGCAATTGGTGATAAAATCATCATCAATAAATACGCTGGAGCAGAAATTTCTGCAAATAACGAAAAACTATATTTAGTACAAAATTTCGACATTATTGGAGTGATTTATGAATAAAGCACAACGTTCCTTATACCGTGGTGTTAACAAATTAAATAATATTGTTAAAATTACAATTGGTCCCAATGGACGCAATGTAATTATCGACCGCAATAATGGTAGTCCCTTAATTACTAATGATGGTGTTACCATTGCCAAAGAAGTTACCTTACCTAACCGTTATGAAAATTTAGGTGCAGATGTCATTAAACAAGCCAGTCTCAAAACTAACATTGAAGCTGGCGATGGAACAACATCAGCGATTGTTCTAGCAAGCGCAATCATTAACCAAACTCGACGAGCAATAATGTGGGGATATCAACCGATGGTTTTAAAAGATGCTCTACTGTCTGCTGCACGTAAAGCTCTGGATTTGTTACCACAGTATGTACGTCGCATCCATAAATATGAAGATTTATTACGTGTAGCAACTAATAGTTGTGCTAATGCTGAGGATGGTGAATTAGTAGCTAAAGCTCTGACAAAAATTGGACCTGATGGTTTAATTTCGCTAGAAATGAATCAAATGGGTATAACACAATTAAACTTTACCAATGGTGTGAAATTATCTGCTCAAATTGCATCACCTTATTTAAAAACCAAATCATTACACAATGCTAAAGTTTTAGTTACATCTAATACGATTAAATCCATCCAAGAAATTTTACCGATTTTGGAAGATGCTGTGCAAAAACAAACACCCTTACTTTTAGTAGCGGAAGACTACACACCCGAAGTAATTAATGCTTTAGTTTTGAATCGCGCGAAAGCAGGTTTACAAATTGTTGCCGTTCGTTCTAACGCAACAACTGATTGTGCAGTTATTACTAACGCAACCTTAATCGATCCACAAAACGATTTAACTTTGGCCCGTGCGACTACGACTCATTTAGGAAAAGCAAGCCAAATAATATTCGAAAATGAACAAATGATTATTTTAAGCGACGAAAAAAGTCCGACTTTTGAGCAACATATCAATCTGGTTAAAGATGAACTAACCGCTGCGACTGACAATTATCAACGTACACGACTCAAAGAGCGAATTGCTAATTTAACAACAACAGCTTGTGTTATCAGTGTAGGTTGTCCGACCGAAGCTGCAACAATGGAAAAACGTTTGCGAATTGAAGATGCAGTAGCGGCAACTACCAATGCAATGCGTGATGGCGTTGTTATTGGTGGTGGCTTAACTTATTTAAAAATTGCCAAAGGTCTTAGTAAACAAACAATTGGAGAACGAATCTTAAAACGTGCTTTACCAGCAATTTATCGTCAAATCAACCATAATTACCATTTTAATACTAAAACCTGTACAGCGATTGATGCCGCTACTGTCATTAAAAGTGTCATTCAGAATGCGACTTCGGCGGCGGCGATTCTAATTACAACAGGTGAAATTATTTCGAACGCGATTTAAAAATCATTCCAACAACTAAACCCGACACGATTGCAACGGCAATACCTGCTGACATTGCCGTCAGTCCACCCGTAAAAATTCCCAAAAAACCATATTTATCAATATTTTCAAATGTGCCTTTAACTAAACCAGCGCCAAACCCAGTAATTGGGGTGGTAACACCAGCACCAGCAATCTTTTTTAATGGTTCAAAAATCATACATACTTGCATTATTGCTCCCAAAACCACAAAAGATACTAAGATACGAGCGGGTGTCCAATTAGTTTTTAAAATTAACAACTGTCCTAAAGCACAAATCAAACCACCAATTAAAAATGCCCATAAATAAATCACTCCGTTACCTCCTCAATAACTACAGCATTTGCGATTCCTGGAGTACTCTCCCCTTGAAAACTGGTTGTTGGTGACAATAACGCACCCGTTGCCATAAATAAAATTTTATGGTATTCACCATTACGAAATTTATTCATAATGAACCCATTTAAAGTGACTGCACTGCAACCACAGCCCGAACCGCCCATATCTACTTTTTGACTGGCATCATAAATCAATTTACCACAATCATAATAATTTTCGCCCAAATCATAACCCTGTTCCTTCAATAAATCACGCAAAGCCTCTTCTCCGATTTGTCCCAAGTCACCAGAAAAAATTGCATCATAATCGGACGGTTTAGTTTTTGTATTTTTAAAATGACGCATTAAGGTATCAGCCGCAGCCGGCGCCATTGCTGCTCCCATATTGTTAACATCTTTAACTCCATAATCGACAACACGCCCAATCGTACCACACGTTACCGCAAAACGTGATTTTTGTTTAGTTGACAGAACAGTTGCTCCTGCACCAGTAACTGTCCACTGTGCAGTTGGTGGTCTTTGGTTACCAAATTCTAAAGGTGTCCGATATTGACGTTCTGCCGTTGCAAAATGTGAACCAGCAACTGCAACTGCTGTTTGTATCACGCCGGACTCTAAAAAAGTTGCTGCAGTTAATAACGATAAAGCCATTGTTGAACAAGCCCCATAAACTCCGACATATGGTAAACCAATATCACGCATCGCAAAAGAAGATGATACAATTTGGTTTAATAAATCACCAGCGAATACAATATCGGGTTGCACACCAGCTACTTGGATGGCACCTTGAATCGCGGTAATGAAGAATTTACGTTCCGATCCCTCGTGAGTTTTTTCGCCAAAATATTCATCCTTAACAATTCTAGAAAAAGTATACCCCAAAGGTCCTTCACTTTCTTTTTTACCTACTACTGAATACCAACCAATAATTCGTGGTTTTTGTTTAAAAATAAGCGTACTCATAAAAACAACCCCACAACAAAATATCCCAAACCACATAACATTGCGACTGCTACACCAACAACGATTACTGGACCTGCAATTTTAAACATATTGGCACACGTACCAAAAATAATACCTTCCTTGCGAAATTCCATTGCAGCACTGGTAATACTATTAGAAAAACCAGTAATTGGTACAATGGAACCACCCCCAGCAAAATAACCAATTTTATCATATATCCCCAGTCCAGTTAAAACGGCAGCAAAAAAAATCAACGTTGATGATACTAAAGCACTAATTTGAGTTTGATCGTAACTCGGCAACCACATATGATATAAAGCGTTTAAGCCTTCGCCTAATAAACAAATCAAACCACCAACAATGAAAGCTCGACACAAAGAACTCCAGATTTTACTTTTGGGTGTAATCTTTTTGATGTACTCAGCATATTCCTGTTTGTTCATACTGCAATTATTGCCAAACTTAAGTAAACAATACGACCGGTTCGCCTTTTTTAATGGTAGTATCCACCACAGGAAATGATCCAGTAAC
>JAEEMI010000026.1 GCA_016283155.1 Clostridia bacterium
TGATCATCCAGAATACGCTTGGAAAATCTTTGGTGATTCAGCTTCTGCAGATGTGAAAAACCGTTGTAAGCAAACTTATCCTGGTAATGAAAAGGTTGCCACTAAGATTGAAATCAGTGGTGAAGCCACAAAGAAACAATATACTGCAGGTGAATCATTCGATCCAACTGGCTTAACAGTAACTGCCACATATACTGATAACACCACTGCAGTTATCGCTAATGATAAATGCTCTTGGGAGCCAAAAAGATTACGCGCTGGTTTAACATCTATTACTTGTAAATATGATAGTTTAAGCGCGACTTATGAAGGTATTACCGTTGTTCCTGGTCCTACACCAACAATTCAAGGTACATATGGTATTGTCTTTACTCAAGATAACGAGGCATCGTCTTTCCCAATAGCCGCTAACGAAGTATTAACGGGATATGCAGCTAATAATACTCTTGTTGATGAAGTAACTAGTGTACAAAACGTTTATCCAGGTGAAAACGGCTTACAAATTGATAATAGAGGTTCTATTGTCTTTAAGTTAAAAGATGTCGCTAAAACACCTGATATTCAATCCGTCTATTTTGTTTCTAGCCAAGGTGCTGAAGAAGTAGAAGTAGATGTGAAATTGAATGAAGAAGATATTTCGTTTAGCTCCGCTGATGGTGTTCATACCATTAATATCGCCGGATACTTTGATGAAGGCTTATCCACTATTACTATTTCCACCACTAAAGCATTTGAATTAACGGAATTTGGTATTAACGTGAAACAAAAAGAACAACCTGTTCCACCTCAACCTCAACCATCATCAAGTTCATCTAGTGAACCAGTTTCTGAATCATCAATTCCAGAATCTTCTAGCGAACCAAATAACAACGATAATCATCATGCTGGTTGCAATGGCTCAATCATCGCGGTTGCTTCATTAACTGGTATTGCCGCTCTTATTGGTTCAGTGTTATTACTTTCCAAAAAGAAAAAGTAATAAACAAAAAACGGAAGGGACAGAATCCTTCCGTTTTTTTATTGCTGTTCGCCTTAATTAATAGTTTGTTGTAACAATGTAATTGTTTTCAACTCTGCCAACAATACCGCTGTAATTAGCGAAGTAATATCTATTGTTAGAACTGCTAACACTAGAAACTTTTGTGTTGTTAGCGATATCAGCTGTTCTATAGTAGACACGTCCACCACTCATATGTCCAACAACATAGCCCATTGCTGGGTATTGTCTATTTCCTAGTGTTCCTTCTACATAGAATCTAGTGTTCTTCACTGAACAGCTTCTAATTATGCCATTACCATAGCAATAGCCAGCAATGCCGCCGGCAACAAAACTGCTGCCAGTACTTCTTGCAACTAATTTAATGTGGGCTTCGGTAACTTCCCACCACCAGAAGCCTTGATCCTTATCAAAGGTACAGTTTTCTGTTAAAGAATCGGCATCTGCTGAGCCAGTAATACCACCAACTAAATCAGAGCCGTAAACTTTGCAGCCTTTTAAATCACAGTTTCTGATAATACCTTTGGAATAACCAGCAATTGTACCAGCTAAACCAATTTTATTTTCAACATTAACTGTAGTTCTATAGCAATCAACATTTTCAATTCTACCACCCATGTTCAAACCACAAATTAAGCCAGCATAAACAAGGGTATTATTGTTTTGTGATTGCAAAGCATTAATGGATGAATCTTTAATTTTGATATCATAAATATATCCATTGGCGCCAACGTATTCAAATAATCCGAGATAATCTGTAGAACCACTAGTATAGTATTCGTCAAATTTGAAATTTAATAATTCTTTATTATTGCCATTTAATCTACCTTGGAATGTTCCTGGAATTGGTTCAATAATTTGATTATTAAAATTAATGTTGTTTCCAAGTTTGTAACAAGCTGATAAACCGTATCTTATTTCAGCAAATTGAGCAGGTGAGGTAATAATAAATGGATTTGCATTAGTACCACTACCACTCATTGTCATTCTTTGTTCAAATCTAGCAACTAAAGTTGTATTAGCTTGGATTGTGAATGAATATGTTGGGCTGGTGCTAACACGTGAATTGTTTTTATACCATCCAACAAATTCATAACCGACTGCAGGAGTAGCTGTCGCTGTTGCGGTAGAGCCAGCTTTATATAACGTGTTATTACCTGTAACACTACCGTTTCCTTGTTTGTTGACGGTGAGTTTGAAAACACCACATGTTGTGAATCTGCTGTAAAGGTCATTATTTGATCCTTGAACAGCGGAAATGAAGTAGTTCATTAATTGATTTCTTCTCGCTTGGTTGCTTGGGTCAACTAATTCCCACAAAGGAACTAATGATTGATAATTAGGAACATCGACAAGTGAAGAATTATCCAAATCATTGAACGAATTAACCCATTGTGGCAAATATGTTTGAACGCTTTCAGGGCCGGTCATCGGATATTGAGGACCGCCGACATAGAAAACATTATGTCTTTCTTCGACATGCTCTTGAGACAATGTGTTGGAATATCCACCTTCAGCCTCTATGCCTAATGCATAATTCATATAACTGACATGGGCGTTTACAGCTACGTGGGCGTTATTTGTTACGTTTACAGAATCTGAATAATAGGTGGCATTTAATTCTAATCTTCCACCCATTGTAATGTCTTTAAGAAAATGGGTGCCGTATTTGTTAAAGAAACTGGCTGGAGCCATATTATACAAATCACTTTGGAATTCGCTGGCAAGCATATTTCTTAAATTGCTATTTTGCTCAGACATAGTCAAAGTAAATGTTTTGATATTAATTACGCCTTTATAAAAGCTATAGAAAGTTTTTTCGCTATTGCTTCCTTCATAATCAGCCTCTAAACCACCAGAGAAAAATGGACCATATGATCCATCGATGCTTAAAGACATATTATAGTTTTCTGAAAAATCTCTCATTGTAGTCTTTTTATAGAATCTAGAATCAAAAGAGTTTTCTCTATCAAGTAATAGATTAGTTTCTTTTAATTGATTGTAATCAAAGATAGGATTTGTTTTTAACACATCGTATTTATTGATGTAACGTGATTCCATAACATTGTAACCGAAACCTAAATATGATGTTGCATCAGCAATGTCTTCAAATTGGGCGTATGTGCCACTGAGAGTTCCATTACCAGGAACATCTTCCTTTGTGTATTTTCTTCTAAATAATACTTCTGGTGGAAAGTCGTGGATCTTTCCAGATAAATCTGAACCATCGTGATTAAAGTCATGTGTGACACCAAAATCACCATAATCAGCATAGTTCGCATCAACGTTTTTCGCGGTGAATGCTACTGAACCAATGAGTAACAAAGGTATAACAAAAAATAATAATTTCTTCATATTTTTCCTTTCAAAAATTGAAATTTGTGAAATAATTCGAATTATTCGGAACTTATTGTAAATTTAACGTAAATTAAGTCAATAAATTGTTTTTTATTTTTTATCGATATATTCGAAACTTTTTACAAAACAGGTTTTTTGAAACTATAAAATAAAAATTAGTACACATTTTAAAGAAAAATAGCATAGAATAACGCTGAATTCTCTCTATTTAAACTACAAAAAAGTGCCAATGCATCGGCACTTTTTGTTTGCTTAATATATCTAACTATTTCTCCGCAACTTGGAGTTTGTAGCCCTCTAATTCCCAATCTGGATGAGCGGCGATAACTTTATCTAATGCTTCGTTAAATAATGTTAATTCAGTTGCTTGTCTATTTTTAGGTGTTTTCTTGAA
>JAEEMI010000027.1 GCA_016283155.1 Clostridia bacterium
CACGCAACAATAAACCTGCGTTATCACCAGCCATAGCTGAATCCAATGATTTACGGAACATTTCAATACCAGTAATGGTAGTTGTTTTGTTCGCACCTAAACCAACGATTTCAACCACATCACCAATCTTAACTTGACCGCGTTCAACACGACCAGTAGCAACAGTACCACGACCAGTAATAGTGAAGACATCTTCAACTGGCATTAAGAATGGTTTATCAACATCACGTTTTGGATCAGGAATGTATTGGTCGATAGCGGCCATTAATTCGTCGATACATTTCAAATCAGGTGATTGACGGTTACCAGCTTGTGCAGCAGCCAAAGCTTTTGCAGCTGAACCTTTAATGATTGGGCAAGTATCGCCTGGGAAACCATTTTTTGTTAACAAATCACGGATTTCCATTTCAACCAAATCTTGTAATTCTGGATCGTCTGCCAAATCGCATTTGTTCATAAACACAACGATGTATGGAACGCCAACCTGACGAGCCAACAAGATGTGTTCACGTGTTTGTGGCATTGGACCATCAGTTGCAGCAACAACCAAGATCGCGCCATCCATTTGTGCAGCACCGGTAATCATATTTTTAACATAGTCAGCGTGGCCGGGGCAATCAACGTGCGCATAGTGACGTTTTGCGGTTTGGTATTCCACGTGAGCGGTGTTAATCGTAATTCCGCGTGCTTTTTCTTCTGGAGCGTTATCAATTTCATCGTACTTACGGGCTGCAGCGTTACCGTCCAAAGCCAAGGTAGTACAAATAGCCGCCGTTAAAGTGGTTTTACCGTGGTCAACGTGACCAATCGTACCAATGTTAACGTGTGGCTTGCTCCTATCAAATTTTTCTTTTTCTGCCATTTTTCTAATTTTCTCCTTTTTTATAGCAAGTGCTTTTATTATGCAATATAACCGTTAGTGTGTCAACTTATTTTTCTATCATTTCGTCGAATTTAGTTTGACAAAAGATGTAAATTTCCTTAAATATTGGATATGTTAACGCGTCATTTATTGTCTTTAATTTTTGACGAAGCTGTCCAAAACTTAAACAGTGCTTGCCACCAAGTTAACAGCCAACCTGCCAACGCTACTTTATCTGGTTATGTTCACCTGTTAGACCAAGGCAATGCTATATTTATTACTGATGAACGTAAACCTTATTTAATTACTCTTGAATTTACTTTGTTTCACAAATTAAAAACTGGTGACCGGTTACAAGCCCGTGTTGTCAATGATTCCGCCAATAACCATAACGTTGTCAGTGAAATTGTTTCAGTACAACACGTTACATACGATGACGCACCAGTTATTAGTGCTAACCAAACATTAAATTTATTTGATAATACCATCAATTTAGGTACTTCAATTTTAATTCCTGTCGGCGACAATACCGACATTGTGACCAAAGTTGCACACATTGTTGATACTTTACCCGACAATATCACACCAATTTTATTATCATTTGACGGTCGCCCAACAAACTTCAATGTTTCCACAGCATATTTCACTCAACCCAGTTATGATAACCGCGAGAAATTAATGACATGTTTACTTACTTTTTTCCACGCCAAACAACAAGCCGATACCGGTAAAGATGTGGTTTTAATCATCGACAGTCTTGATAAAATGTTCTTTGTCTTTAATAACTGTATGCAATCAATTGGCACGTTTAATCCAAATTTATTTTCCAGTGCCGCAGTCACTGATTACGAAAACATTTTATGTTCCAGTGGTAATTTAAAAGCTGGTGGTTCATTAACCATTATCGGCTTACACCACACCGGCACTTCCCCACAATTATTACAAATTAACGATCGGCTACACCAAATTATGGATCAAGTTATTTAACTCAAATAAAAAGCCCGGCATCGCGTCGGACTTTTTTTTCGGACCTCGTCGCTTATTTCTTGCGCTTCTTTACTACTACTCCTATGATGGTACCTATTACACTTAATCCTGCTACTCCGCCTACACCGCCTCCTACTGCAAGTGCTACTGTCGAATTATTTGTTACTTTTTCCACCGGTATCTCTTCCCATTTCGCATATAATGTCTTATTCGCCGTTATCGGTGTCGCAAAATCATATTGTCGCGTACACTCTACATCTGTATACCAACCAACTAATCTGTAACCAGCTAATTCACTTATCGGTTCAGCCGCTGTTTCTCCTTTGTGAACAATTTGATTCGGTACAGCTGTTCCGCCCATCGATTTAAATGTAACCGTATAATCTCGTACCCATTTCGCATATAATGCCATACTCTGTGTTACTGGTTCATCAAAATCATACTTTCGTGTACAAGCATAATCTGTATACCAACCTATGAAGGTATAATTCTTTTTAGTTGGTTGTAACATTGCTAAATTAGATCCGTGTTCAATTTCTTGTTCAGATAAAAACTTGTTTCCATCATAAAAACTTACCCAGTAGCGATTCAATTCCCATTTCGCAGATAAGGTTATATCGGCCGTAATTGGTGTGTTGAAATCAAATGCCTCATCTTCATTATCTAAATACCAGTATGCTAAACCATAATTTTCGCGATATGGATATCTCCAGTATGCGTATTGATTATGATCAATTATTTCTGGTTCAACATCACTACCGCCATTACTATCAAAGGTTACTGTATATACTTTAATCCATTTGGCATATATGATTTTATCTTCGGTAATTGGTGTACTAAAGTTAAAATTGTTATTACATTCTGCATCTGTGCACCAATTAATAAAACGATATCCAGATTTCGTCGGATCTGTATCTGGTCGAGTTACAGTTGTATTATAAGTTATTGTTACTGGTTGTACCTCACTTCCGTCATCTGTATTAAAGGTAATCGTCGGATTCTTACCCCATTTAGCATACAAGATGATATCTTCGGTAATTAGTGTACTAAAGTTAAAATCGTTATTGCATTCTGGATCTGTGCACCAATTAATAATTGTATATCCATCACGAGTTGGATTGGTTGGCTGTGTTACAGTTGTACCATAATCCACACGTGCATTATCCACCGCTGAACCTTGGTTACTATTAAACGTTACATCTAAATAATAATGCAGAATATTGCGGTAACTAGATAAAGCACTACTTGTCAACCATACTGGATCTTCAACAATAATTTCCATTAAACTGGTACAACCGGAGAATGGATAACTTCTAATAGTGGTAACACTACTTGGAATTTCAATACTAGTTAAACCAGTACAATTTAGGAATGCATTATATCCAATACTGGTTACACTGTTTGGTATTTCAATACTAGTTAAACCGGTACAATTTTGGAATGCACATCTTTCAATACTGGTCACAGTATCCGGAATTTCAATACTGGTTAAACTGGTACATCCAGAAAATACCGATTCTCCAATACTTCCCAATTGGGAGTTCTCAGTAAATGTCACACTAGTTAAACCGGTACAATTTTGGAATGCAGAACTACCAATACTGGTCACACTGTTTGGTATTTCAATACTGGTTAAACTACTACAACCAGAGAATGCACTATTTCCAATACTGGTAACACTATTCGGAATTTCAATACTGGTTAAACCGGTACAATACCGAAAAGCAAAACTATCGATGCTGGTCACACTGTTCGGAATTTCAATACTGGTTAAACTACTGCAATTTTCAAATGCACTATACCCAATACTGGTAACACTATTCGGAATTTCAATACTGGTTAAACTACTACAACCATAGAATGCAAAATTTCCAATACTGGTAACACTACTTGGAATGTCAATACTGGTTAAACTACTACAACCAGAGAATACAGAATTTATACTAGTCAATTGAGAATTTTCGGCAAAGGTCACACCGGTTAAGTGTGTGCCGCTAAA
>JAEEMI010000028.1 GCA_016283155.1 Clostridia bacterium
TTCGTGATTAACTATTTTTAGTTAATTTTTCCTTGTACCATTTGGCAAAATCATCCAGAGCCGTTCCCCAATAATGGGCTTCTTTTTCGTAATCTTCCGCTTGTAATTCAGATAAGGTTTTTGTTTCTCCATCTGGAATATAAAATTTAGAGTGCCAACGTCCTAATGTTCCACGACTTTCGTATGCAATTGTTCCCGTACTGCCACCATTAAATACAATCGGCTCTTGTCCGGGTTCACAATAAGCGAAACAATGTTCAAGCCTGGCTTTGCGATTTGTTTCCCCTTTGAGCATTTCCAGAAATTTTTCAACACCAATCTGTTTGTCAAAATATGCATTATAAGGTCCAGGTAAACCGCCCAACGCATCGATATACAAACCACTATCCGATTTTAAAACAGCATAACCCAATTTATCCGCAGCATATTTAGCACTAAAACTGGCAACTTCGGCACAAGTTTTAGCTTGAATTTCAATAATTTCAAAATCAGGGTTTACAATTTCAATATTGAAGCCATATTTCTCTTTAAAGAATTTATTTGCCTCATTGGTTTTATGTGGATTTGTGGTTAAATATATGAGTTTTTTCCCCATTTATTTTAAACCTCCTTTTTTGATGGTAATAAGCTTATACTACAATTTGTAGTATATCACCGACATATCAAAAATGTAATCGTTTGTTCGCTTTACGTTAGTTTCCACCTGCCAGTAAATAAAAAAATGACCCAGTTAAGGGCCATTTTTTATTGTATTGATTATTATTTAGCTTTTTTTGTTTTGGTAGTTTTAGCCGTAGTTGTTTTTGCTTTTGTTTTGGTTTTAGTAGTAGCAGGTTTGGTTGCTTTGGTTTTTGCGGTTTGTGCAATAGCTTCATCAATGGTCTTGTTTTCCAAAATCTTTTTGAATGTTCGGTCGCTATTGATAATTGAAAGACTGAGTTCAATCATTCCAGCACCACGTGCAGCATCATCGTCGCGTTGTGCCTTGGTATAGTTTTTACGGCTGTTTAACATTTCTTTATAGAAAGGTGTCTTTTTTGCGTATTTCCAGAAATATTTTTCATAAGGAACTTTTTTATAGCGCCAGGGTTTTGAGAACATATTGTAGTGAATCAAATAAAGTTTATCTTTGTACGGCACTTTATTTGCTTGTTTATCCCAACCTGGGTGTAAGTAAGTAACGTGTCCTTTACAAATAACGTTCAAATAATCTTGGTCTTGTCCAACCGTGGTTAAATTGTAGTTGGAAAGTAGACCAATGAATTTTTCATCAACTTTTTGTTCACGCATTGCGTCAAGGTTGAAAAGAATGATACCAGCACAGAAATAATCTTTGTTTGGAACGCCAACTGCTTCTTCAACGTAGCGAATTAAAACTGGATGACTTGGAACAACTTCATCAGTAACAGCACCTAAGTAATTGTCTTTTAAATCGGTATGATATAACTCTGAAATATCACCCAAAACAACAATATCACAATCTAGGTAAAGTACTTTGTGATATTCTGGGAACATTTTTGGAATGAAAATGCGGTAGAAAGTTGTGTCGCTATAATAGTCACGTAAACTTTTATTAAGTAATTCCTTAATTGGGGCAATGATTTTTGAAACGTCATTAAATTCAATCTTTAAATAATCGGTTTCAAAATTTTTAATCATTTGAATGTATTTTTCGGATAGACCTTTAGCTAAACCCGTGTTTAAAATGTGAACTTTGTAATTAAAATTTTTGTTGCAATTTTCCGTAATTGATTTTAATGCTACACAAAGGTAGGGCGCATAATTATCGTCCGTAGCAAAAAAAATTGGGATAATCTCTTGTTGTTTTTCCATATTTTAAGTTTATCATTGTTGTTTTTTGTTTGTCTAGTGGTTTGGCAATATTTCACAAAAAATCGAGGTTTTTATTGCGGAAAAATGCTACTTGTGGTGAAAAATTTAAATATATGCTTTATTTGCCTACTGGTTTGTGTTAAACTTAGGCCGATGGTAATGTATCTCATTATTATTTTAACCGCGATGTTAATTGTTACAGTTTTTAACTGGTTAGTACTGGGTTGGACTTTCTTGAGTGCGTTGTTCTGGGTCACGGCGATAACGGGAATTGAAATTGTGATTACCATTTTATTGGCAATAATTACCGGCTTATGTATGCCGAAAAAAATATATCAAGAACGAAAAATTTATGCTGTTGGTAAACGTGAATTGAATTTTTATCACGCACTACACATAAATGCTTGGAAAGATCGGGTGTGTGAATTAGGTTGTTTAGGTGGTTTTAGTAAAAAGAAAGTGGCCGCGCCTAACGATCCAGCATACATTGACCGTTTTATTTTAGAAATTAATAAAGGAATGTTTATGCATACAATTGGTACTTTAGGTTCTTTCCTGGTATTGTTTGTCCCAGTTCCAGGATTCTGGTCAATAACTTTCGTTGTTGCTTGTGTCGGTGCAGTGTTAAATATTTTACCATTGATGGTATTACGTTATAATAAGCCACGCTTGTTGATGTTAAAATCTCGTTTGATGCGTAATCAAAAAAACGCTTCTGCGCCCAAAGATGATGCTAAAACCGACCAAAATGCGGTTCAAAGCGAGTCAAAGTAGGAATATAACGCAATTTTTTCAAAAACCACTTGGCAAAACGTGTGATAAAATTTATTCTATAAATAGGGTTAATAAATTAGATATCGTCTGGAAATAACCTTATTTACAAAACGATAAAGGAAAAACACAGAAAATGATTGACGTTAATATGCTGAAAGAGTGTCAAGCTGATTACGATGATGATGTTAAGCGACGTACACAATATGAACGAGATGGAGAATTTAATCGGGTAACGGATGAAAGTAGTTATGATGCTTGTGACCCAGTTGATGAAACATTCAATTACTTACGCCGTCGTTATCGTGATCGTATTAAACACTTTTTTTATTTACGCGCATTGAAAAAATATTGTAGAAAAATCAATCATGAATTAACAAGTTTGAAAGTTGTTGGGAGAATGAATTTGTTCGGTATTTTAGGTGGTTGCATTGTAACTTGTAACCATATCAGTAAGGTTGATTCATTCGCAGTACGTGCAGCAGTTGGCATGGATATTAAATTTGTTGCAGCCGATTTTAATAATTGGAAAGGTAAAATTGGTAATATCTCACGTAATACTGGTTATTTACCAATCCCAGCGAATCTAAATTTGTCAGTAATGCGTAAATTTAATCACGCGATGGAATATTTCTTACGTAAAAAATGGTCAATTTTAATTTATCCAGAACAATCGATGTGGCGTGATTATAAAAAACCACGTCCGCTAAAGCCTGGAGCATTCCATTATGCTGCTAAATATCGTCGTCCCGTTGTGCCTTTATTTATTACGATTGAAGATAAACCTGAACATTTAGATGCAGAAGGTCGTGTTAATTTTGGTAATTATACTATTCATATTTTGCCACCAATTTATCCTCGTAAAGATTTAGATGAACGCGCTAATATTGAATATATGATGCACGCAAACTTTGAAGCTTGGCGTCATTGTTATGAACGTACTTATGGTATTCCTTTGGAATATGATACAATTGTAACTGAGAACACTGATCCGTTAGTAAAACAGTATGCCAAAAAACCAATCATTAATTCGACGACTAAGGCAACAACCACTAAGAGTACAACAAAAACCACAAAAGTGACAAAATAATGGCAAACATTTATAATGTTGTGCTTGTCAGACAAAGCGGGTTTATGTTACGATTAAAATACAGAATTTTACAAGGAGAGTTAAAACAATGACGACTGAACTAAAAAAGTTGCCACAGCATATTGGTTTTATCATTGATGGCAACGGCCGTTGGGCGCAGGAACGTGGTTGGCCACGCACCAAGGGTCACGAGTATGGTGTCAAAAATTTGGATTTAATTATTAAAGAATGCTTTTATCATTATAATATACCAATTGTAAGTATTTATGCTTTTTCAACAGAAAACTGGAATCGACCAAAACAAGAATTAGATCGTTTGTTTAAATATTTAGCTAATTATTTAAAGGCCAATGATTTCGTTAAAAAATATCCGCACGTACGTTTGAACATTATGGGCGATTATACGAAATTTCCTGCTAATTTAGCAAAAAACGCAGAACGTGTAGCCGCAGCAACCAAAAATGAAACGCAATTTATTTTAAACCTTGGTATTAATTATAGTGGGCAAGACGAATTAGTGAATGCCTTTAATTTAATGTTGGCTGATGGAGTTAAACCAAAGATTGACCGTGCAACCATCGAACAATATCTGTACACGAAAGGTCAACCAGCCTTGGATTATGTCATTCGTACCAGTGGTGAACAGCGTTTAAGTAATTTTATGTTGTGGCAAGTGTCTTATGCCGAATTATATTTTCCTAAAACTCATTGGCCGGATTTTAGCAAAGCTGAATTGAAAAACGCTTTGTTAGAATTTCAAAATCGTGATCGTCGTTTTGGTGCCATTGTTGAAGTAAATCATCAAACATCGGAGCAATAATTTTGGGAAAGATTTTAACTACAATTTTTGGTCATAATTCAATTTTGGCAACTATTTTTACATCAATGTTGCCGTTAGTTGAACTCAAGGGTGCAATCCCTTTGGGAATGTTGGAAGAAATCTGGGGTACTGCTGCATTAAATCCTTGGCAGGCTTTTTTATGGGCATTGTTAGGTAGTTCAATCGTAGTGCCAATCGTTGCTTTATTGTTTCGTCCAATTTACCAATGGATGAAAGACAAAAAATTCTTTAAAGTTTTGGTTGATTTTGTGGTGGGTGATGTTGCAAAACGTTCGGATACAATCAAAGCAGAAAATCAGAACAAAAGCACACGTCATACGTTGTGGTTGAAAATTTTGACTATTTTCTTGTTTGTGGCATTTCCAGTACCGATGACTGGGGTTTGGACAGGTACTTGTTTTGCGGTTTTGTTAGGATTGAACTTTTGGGTAATTTGTGTAACCGTGATTCTCGGTAATGTGATTTGCGGCATTATTATGACGACTGTTTGTGAAGTTTTTCCGCAAATTAAATACATCTTATTAATTGTTTTCTTGATCTTGATTGTTGCTGCTTTATTAACTAAAGTGGTTTTGCGTGTTATAAAAAAACATCGTGCCAAAAAGATAGCATCTGTCAACGCAAATGAAAACTTAGTCGAAAATACCGATGCTAAGTAAACAGTATAAAAATTAAATCTTTAATTAGTCGGGTGGGGAATTTTGTCTTGTTCTTGAATGATTTTGTTAACTACGTTTTTCTTAACTTTGGCACGGTTACGAGCTTGGATTTGACGCGCTTGCCGTTTCAAGGTGGCAGCGTATTTTTCATTAGCTAATATTTGCAATTTATCGGCGATGGCTTGATACTGGCGACCCTTACCAAGTTTCATTTTCTTAATTTGTTTGGCGTCAATAATTTGACCAAGTAGATGGTCAATACGTTTTATTGGCCGAACATAGACACCGATAATAAATAAAATGATTAAAAACCATAAGGCAAATAAACCAATTTGGGCAAAGAATAATGGTGTAAACCAACCATTAGCATTCACTGCGCCATTCACACTGGCAACAGAAAGATTTGCTGCTGCCCTTGGAACTGCGGTGCTGATAAAACGATTGGCAACAAAATAAAGTGCGGTAGCCGCTGTGGTCGTCATTAACAAACCACTAGCGATGGAACGGTTACGCAAAAAACGGGTTAGTGTCAGCATAAAACTGAGTAAACTAATGCCGGCAAAACCTAACCCAAACCATAAGAAATACGGATTATAGTTGCGTCCAAATGAAAAGCATAAAACTGCCGCAATTAAAGTTGCGACAAAGCAAATGAATGGTATTTTAGCAGTTTTACGTTGTTCCATACGGTTAGATTGTGAAAAATAGGTGAAAATATGCATTATAGCAAAGATGAATTCTCGTAACAGTGTAATTTAGTTGACTGTTTGATTTATAATTTGTTACGATTTGTCGTTTATGAAAGTAGCAGTAGTAACCGATACTAACAGTGGTGTTACACCTGAATTTGCTAAAGAAATTGGTGTTACCGTTGTTCCAATGCCATTTTTAATTGATGGTGAAGAATATTTTGAAAATGTTAATTTAACGCAGGAAAAATTCTATGAAAAGATTATGTCTGGAGCGAATGTTTCCACCAGTCAGCCAAACGTTAATAGTGTTACGGAGACTTGGCGTGAATTACTGAAAGCGTATGATGAAATTGTCTATATTCCAATGAGTAGTGGACTTTCTGGTAGTTGTGCTTCTGCCATCAATTTTGCCAAAGAATTTAATGGTAAAGTGGAAGTTGTAGATAATCACCGCATCTCTGTTACGCAAAAACAATCTGTAATTGATGCGGTTAATTTGGCTAAAGCGGGAAGATCAGCCAAAGAAATTAAAGATTATTTAATGGCAACCAGTATGAACGCCAGTATTTATATTATGCTTTCGACACTGAAATATTTAAAAAAAGGTGGCCGTATTACTCCCGCTGCAGCATTGCTTGCGGGATTGTTACAAATCAAACCAGTATTAACCATTCAAGGTGAAAAACTAGATAAATTTTGTCAGGTAATGAGTTATAACCAAGGTAAAAAACGAATGATTGATCAAATGGTTAAAGAAATTACAACTCGCTTTAAACCACAACTGGAAAAAGGCAATTTGAAAGTAATGATTGCTTATACTTACAACCAAGCTAAGGCGGAAATCTTTAAAACCGAAGTGGAACGTGCATTGCAACCATATGGTTTAACAGTAGAATTTGTTGATCCGTTAAGTTTATCAGTTTCGTGTCATATTGGAGAAAACGCATTAGCTGTGGCTTATTGTGAATGTTACCAAGCCTAAGTTTTTTAATAATTATTTTTAACTGTTTATTTTAATCCGTATAGGATACCAATGGTATTTTCACCGCAATGTGAAACGATAGTACCGCCTGCGGTAGTTTCAATGACTTTAGCAAATGGATAGTGAACCAATACTTGCTTTTTAATGTCTTCAACAATTTGTGGATTTGTCATTTTTGTATGAGTGATGAAACAATAGGACAAATCAGGTTCAGGATTGGTTGCGAAAACGTATTCGACGTACTTTTTTACGCACATTGCAAAGTTGCCGATAAATTTTTTGCCTGGTTGCATTTTGCCATCTTTTAAAATTATTTGTGGTTTGATGTGTAAAGCGGCGGCAAAGAGTTTGGCAGTACCGCTACAACGACCACCACGATGTAAGTAAGTTAAACTATTAACGATGAAACTACATTGTACCTTATTAATTTCATCGTTAATCCGTTGAACAATTTCCGCAGCTGGTAAACCTTCTGCACGATATTTAGCGGCACGTAGCATCGAAATCGCCGTTCCAGTTGAAAGTGAACGACTGTCAATAATATAGACGTTTTTAAACGCCTTAGCGGCAGCAATTGCGTTGTTGTAAGTACTGGAAATTTCACTGGAAATCACGAAGTGAATTAAACTACCGTTTTCGGGTAAGTTGGCTTTAAAAAATTCGGTATAATCAGGAATGCTGATGGCTGAGGTTTTTGGTGTTTTTTTAGTTTGACGAAAGTATTCATAAATTTTTTCGTCAATCCCTGGGTGATCGCGCTCTTCTTCATCACCTAAGTGAATGTACATTGGGATAATACTAAAATTGTGTTCTTTGATAATGTCATCTGATAAATCGCAAATACTATCTGCACTGATTTTGATTTTTTCCATATTTTTCATTTTAGTTGGTTTTTGGTTGCGAAGCAACTAAATTTGTGTTATTGTGTGTTGGAATGGAATACAAAGTCAGGTGTGGAGAAGTAACTCCACGGCAACTGGCGGCGTTTAACCAATTAGGGTATAGTGAAAAATTTATCCGATTATTAATTGAAAGGGGCATCGACTCACCGGAGAAGGCCGAAAAATTTTTTAACTTTGACCCCAGTCAACTGCACGATCCGTATTTATTAAAAGGTATGCAAGCGGCTGTTACGCGGTTACGCGACGCTATTAGCCAAAAACAGAGGATTTTAATCATTGGTGATTATGATGCTGATGGTATTTGTGCTACTGCCATTTTATATAAATATCTTTTAACCCAACGGGTAAAAACTTCGTATTTTTTGCCTGAACGTGATGCTGATGGTTATGGTTTGAATATTGATTTAATTGCACGCTTAAATGAAAAATTTCACCCTAATTTATTAATTACGGTCGATTGTGGTATTTCTTGTGCGGAAGAAATTAAATTTGCGCAAAGTCTAGGTATTGATTGTATTGTTACTGATCACCACGCAATTCCGGAAGTTACCCCAAATTGCATTTGTGTGGACCCCAAATTTAAGGACCAGGATTATCCGTTTGATGATTTATGTGGTGCTGGGGTGTCTTTAAAATTAGTGCAAGCGATGGAAGGGTTGGAAGTTGCACAAAAGTACTTTGATATTTGTGCAATTGCTACCGTGGCGGATATCGTGTCTTTGACTGACGAAAATCGTGTAATTGTACATAATGGCTTAAAAATGTTAAATCAAGGTACCGTACCAGGCATTACGGCTTTGGCTCGGGCTTGCAATATTCGTAATGAAATTAAAAGCGGTGATATCAGTTTCCGTCTTGGTCCCAAGATTAATGCTAGTGGTCGGATGGGTAATGCTAAACGTGGTCTTGACGTAATTTTGGAACAGGACGAAACACGTTTGGATCATATTATTAAAAATTTGCTTTATATGAATGCTAAACGCCAAGAATTGTGTACTGTAATTTTTGATGAATGCGTACAAATGATTGAAGACCAAGCTTTGCAAAACGACAGTGCGATTGTGGTAGCGAAGCCGGAATGGGAAAGTGGTGTGTTAGGAATTGTTGCAGTCCGTTTAACCGAAAAGTATGGCAAACCCTGCATTGTATTAGGTGGTAAGGGTGGGGTCTATAAAGGCAGTGGTCGTAGTATTCCTGGTATTAATTTGGTAGAATGCATTACAAAATCATCAAAATATTTGAGCACTTTTGGCGGACACGCGATGGCAGCAGGAATGTCTTTGCCGGTTGAGAATTTTGAAAAATTCCGCCAATTATTTCAAGAATTAGTAGTGGCATCAATGAAAGCCCAACCTGTTATTAACTGTAAGTATTATGATTTTGAAATTACCGCGGATGAATTAAACCAAAAGTTTTTTCAAGAAGTGGCAATGTTAGAACCAACTGGTTGTGGTAATCCTGCGCCAGTTTTAATGACGGTACTGCGCCAAACCCGCGCTTCTAGTTTGCCAACGCATCCTACACATACAAAATTTGATAATGGTCAATTAAAGTTTATTTTCTTTGGCGGAGCAGTGTTTAATGAAATTTTGGCGGCACCCTGCGAAAAAAGTATTATTTTTGAATTGCAACAACAGAATGATGGTGCTGCACCACAAGCAGTAGTTAAATGTGTGATTCCGTTTGCTATTAATGACGAAGAAAAGGCTTTAGTATTACAACGTTATTTACACGATGATTTAACTGTTACCCCAGATCAAAGTTTACAAAACATTATTCACGGGTTAAGTGTTGACAGAAGTGTATTTATTGAGTATTATAAGGCAACGCTTAATTTGGTAAGTCGCAATAATTTTTGCCAATCACCACTGAAATTATTTGCGAAATTAATGTTACCAACGAAAAACCTGTTCCAGTTTGTATTTTGTTTTGCCGTATTTGAACAGCTGGGCATCTATGAGGTTGTACGTAACCGTTTACAAATCCACAATGAACGTACTACCGAACTTAACAAAAGTGCGATTTACAATAAAATTGTTAATCTAAATTAGTCAGAATAAGGAGAAAAAAATGAGCAAAAATTTACGGATTAGTTTCTTGGGAGGATTAGGCGAAATCGGTAAAAATATGACCGTGTTTGAATACGGTGATGATATTATTGTCGTTGATGCTGGTTTGGCATTTCCTGATCCCGATAAAATGCCTGGTATTGATTTAGTTGTCCAGGATATTACTTATTTAATTCGCAATAAAGATAAAGTGAAAGGTTATGTCATTACTCACGGACACGAAGACCACATTGGTGGTTTGCCATTTGCTTTAAAAGAAGTACCCGCACCAATTTACGCTAGTCGAATGACTCTGGGTCTGGTTGAACGTAAATTACACGAACATTCTGGTTTGAAAGTTAAAGCCGTAGCGGTGCGTCCGCGTGCGGTTGTACAAATTGG
This sequence comes from Clostridia bacterium, assembly GCA_016283155.1. GTDB lineage: Bacteria > Bacillota > Clostridia > Christensenellales > UBA1242 > RGIG8050. The sequence continues at coordinate 10,221 of JAEEMI010000028.1, forward strand.
TGCATTCTCGGTGGAATTTATCCACGTTAACCACTCAATTCCAGGTTCGTTCGCTTTAGCAATTACCACACCGTTGGGAACTGTTTTTCACAGTGGCGATTTAAAAATTGATTTAACTCCGGTGGATGGCCAACCAATTGACTTAGCTCGTATTGGTGAAATCGGTCGTCGTGGTGTTTCATTAATGCTTTGTGAAAGTACCAATGTGGAACGTCCAGGTTTTACAATGAGTGAAACAACGGTTGGAGAACGTTTAGATGAGTTGTTTGAACAATATAAAAACAAACGGATGTTTATTACTGCGTTTGCTTCGAACGTTCACCGTATGCAACAAATCTTGGACTTAGCACAAAAGTATAAACGTAAAGTCGCTTTCTTGGGACGCAGTATGGTAGCGGTTAGCGATATTGCCATTAAGTTAGGGGAAATGAAAGCACGTCCCGAAAATATTATCGAAATCAGTAAGATTAGTGCTTTCAAGAATGAAGAAGTGTTGGTTTTATTAACAGGCAGTCAAGGGGAACGCAATGCTGCGTTGAGTCGTATTGCCAATGGGGAATTCCCACAAATTAATTTAGGTCCTGATGATGCAGTTATCTTTTCGGCAACCGCGATTGCAGGTAACGAAGGTGCTGTGGCTGATGTAGTTAATAATTTGGTTTATCGTGGTTGTGAAGTGGTATACGAACGTTTGGCAGCGGTCCACGTTTCTGGACACGCTTGCCAAGAAGAATTGAAAATTATTCACGCTTTAGTTCGTCCGCGTAATTTTATTCCGATTCACGGTGAATACAAAATGTTGAAAAAACATTGTGATATGGCAAAGCGAATGGGAATGCCCGCACGTAATGTCTTTATGGCTGACTTAGGCGAGTGTTGGGAGTTATCAGCTTCGGGATTGAAAAAAGTTGGTTCAGTACCACACGGTGCACGTTTAATTGATGGTTATGGCGCCGGTGATGTGGATAGTTCGGTTTTACGTGACCGTCAAGCTTTGGCGGAGGATGGTATTTGCGTAATTGGTTTGGGTTACGATGCTAAGAATGGTGATTTATTATCTGGCCCAGATGTGATTATGAAAGGTTTAGCCTATGCCCACGAATTAGAAAAAGTAATTGTTGATATTCGTGGCGTGGTTTTGGAATCTTTAAGTAAGATGCCGTTCAATGGTAATGATATTAACGAAGTGCGTAATCAAATTCGGAAAGATGTTCAAAATTATTTCCAAAAAAATTACAATCGTCGCCCCATTGTGGTGTCGATGTTGGAAAAGGTTGGTCAATGATTTGGCTATTCTTTAGTGTTATTGTAGCAGTCGTAACGGCTGACTTAATCACTAAATTTACCATCGACGGGGTAATGAATTCTGGTATTGCGTGGGGCTTAGGGGCACAATTGCCGTGGTTATGGGTGTTTGTGGTTGTGTTTTCTTTTGTCTTAGTGGCTGTGTTATTATGGTGGTTTTTCTCCCGTAAAAAACGTACGTGGTTTTGGACCATCGGTTTAGCACTTTTTATTGGTGGTGTGCTTGGTAATGCGATTGATCGTTTGCTTTCCAATGGTGCCGTTCACGACTTTATTGATTTTATAATTTTTCGTAATAACTTAGCGGATATTGCTTTATCAGTCGGTGCGGTGATGATGGTTTTAGCAATGATTATGGAGGAATTCCGTGCGCCTAGATAAATACTTATTGGAACGTTATCCTGAAGTCACCCGTAGTCAAATTGCTGCGGCAATTAAACGTGGTGATTTTACGGTCAACGGACAAGTTGTTAAAGCGGGTTATGAGTTGCGTTCAACTGATGTGGTAGACGGAAAATTAACGCCAGTTGTGGTTACTGCGGAACCGGAAGATATTGCATTAGATGTGGTTTATGAAGATGAATATTTAATGGTGATTAATAAACCGCGTGGTATGGTGGTGCATCCAGGGGCCGGTGTTAAATCAGGAACTATACTAAATGCTTTATTAGGACGGGGACAAGAAAACCTAGAACGTGCGGGAATTGTTCATCGTTTAGATAAAAACACCGCAGGTTTATTGATTATTGCTAAAACTGCGGATTGCCAGCAACGTTTAGGACGTATGTTTGAAAAACATGTAATTCAACGAACTTATTGGGGGTTGGTTGATGGCGTAGTTAATACTGATCAAACGATTGACCGTAACATTGTACGTCATCCGCAACACCGTACAATTTTTACTACGACAGAACAAGGTGGGCGTCGTGCTGTTACACATTTACACGTTTTAGAACGCTATGCAAAACACACCTTGTGCGAGTTTACGTTAGAAACTGGCAGGACTCATCAAATTCGTGTGCACTGCAAAGCAATTCATCATCCTATTTTGGGGGATCCCGAATATAATAGTGGTAGTGGGCAAATGCTAGAAGCAGTTAAGTTGGATTTTGTACATCCGATGACAGGTAAATCAATACATCTGGCAATCCAACCGACAAAAGCGTTTGCGGAAGCAAGAGAAAAATGTTATTATTTAAAATAAGGAGGTAAAATTAAATGTCAACAACAAGAAGGACTGGGTTATTGAACATCTTGTCATACTTGGCGGTAGTATTCGTCGGGATTGCTTTGTTAATGTCTTGGCTATTGAATTTAGTCGGCGTTACAGCACAAGTGGTCAGTGCCTTAAACATCTTGGCACAGGTTCTGGCTTACTTCGTGGTGGCTTGCCATTCTTATGGCTATGCACGCGCACGTGGTCGCGGCTGGTTAATCGTTTGGGTCGTTGCCATTGTTTTGATTGTAGTATTCTTGGTTTTGGGCAACATTAATATTCGTTTTAAATAATTAAAATGAAATGGATCCGAATTACGTTTACTAAATTACGAGATTATTTTACGGCTAATTCTGGTCGTAAAATTTTCTTTTGTGGTCTAGTTGCAACGTTGTTGAATTTTCTTTTATACTGTATTTTACATTTTAGTTTCTTTTTATTTGTTGCGGTATTAGCTTTGATTATTACTGCCATTGGTACCTTATGGGATTCAATGTACAGCCGTTACCTATTTTTAAAGAAAATCCGTGATATTCAGTACGAACATTTGAAAGATATTACTGATAAACAAGCGGCTGGTGAGAATGTGGTAATGACACCAACCTTTACTGATGATGAAAAACGTTACTTACGTCGTCGCAAATGGAGTTTTGTAATTGTGATTATCTTTAAGGTCGGCTTAGTGATTGCGTTATTTTCCTTGCTTTTACGTATCTAAATGGGTTAAAATATTTGTTATGGACAAAAAAATTACAAAACAGAAAAATCAGGCGACGGTCGTGATGACTTTTACCAAAGACGAATGGGAAGCTGCGAACGAAAACGCCTACAAAAAAAATGCCAGCAAATATAAAGTGGCTGGATTCCGTGCTGGTAAAGCTCCACGCAAAATGATTGAACAACAATATGGTGCTGGTATCTTCGTTGAAGAAGCAGTGCAAGATTTGTTTGCTGCCAATTTTGGCGATGAATTAAAATTAATTGATTATCCACGTTTGGATTTTGATTTCACAACTGAAGGTGGAATTAAATTAACCGCTACTTGTGATATTGAACCTGAAGTTACTTTGGGACAATATACCGGTTTGGAAATTCAAAAAACCGAAGTTAAAGTTGGTGCTAAAGATGTTGATGCTTATTTGAATCGTTTACAACAAACTCGTGCTAAACAAGTTGCAGCTGATAAAGATCACGCAGTTGCTAATGGCGATATCGCTGTAATTGATTTTAAAGGTAGTGTTGACGGCGAATACTTTGAAGGTGGCACCGCGCAAAATTACGAATTAGAAATTGGTAGTCAAAGTTTCATCGATAACTTTGAAGCACAATTGATTGGAATGAAAATGGGTGAAGCACGTGATGTGAATGTAACTTTCCCCAAAAATTATCACGTCGAAAAATTACAGAATGCAAAAGCTAAATTTGAAGTTAAATTAAATAACATTATGGTTAAAGAAATGCCAGCACTTGATGACCAATTCGCAAAAGAGGTTTCTGAATTTGACAACATCAAAGCATTCAAAGAAGACATCTTGAAAAAATTAACCGAACAAGCAACTAAACAAGCTGAATATGCTGATGAAGAAAAATTGTTCGAAAAAATTATGGATAATGCCAAGGTGGAAATTCCTGACAAAATGATTCACGATTATGCACATTCAATGATTCACGATATGGAACACCAATTGGCTTCACAAGGTGCCACAATGGAAATGTATGCTCAATATATGGGCACCACCGTGGAAAAGATTCACGATGAACAACACGTATTGGCAGCCAAACAAGTCAAAATGCGTTTAGTAATGGATGCAATCGTGGAAAAAGAACATTTGTCCGACAAAGACCGACAAAAACAATTTGAGAATTTGACCATATTCTTAAAGAGGGAGAACAAAATATGTTAGTTCCAATGGTCGTTGACCAAACAGCGAATGGCGAACGTAGTTACGATATTTACAGTCGCTTGTTGGAAGACCGCATTGTCTTTTTGAATGGGGAAGTCAACGCTCAATCCGCAAACTTAGTGGTAGCTCAGTTGATTTATTTGGAAGCTAAAGATCCAAATAAAGACATTTCGTTGTATATTAACAGTCCAGGGGGCACAGTTACTGACGGTTTTGCAATTTACGATACGATGCAATACATTAAATGCGATGTATCAACGATTTGTGTCGGTATGGCGGCTTCAATGGGTGCGTTCTTGTTATCAGCAGGCACCAAAGGTAAACGTTATGCGTTATCAAATAGTGAAATTATGATTCATCAACCATTGGGTGGCACGCAAGGTCAAGCGACCGACATTCAAATTCAAGCCGAACACATTTTGCGTTTGAAAAAACGTTTAACCAAAATTTTGGCAGAAAACTGTGGTAAAACCGAAACCCAAGTTGCCGCTGATTGTGAACGCGATCATTATATGTCGGCAGACGAAGCTAAAGCATATGGCTTGGTGGATAAAGTTTTTACGAAACGTAGTTAATTTGGTATAATTGAACTAGTCAAAGGTAAACTAACAAATATCGTGTGTAGATAATGGAGAGGAGGTCCAGATGAACACTTTATGCAGTTTTTGCGGACGTAGTAGCCGTGAAGTTAAAAAAATTATTGGCAGCCCAACTGGGTCAGCCTATATTTGTGAATATTGTATTGAGGCCTGTGCTGATGTTTTATTAGCACACCGCGAACATACCACACCCGATGATTTGGTCTTATTGCCTCCGGCACAAATTAAAGCTAAATTGGACGAATACATTATCGGACAAGACGAAGCTAAAAAAACTTTATCGGTGGCTGTATATAACCATTATAAACGTATCAATTACAACCAATATTTGAAACATAGTAAAAGGAAAGACCGTAAACCTGATGATGTTGAATTAGAAAAAAGTAACATTTTAATGATTGGACCCACTGGTTCTGGTAAAACTTTGTTGGCAAAAAACTTGGCGCGCATTTTGGATGTGCCGTTTGCGATTGCCGATGCCACGACTTTAACCGAAGCTGGTTATGTCGGGGAAGATGTGGAAAATATTTTATTGAAACTATTACAAAATTGTGATTACGATGTGGAAAAAGCACAACGCGGCATTGTCTATGTCGACGAAATCGACAAGATTGCCAAGAAGGGTGAAAACCGCAGTATTACCCGTGATGTGTCGGGTGAAGGCGTGCAACAGTCGTTATTAAAGATTATTGAAGGTACGATTGCTAATGTACCACCACAAGGTGGACGTAAACACCCAAGTCAAGAATGTATTCAAATTGATACTTCTAATATTTTATTCATTGTGGGTGGTGCATTTGTTGGTTTGGAAAAGATTGTTTCGGCGCGTTTGAATGGTAGTGGTTTAGGATTTGGCGCGGAATTAAAGAATAATACTGATGAATCGGCTTCGGTAACCGACGTTAAAAAGGTTAGTCCAGTTGATTTGGTCAAGTTCGGTATTATTCCCGAATTTGTGGGTCGTGTGCCGGTTGTGGTTGGTTTGGAAGCTTTGGACCGTAATGCTTTGATTAAAATTTTAACGCAACCCAAAAATGCATTGGTGAAACAATTTGTCAAAATGTTCTCATTAGATAATGTCAAATTAGAAATTACAAAAGATGCTGTTGAACGTATTGCGGATTTAGCTTTGGAATTAAAAACTGGTGCCCGTGGTTTACGTACGATTTTGGAAGATGCTTTATTGGATACAATGTATTCAACACCGGCGGATAAAACGATTGATAAAATTACGATTGATGCCGACGTGATTAACAAGGTTACGACACCCAAAATCCACCACGCAGAAAAACCAGTTTTGCCAGTGGCGGAAAGTAAAGCTGAAACGGCGGCACTAACGGAAACAAAAATTACAACTGCCAAAACTTCAGCATAAAATATTAATCAAAGGAAGTATTAAAATGGACTTCTTACAAAAGATGTCGGAATGCAAACCCGAGGAGGTTGACACAATCGTCAAAGAGGCAATTGAAGCAGCTGATGCTAACGCCACGAAAGTTAAATGCTTAGGATTTGAAAATGGTTTGTCAAAAAACAGTGTGTTTAAAGGATTTATACCACTTAACACTAGAATTAAATATTCAAATTTGGGTTTAGCAGATTATGGAATGCAAACTACGGATTTTATTTATGAATTTATGCATTTTATTAAAGATAAACAGATATATCAGAAAAAAATACTGATTGATGCATTAGAACCTTTTGTGATTGATTATTTTGGATTACCTGGTAAGATGTCGCGTGACACAATTTTTGATGACATACCATTTCAGAATACAAAAACCGAAGAAGAATATTTTGCGGCGCTTGAAAATAATAAGCTTGTTGATTTAAAGGGAAAAGGTGCGGCACAATGTACCGAAAGAAGTGCATTGGTTCAACAAATATTGAGTATTTTGGGAATGGAATCATATTACTGTATGGGTTGTGCCGATATAAACGGTCAACAAGAACCGCATTGTTTTAATATAGTCAAAAGAAAAAAGGATTACGCTTTGTTGGATTATAGCGTAACAGTTAATCTTTATAAAGATGACAATAAGGAAAGATATCGTCCTTTTATTGGTTTGTTAACAAATGAAGAATTTTCAGATTTTATCAATAAAGGTAATATAAAGTCTTTTGACGACTATGATATAGTTAATGGTGAACAAAAGAAGAAGGGAACTCGTATGTATGTGGTAGGTAAGTATGAAATTGAAAAAGAAAATGTAAATATTGAAAGTGACAAAATTATGACTAAGTGACATAATATATTGAAAAATGATTACAGAAGACCGCAAGCGGCATATGTTTGGAGTAGCGGAGTTTTTGCGACATTATGCACAAGAACAAAAGTTACCACAGCAAGACTGTGACGAACTTTATACTCTTGGTTTGTTGCACGATATTGGTTATGCATTTTTAGAAGAACCGGATTATCATCAGCACGAAACGGTGGGTGGCGAATTTTTGAAAAAGCAAAATTATCCATACTGGCAAGAAGTTTATTATCACGGTGTGGTGAATTGCCCGTATCAAAGTCGCTTTTTGAATTTGTTAAACTGGGCGGACTTACACGTGGATAGTAAAGGCAACGTGGTATCGTACGAAGAACGTTTAGCCGATATTGCGCGCCGACACCAAACATCAAGTTTAACATTTAATCACGCCAAGCAGTTGGTCGCTGAACTCAAAGCAAAAGGGTACGAATAAAAAAAGAGCAGTCGATTGGCTGCTCTTTTGGATTGTGAACCAAAAATTAATTTTCCAAAGCTTTGACTTGGCTGGTGTGCAGTTCAACTTTGTTGCTGCGACCAAACATATTCACAACAACTGTAATTTTGTGGTTGGCTGCATCAACAGCGGTAATTTTGGCGGTTTGTCCCATTAATGGACCGTCAATAATGTTCACGACGTCATCAACTTCAAATGCAACTTTGGTGTTTAATTTACGTTCCAAACGCATTTTCATCACGTCAGTGTTTGACAAGGGAAGTGGACGACCTTTCGGACCAACAAAACCGGTGATACCACGGGTACGGGTAATGGTGTGCCAAATATCATCGCCGTAAATCATTTTGACGAAAATATAAGTTGGCATACTGTGTTGAGTTTTAATCATTTTGGTGCCATCTTTCTTTTCGGTCATAATGTCTTCGGTGGGAATGAAGATTTCTAACACGCGGTCTTCCAAGTGATATTTTTCAATAACTTTCTTTAAGTTGTCTTCCGCAACAGTTTCGTAACCATTAAAGGTATGCAAAACGTACCAGCGGGCTTCGCTGTCGCGACGTTGGTTGCCGGCAACTTTTAATTCAGGTGGAATATCATTTGCCACCAAGTCTTTTTCAATTGTGTTGTCTTTATTTTCTTCCATAATTCCTCCTTAAAAGACTGTCCAGCCAGATAAACTGCCGTTAACTAATAAATAATGTAGTAAGCCGAACAGAATCCAAATGACCAATAAGATAATTCCAAACAAAACTACAATACCAAGAACGATACCAGTAGCTTTGAAAACTTGTTTTGCGGTTGGCCAGTGGACTTTTTTCAATTCACTGAAAACACTGACGATACTGCGCCATAACCATTTGAAGAAACGTATCAAAAAGAAAGGTTTTTTCTCTTTGTCTTTTTTGTCCTTTTTATCTTTGGATTTCTCTGGTGCGTTTTTGGCTTGCTGCTTGCGCAAAAGTTTGGCTTGTTTCGCACGTTCTTTTTCGGCTTTGCGCAATTCTTTGGGTGTCATAATGACTGGTGTAGTTACGGTTGAAGTTTCTGTAGATTCAACTTCGCCGTTGGTTTCTACAACCACCGCGTCCGCAGTTGCAGAAACGGGTTTATTTTGCGCCCGATTGTATTGCTTTTGTGCGTGCCTGCGTTTTGATTTTGAACCCATAACACTCCTTATTTACTTTCTTTGTGTTCCGTGTGTTTACGGCAGAAACGACAGTATTTTGTTAATGTCTTACGTTCTGGGTCGTTCTTTTTGTTTTTCTCCGTATCATAGTTACGTTGGTTGCATTCAGTGCAAACCAAGACCATTGGAACGCGGTTACCTTTTTTAGATGCCATATTTTTCTTCTCCTTAAAAAAAAGACACCTTGCGGCTGTCCTTTATCTATTAATAATAATATATCCAAGACTATTGATTGTCAAGCAGATATGTGTTAAATTAGTGGTAATGGAAGAACAAGTTATTCAATATATTAAGGAAAATAAAATGATTGCGACGGGTGATCGCGTCGGTGTAGCTGTCTCTGGCGGTGAAGACAGTATGGCATTGCTACACCTTTTACACAGTTTAGCCGAGAAGGTGCATTTCCAAGTAGTCGCGGTACACGTCAATCACAACATTCGTCGTACAGCTAACAGTGATGCACGTTTTGTCAAACAGTACTGCGACGAAAATTTAATTGAGTTTGCGAAGTACAGTGTTGATGTGCCGGAGTATTCGACTGCCAACAAAGTTAGTTTGGAAACTGCAGCACGCATCTTGCGTTATGAATGTTTTGAAGCGGCAATTAAAAAATATAAATTGACTAAGTTTGCGATTGCGCATCATTTGAATGACCAAGCTGAAACCGTGTTAATGCATTTGTTCCGTGGTTGCGGTTTGGACGGTGCTTCGGGAATGGCTCCAGTGCGTGGCGTTTATATTCGTCCATTATTAGAAACTAAGAAGTCCGATATTATTGCTTACAATTATCGTAACAGTATCCCGCACGTGACTGACGATACGAATGAAGACAACAGCTTCCGCCGTAATTATGTGCGTAATATGATTATGCCTTTGATTACCAAAGAGTGGCGTACAGCGCCAGAGAATTTGGCAGCGTTCGCGAAAATTGCTGCACGTGACAGTTCGTTTATCACTAATCAGTGTGATATGAACGGTATTGTAAAAGAAGGTAATGTGGTACGTATTCCGTTGAATCGTTTTTATCTACCTGATTCCATTATTACCCGTATGATTTATCACGGCTTAGAATTGTTAGGTATTCGTGCTGATGTGGAAATTAAACATATTAATGCGATTATGGCGTTAAGTGCGGATGGTTTGAATGGTGAGAAAGTTTCTTTGCCGCATAATACTTACGCGGTTAAAGAATACGAATACATTAGTTTGGTACGCCGTGAATCTCGTCCTGAATTTAAAGAATATAGTTTCAAAGTGGGTAAAACTTTGGTGGAAGGATTTGGTACTATCACCGTAACCAAAACGATTAGTTACAAACTAGCCATTCAACGTGGTTTATGGGTCATTGATGCTGATAAACTACCAAAGAAAGCCAAATGGCGTTTCCGCTTAGATGGTGATATGTTTGAAAAATTGGGTGGTGGCACCAAGAAATTAAATTCGTTTTTTACCGACAAAAAAGTTCCGGCGCGTTTGCGTCCAACCACTCCGGTGTTGGCTTTAGAACACGATGTCTATGTGGTGGGTGGTGTTGCCATTAGTGAAAAGGTTAAAACCGACCGTGACACGATTGATGCCTATGTTTTGGAATTCACAAGACAATAATTATCGTAAATCGTGATAGGTTTAATTAGACACTTGATTTGTTTTTGACTATTTTCCCAAAAACGGGTACATTAAAATAGTATGCAGAAGCATGCTAATGGAGGAAAAATAAAATGAAAAACAAAAAACTTGGAAAATTTTTACTTTGTACTACCTTAGCATTGGCGACACCGTTCGCATTGGTCGGTTGCAGTAAGCAAGCCAACAACGATAACACGCCAGATACTCCACAAGAACAACAACAGGTGACAACCAGGAACTATGTTAAAGAAGTGACTTGGCCATCTGCAAGTTCTCAAATAACACATTTTGAAAATGATGATCAAATCAGAGCCACTTTGGCTGATATTATGTATGACCCAAGTGTAATGGAAAGTCAACGACCAGACCAAAACGACCCTGAATATAATAATAAATTAGCTCTATACCAACAAATGTTAGCCTGGTACAGAGAAGCTTTATCAAATTTAATTAATCGATACATTGTCGATAGCGAAACGCAATCAGTTAATGAAACCGTTTCAACAAAATATGTTTATTCCGTTCCAGAATCTTGTATCGAAAACTATGATCAAAATAAAGCTTTGAGTGAATATTACGAAGAATTCTATCAAGCATATTCACAAAAATATGTTGCTGATAGCAATTGGCAAGGCATTGATGGCACGGATGGTGTTTTCTATACTGTGAATGAAAACCGTACCGAAGACGTTTTAATCAGTTTTGAATATGATAGTATGGCTAAAACGATTACCATCTATGAATTCTCTTTCTCTAAAGATGGTATTGCAACCGCTTATGCTAATATTTTGCAAAATATGCAAAGTGAAATTGAAACCGTACGTCAAAACGCACACTAATTATAAAAAAACAAATCAAAAAACCGCATTATTGCGGTTTTTTTATTGCTCAATTGGTGCATCGCGTTTAGCACGGTTTTCGGCGGCAATTTCGGACAAGATTTGCGCAAAGGCTTCGATCCCAATTTCTTCGATGTGACCACTTTGATTGGCGCCCAAGACTTCGCCTGAACCACGAATTTCCAAATCGCGCATCGCAATGTTGAAACCTGCACCGGTAGAGTAGAAATTCTTAATCGCGTTGATACGTTCCATCGCTTCGTCGGCTACATAATCTGCGTGTGGGTAGGTTAAGTAAGCATAGGCTTGCGTTGTGCTACGTCCAACACGTCCGCGTAATTGATGCATTTGAGCTAAACCTAATTTGTCAGCACCAATCACAAATAACGTGTTGGCGGTGGTTAAGTCAATCCCGTTTTCCAGAATGGTAGAAGCCACGATAATGTCAAGTTCGTGTTCGTAAACAGCAGTAATCGTATTTTCAATTTGAGTGGTCGGCATTTGTCCGTGGACATAGCCAACTTTGTTGGGGTAGCGTACAGCAATTTTAGCGGCAAACTCAGCCATATCTTTGACTTGGTTATAAATGACAATTACTTGACCATTACGTGATAATTCTTGATCGATGGCGTCCCAAAGCAGTTCCCAACTAAACTCTGCTACTTTTGTAATCACTGGCAAACGATCTTTTGGTGGTGTGGTAATTACAGAAATGTCGCGCAAACCCATTAATGACAAATTTAGTGTACGGGGAATCGGAGTAGCAGATAACGTAAGAACATCAATGTTGGGAGTTAATTTTTTGATTTTCTCTTTCGCTTCAACACCGAAACGTTGCTCTTCATCTAAAATTAAAAGACCTAACTTATTAAAATTAGTTTTGGTTAAGGATAGTAATTTATGTGTGCCGATAATGATGTCAATTTTGCCGTCGTGCAAATCGGCTAAGGTTTGGGCTTGTTGTTTGGCGGTGATAAAACGGTTGTAGACTGCAACACGAATCCCAAATTGTTCAAAACGAGCTTTCGCATTCTGGTAGTGTTGAACAGATAAAATAGTGGTCGGACAGAGTAAAACAACTTGATAGCCGTTCATTACCGCAGTAAAAGCCGTGCGAAAGGCAATTTCAGTTTTGCCATAACCTACATCACCACATACTAAACGGTCCATTAATTTAGGGCTACTTAAATCGGTGTAAATGTCATCCATAACTTTGGCTTGGTCTTTGGTTAGCGGGTGCGGAAAACTGGCCGCAAAAGCGTCATTGTGTTCCGCAATGATTTCGTATGGTGGACGTTTTAGTGCGGCACGTTGACGATATAAATCACTTAATTTGAATGAGAGTTCTTGCAGTCGACGCCGAACCCGTTGCTTCGCATTCGCGAAGTCTTGCCCTCCAATTTTGTGTAAGCGGGTGGGTTCTCCCACGTAGTTGGATAACATTTCAACTTTGTCAGTGGCAAGGTAAACCATGGTGCCACCATCGTATTGTAAAGCAAAATATTCGGCGACATTACCATCACCCAATAAGTCTAACTTTTTGATACCCATAAAACGACCAATGCCGTGGAGTGAGTGCACTACGCATTCGCCAACTAGAGGCATAATAAATTCTTTTTTTGTTTTGGTCAGTAATGAACTGACATCGGCGGTTTTGCCTGGGTTGGTGTCGGTTAAACTGTAAATCAATAAATCGTCAATTTGACAAGATAAAGGGAAAGTTGATTGGATGATGTTAATATAATTGGGGAAGGCTACACCTTTAGTAATGACAAAATCAATTTTTTTACTGCGTAAATAGTTTTCGGCGGTTTTGGTGTTACCCACAAATAACAAAACAGTTTGGTTTTTTACCGTGGCAAGTTCATCAGCGAGCAGTGAAATTGCACTGTTGTAGTTGGGTAAAATTGCCGTAGGAGCGGTAACTTTGGACCAATCGCGGTCTGGACAAACCTGTTTCAAAATATCCAGTGCTAAAGAGAAACTTAGGTCGGTACCTAAATTTACCATGGGTAGTTTTTTAACGAAAGCACGTGTTGTTGCATCAATTAAGCGTAAATCTTCAATGGTATCGCCATCGAACATAATGCGGACAATCTGTGTTTGGTCGGGTAAAGTTACATCTAAAATGTCGCCGTGGGTGGTAACGTCTTGGTTCGTAAGTGCGGCTTTTACTGCGGCAAGTGAAATGTTTTGACCAACAGTTAACGTCATTTCACACCTGCAATGACGTCGTGGGCAATGGCAACTGCGTTATCAATGGCAGTGTCAATGGTAGGACGAACCGTGTCGGGAATTTTGGATAAAACATAGTTGGCGGTATTACCTTTAATATCTGTTATTGGTTTGGCTCCAATTTTAATTTTGACATAAGTAGTGGACTGTAATAGTTCACTGACGGATTTTAAACCATTGTGCCCGCCGGCACTACCGCTTTTTTTTAAACGGACGGTGCCAATATCAAGATAAATATCATCCACAAAAACTATGATTTGTTCAGGTGGAATTTTATATTTACGGCTGACTGCCACTACAGCTTGCCCGGATAAATTCATATAAGTCAAAGGTTTTAAGATGATAATCTTGTTACCATTTAGATGGGTTGTAGCAAGCATTTGGTTACCTTTCTTGGTAAATGGTAATTCACCAGCAAAACGTTCAGCTGCTTTAAAACCTAAGTTGTGCCACGTTTCAAAATATTTACCTTCGGGATTGCCTAAACCTACCACCAAGAATGTTTTCATTACAATTGATAAATTACCACTTTTGGCGTTTTTTTTCAAGCGATTTGGTAAAACGGGAAAGGAATTTTTACAAGATACTTGCTTTCGCTGGTTGATAAGTTTTATATTAGAACACACTTATGAAAAAATATATTTTGAAATCAAATTATCAAGCTGGATTAGTCGGTGATCGTGATGGTAACCCTTCATCATATCATCATCTCTATGTTGATGAAGAAAATTTTACCATTAATCCTAAATTAATGAAAGAATTAAAGTTAGAAACTTGTCCAGAAAAAACTCCGGAAGGAAAGGCCTTGTGGTTGTATGTGCGTTTATGTCAATTGTTGAAATATGATGAAACCTATTATTTTAATGATACACGCAAGAATCCTAACCACCGCATTGATGAAAGCTTTCAGATTGTTGGCGATGTTACAGCGGAAACTCCAACTACCTGTTTTAATTTTTCGCGAATTGCAGTTAAGTTATTAAATCGTATTCCGGGTGTGCGTGCCGCAATGATTGGTATTGGCAATGCCGAATTACCATTTCAGCATTTACGTTTTGCTTATTGTACCGATCGGGTTAAGGTTGATGCCGAACCAACTGGACCAATTAATCACTTTAATGATTTAACTTTGGTAAAGTTAGGTTTAGCTCCTGAGGGATTAAAATTTAATGAAGGTGAAGCATTGATGGAGTCAATTGCACCTCGAATCTATGATTCAATGTTAGCATCGACTCGTGAATATTATCAGGATTATTTAACTTGTTTGCGCCAGCAACCAACCGAACAAAAACCAAAAACATTTGCGATTGTCCCGTTGGTAGCCGCGGCTAAAAAATATGGCTTGGATGGTAATTCGCTGGTTCAAGTATTACATAATTTAAAACATCAAGTTGAACAATCGCCATTTGATAAAATGCTACGTGTTGGGTTAGTGACCGAAACTGGTGAAATTATGCCACAGTTGTTGTTGCGTAAAAAATTTGAGTTAACCAAAATTGATTTAACACAAATGGAAGTTCACAACTTACCAGTTGAAACATATTTTACTAATTTAAAACAAGGAATCTTGGTGCGACCAGATTTAGTAACGGATGATCCCAGTGATATGAACCGAGTAACTAACGACAGTGCCAGTTTTTCACTTGGTTTGGATTTATATAAAATGCAGTCTAATATGGGGATGTCTGACAATAAGTCATTGTAGTTTGCCAATGAAATCATTGACAAGTGGTGGGGTGTATGTTAAACTCCGCATAAGAATTTAATAGCCAAAGAAAGCAAGTGGTCAATACGTAAATCTTGCCGAGGTATTTTATCAAAACCGTATGTGCTATTACGTTCCTTAAAAGGAGGTTTAATGGCCGTTAAAGCAAAACAAAGTAATTCCAATTTCCAAAGTAAAATTGCGACTGTCCAGGAAATTGAAGGTAAACTGAAAAATGCCAAGAGCGTTGTGTTTGTTAACTATCAAGGTTTAAACACTCAGGAAGATGCTGACTTACGTCGTAAATTCCGCGATGCCGATGTTAATTATCACGTTTACAAAAACAACTTGGTCCGCATTGCTTTGAATAATTTAGGAATTACCGAATTGGACGACAAATTGAACGGTACTTTATCAATGGCATTCTCTAATGCTGACGAAGTAAGTGCTGCGAAAATTATCAAGGACGCTAAGTTCAAAGATAAAATGGCGTTCCAATTTGGTTTGATCGGCAACCAAGTCTTATCAAAAGACGAAGTCGTTCGTTTGGCAACAATGCCGAACAAGGAAACTTTGATCGCTCAATTAATGGGCTTGATCAACAGTGGTGCACGTGGTATTGCAACCGTAATCAATGCGGTGCCGCGTAACTTGGCAATGGTAATTAACGCTGCAAATAAATAAGCGTAACCAACCAGTTAAAACTGCAAAAAACAAAATCAAAAAATAAAAAATTAAAAGGAAAATTAAAAAATTATGAAAACTCAAGAATTAGTAGAAGAAATCGCAAAATTAACATTAACAGAAGCTGCCGACTTGGTTAAAGCTTTGGAAGAAAAATTCGGCGTTAGTGCCGCTGCAATGAGCGTTGCTGCTGCTCCAGCTGCTGGTGCTGCTGCCGCTGCTGCTGATGCTCCAGCTGCAAAAACCGATTATGAAATCTTCTTGAAAGATGCTGGTGCAAACAAAATCAACGTCATTAAAGTTGTTAAAGAAATCACTGGTTTGGGCTTAGGCGATGCTAAAGCAATCGTTGATGGCGCTCCAAAAACCATCAAGGACAAAGTTCCAGCTGAAGACGCTAAGAAATTTGAAGCTCAATTGAAAGAAGCTGGCGCAACTGTTGAATTGAAATAATTTCGGTTAACGTTGAAAATTTGAAAAAGCAACTCAATCTGGGTTGCTTTTTTTGTTATGTTTTTGAGCGATTTATTGTTATAATCAAAACAATTAATGGAAACAAAAATCTTTAATGCTAATGTTCTGAAAACTATTGCGATTGTCGCAATGACTTTAGATCATTTAGCATATGCTTTTGGGGCAGCAAACGGTGTGAATACCTAGATAATTATAATGCGGGTTTTTGGTCGCCTAACAATGCCAATTATGTGTTTTTTTATCGCGGAAGGTTATTGCCATACCCGTAATTGGCGCAAGTATTTGGGTCGTTTATTTTGTTTTGCGTTATTAGCACATTTTGCCTATGTCTATTTATTTAGTTATCAGGGGCCATTATCATTTATTCCATTTATCAATGGGAAATGGCAATCGCAAACCAGTGTGTTATGGGGTTTAGCTTGGGGATTGGTTTTAATTCGTATTTATGATAGCCAGTGGAAATTGTGGTTAAAACTTTTGGCGACGGCGGTTATTATCGTGATTACTTTGCCGGCAGATTGGATGTGCGCTACGCCATTATTGATTTTAGCGTTTTGGAAAAATCGCGGTCATTTTGCCTTACAAATGTTGTGGCTGATGTTGATAAATGTTGTGTTAACTACGGTTCAAATTATAATTGAGCATTCAGTGCTGGCAATGATTAATTTTATGGTAATTTTATGTCTGCCAATTTTGTGGCAATACAATGGTCAACGGGGCAGGTCGCCACAGGTTAATGCATTCCTGAAATGGTTTTTCTACTTATATTATCCATTACATTTACTAGTTATCGGCATTTTATTTCACAATGGTATTTTTGTGATTGGTTAAGATAATTGATTTGAGTATAAAAAGTACTTGCGTTTTTTTTATTTTTTGAGATGATAATAATAGAGAGAAAATATCTCAACGGGAGGTAAAATGAATAAAAAAGCACTTTTTAGTACATTAGGTGTTATGCTTGCCGCGGTGATTGCTTCGGTGGCATTAGTTTTTACGGTGGGACCAATGGTCAGCGCGGATAATGGTGAAACAGTGAAAATTGGTATATTGCAGGGTGATGATATGTTTTGTATTTATGATAAGCAATGTACAGGGATATCAAATGATGCATATGATTATGTGTATCAAAGAGATTGGGAAGATAATTACCTATATGATTATTTTAACGTGATTATTCCAGAAGGAGTTGAAATGGTTGGCTACTATAGTGATGAACATACTCCGCGTTTTATGGGTGGTTGGGAAGAGCAAAATAAACTTGTTTCTGTTTCTTTCCCTAGTACTTTGAAAGTAATTGCATCGTATGCATTCACTTATTGTGAGAATCTCACAAGTGTTGTGATTCCAGAGGGTGTAATAAGAATTGATAATGATGCTTTTAGTGGGTGTCCAAACTTAAACAATGTTAAGTTGCCATCGACATTGAAAACAATTGGTGAATCAGCATTTAATGGTGGTTGTTTTGATACCGTGATTATTCCAGCGGGTGTAGAAGATATTGGTAATTATGCGTTTAATGACAATGTTACAGTTTACTGCGAAGCGCCATCGAAACCTGATGGTTGGTTGTCCTATTGGCATAATGGACGTGAAGATAATGTTGTTTGGGGATACAACGCCGGCAATAGCCAAAGCGGTAACGAAAACCAAAATCAAGAAAATCAACCGGATAACCAAAACGAAAATACTAATGCGGAAACTCCAACAGAAAACACAACGGTAACCAGTCAAACAAATAACGACCAAGCCAATACCGCGGTCGTTGCCGCTGTAGCAGGTACCGCCGGTGGTGCCGCAGGTTTAGGTACAATGGGTACCATCTTTGGTATTGTGGTATCTCGCAAGCGTAAAAAACTATAAGTAATGTGTAAACAAAAAAAGCCTGGTAACTTGTCCAGGCTTTTTTGATTTACATTAGTTTTCCACGTCGGGGGAGTTAGAATAATCTTCGGTGGTTTTGTGATGATTAAGTTTAGTTTTTTGTTGTGTGGATGGTTCGGTTTTGGTAGTGTCATTGATGATTGGGTCGTTGGTTTGGTTGTCCAAAATAACATAAAGTGGTTTTTGAGCGAATTTTTGTTTACAAGAAATTTCGTACAAACTGTTAGCGCGGTGGTCAATTTGACGCATTCGTAAATAATATTTATCAATGGTTGGGCGGTTCTGGTTACCGTGTAAGATGACTGGAGTTAGGCGAATAGAACTGAGTTCGTTAAATAAATCGTGGGCATCACTGCGAATGGCCAATAAATTGACGTAGGGTAAATGATTGCGTTGGTAAATAAATTGGATATCTTTCTTGGTAACACCTAAAGTTGCGTGTAGAGCTACGCGTTTTAAACGGTTCACGGTGTATTGACGGTTGGGCATCACAGCAGTTAATTGTTCATAAGTTACGGGACGGTGACCGCGGAATAATTTACCGATTTCTAAATTAGCATTATATGTATGTTTAACATCCAAGTCGGTTAATGCACCAAATAAAATCGTAGATTCAAACATTTCTTTCACAGGATGTTTTTCAATGGCTTGCATTGTAAAAGGCAATACTTGTTCAGGAATATAATGTTCAATTGGTTTGCTTTGGTTATAGTAAGCATCACGTAATGCTAATGCCGTGGTATTAGTTTGTTTATCTTCGTCTTTGCAACGGGCAATTGCTACTGGTTGAATGGTACTATGTAAGCGGTGTAGTTCACGTAAATATTCAATCGCCAAAATGTTATTACCACCGTTTAAAATTTTAGTGATGACCGCGGGTGGAATTTCTGGCAATAATTTTTTCACGACTTCAGTTTGCGCTGCACTGTATGATAAACCGGCTTTTAAATGAATTTTGATGTATTTATCAAACTCACGGCTTTTTGTTAATTTAACATAAGCAATTTGTTTTAAGATTTGTAGATTATTATCTTCGACGCCGAAAACTAAATAACTGGCGTGCGGAATTACGTTGGCAATCTGAACTCCAGCTTTCGCAAAAACTTCTGCATTATTGGTAGCATAAGCGGTTGGCATTTCTAAGACGGCATCAACGCCACACATAACGGCACTTTGTGCACGCAAGTGTTTTTCAATAATTGCTGGCTCAGCGCGTTGGGTAAAGTTACCAGTTTGAATGACGACAATGTGTGTACAATCAGTAATTTCCCGAGTTTTCTGAATTAAATACTCGTGTCCTTTGTGTAAAGGATTGAAATTGGCAATAATTACCGCAATCTTCATTAAATTATTATACCACAAAAAAATTTTATGCTACAATCATTATATGAAAATTTTAGTTTTAAATTGTGGTAGTAGTTCGGTTAAGTACCAAGTTGTTGAAACAACAACTAAGGAAAAAATTGTTGATGATGATATCCAACGTGTTACGGACCACGCAACAGCCATTAAGGAAATCTTGAGTAAAATTGACTTGTCGGAAATTAAAGCTGTAGGACATCGTGTTGTGCACGGTGGTGAAAAATTTCAACACAGTGTTTTAGTAACTGACGAAGTGTTAGCTGAAATGGATAAGATTACTTATCTAGCACCATTACATAATCCAGCAGCGATGGCGGGAGTACGGGCCTGTCGTGCACAAATGCCAGATTTACCAAACTTCTTAGTGTTTGATACTGCGTTCCATAGTACGATGCAACCTGGAGCATACCTTTATGGTTTGCCTTATGAAGATTACGAAAAGTATGGAATTCGTAAATATGGTTTTCACGGTACTAGTCATCAATATGTTGCGGAACAAGCAGCGTTGCAATTAGGTCGCCCCTTAAAGGATTTAAAATTAATTACTTGTCATATTGGCAATGGCGCCAGTATTTGTGCGGTACAAAACGGACAATGTATCGACACAAGTATGGGAATGACTCCGTTGGCAGGGTTAGTAATGGGAACTCGTTCGGGAGATGTTGATCCAGCAGTGTTAAGTATTTTGTGTGAAAAACATCATTTCACAGTTGAAGAAGCAATTACTTATCTTAACAAATCTTGCGGGTTAAAGGGTATGACGGGAATTTCTTCTGATATGCGCGACCTTGAACCAATTATGGAAACTAATCCGCGTGTCAAAGTTGCAATTGATGTTTTTATTCACCGTTTAATTCAATATATCGGTGGTTATGTGGCCGAGATGAAAGGTTGCGATGCAATTGTTTGGACGGGTGGTATTGGTGTTTATCGTAAATTTGTGTCAGAACGTGTAATGCAACATTTCAATTTCTTACCGAATTGCCAAAAATTAATCATTAAAACGAACGAAGAATTAATGATTGCCTTAGAATGTGAAAAATTATTGAAAGCGAATTAATCAATTACATTGTACGATCTTGGGCGTGTTCCATTTCATATATACGGTTAAAGCGTGTGGCTTGGTCGATGGCTGTTGGACAATAATGCTGTAATTCAGCGTATTGTTTTTTTGCCGTGTCGACCCATAAACCTTGTGAACCCTTAGCGCTGATTTCAAATTTATTGCAAATTCCTGGTTTACCAGTAACAAAATAATAATGATCGCAATTTTCAACTTGTTGGCAACCTTTGGCTTCCCATTCATCAATGACAAAATCTACTAATTCGCGCAATTTACTATCAACTGGGTGGTTTGCACTGAAACCAACATATTGATTTTTGGCGGTAATAATATCATTCATCGTACCTTTAAACAGTGGTGAAGCATAGCGGTTTAAAACGGTATGCAAAACTTCAACCGCATCAACTGTATCGCGACCGGCTTCGCCATATAGTAAACGAGCTAAATTATCACGATCTTGACTACTGAATTTTGAGATTTGTACGTCTTTCGTGAAAAAATCTCTGAACCCATTAAAGTTTGTTGTAGTTGGTCGATTGGATACAGTTAATTCGACTTGGGGTGCAAAATTCCAATTAGCGATTTTTTGTCGAGTAAGGTTGTAATCGTTCATGGTGCGTGGTTCCGCCAATTGTACACTTAATCCCAATGCTAACAACATTGCGGCGTAACGACGCAACTTAGGTTGATAGTTCTTTTTAATGGCACTTTGAAATTTAGTTTTGAAGTCAGTTACGATGTGTGTCAATTTAACTTGGGTTTGTTTAATTTCTTTACCGACGTGTTGAGTAACTGCTTTGATTTTAGCTTTGCGTTTTTCTGCTGCCACAGCTAAAACCCTTTGTTCTTCTGCCATTCTGCGTTCCGCGGCAATGCGTTGTTCCGCTTCCCATTGTAGGTAGGCTTCAGCCTTTGCTAATAATCCCATTCGATTAATATATATGAAAGTTCTTTACAAATCAAGTGCAGTTTGTTATAATCTTGCATTATGGCAGTACCAAAACACAAAGTATCGAAAGCACGTCGCAATACCCGTACTTCAAACAACAGTAAATTAACGGCTCCGACGTTGACTGAATGCAAACAATGCAAAGCTAAAATCCGCCCACACGTAGTATGTCCAGAATGTGGTTACTATGATGGTGTTAAACGCATTGAAACTAAAAACGATGTAAAAGCAAAAAAAGCCAAGGCGGCGGCTGAACGTAATGCATAACAATCTGGTGTTACCAGACCAAGCAATTTTGGTTGGCGTTGGCGTCAACCAAATTTTTTCTGTAGATGATTTAGATGAACTGTCTTTGTTGTGTCAAACTTGTAATATTGAAACCGTTGGTCGTGTGATCCAGAACCGAAAAGATATTGATGTTACATATTATATTGGTAAAGGTAAAGTTGAAGAGATTAAAAATTTGATTGCGGAAACCAAAGCCAATGTTGTCGTTTTTGACGTCGAATTATCAGGTAGTAAAGTTCGTAATTTGGAACGTGAGTTGAACGTTCCTGTCTTAGACCGCAGTAAAGTAATTTTGGATATTTTCGCGGCACGGGCGCAAAGTGCGGCCGGTAAATTACAAGTTGAATTGGCGCAGTTACGTTATAACTTGCCACGCTTAATTGGTAGTGGTGGCTTGATGAGTAAAATGCGTAATGGTGTCGGTATGCGTGGGCCAGGGGAAAAGAAATTAGAATTAGACAAACGTTTAATTCACGATGAAATTACGGCACTAGAACGTAAACTTGCTGAAGTAAAAAAAGCGCGTAATGTGGCAGGACGTCAACGTCATAATCAATGTCGTGTTTGTTTGGTTGGTTATACCAATAGTGGTAAATCGACTTTATTTAACTTATTGACTAAAGCCGGTGTTTATGCCAAAGACGAATTGTTCGCAACTTTGGATACAACCACGCGTGCGATTTATTTAAATGGAAAAAATTTTGTGTTAACCGATACAGTTGGTTTTATTAACCATTTACCACACGAATTTATTAATGCGTTCGAAGCGACTTTGGATGAAACGCGGGAAGCTAATTTATTAATTCACGTGGTGGATTGTGCAAATCCTGACCACGACGAACAAATTACGGTGGTTAATCAAGTTCTCCAAAATATTGGTGCGGGCTCAATTCCACAATTATTGGTTTATAATAAAATTGACAAGAATCCAAATTTCAATGCGCCAGATGGTGCGATTGTGATTTCGGCCACACAAAAAACTGGGATTGAACAATTAAAAGATGCGATTTATCGTTTGATATAAAAGTTCGCTTTTTAATTTGGAATAGACAAAGCACAAAAATAAATCTATAATTTGGATATGAATTTTATTGAAGAAGGTTTAGTGCAAGCACAAGCACGCGGACAAAAAATTATTTTGCGTTATCCGCCAGAACCAAATGGCTATCTACATATTGGACACGCCAAAGCATTTAGCATTTCATATAGTATGCGTTGTAAATACAATGGTACTGCTAATTTACGCTTTGATGATACTAACCCAGCGAAAGAAAGTATGGAATATGTGGAAAGCCAAAAACGTGATTTGGATTGGTTAGGTATTAAATATGATCAAGTTGTATTTGCTAGTGATTATTACGAAAAATTATATCAATGCGCTGTACATTTAATTAAACGTGGTTTGGCTTATGTCGATGATTGTTCAATGGATGAAGTCAAAGCGATGCGCGGTGAATTAGGTGTTCCTGGTAAAGAAAGTCCGTATCGTAACCGTTCCGTAGAAGAAAACTTGGATTTATTTGCCCGTATGCGTGCTGGTGAATTTGCCGATGGCAGTCGGGTCTTGCGTGCCAAGATTGATATGGCTTCACCCAATATGAATATGCGCGATCCAGTTTTGTACCGCATTTTGCGTCAAACACATTATCGTACTGGCAACAAATGGGTGATTTATCCAATGTATGACTTTGCCCATAGTCTAAGTGATTATATCGAACATATTAGTAACAGTATTTGTAGTTTGGAATACGAAGACCACCGTCCGTTATATCATTGGTGTATTGACCAATGCAAAGGTGCTTTGCCAGATTTACCGGAAATTCCACCTGAACAGTACGAATTTTCGCGTTTAAACATTGAACGTTTTGTAATGAGTAAACGATGGTTAAAGCGTTTTGTGGATGAAGGTATGGTTAGTGGTTGGGATGATCCACGTATGCCAACAATTTCGGGTATGCGTCGTCGTGGCTATCCAGCCAAAGCGATTTTAGATTTTGTGCAATCAACTGGGGTAACTAAAAATGTAATGACGGTACCATTGTCGGCTTTGGAATATTACGTACGTACTGAATTAGATCAACAAGCTATTCGTGTGGCAGTCGTGGAAAATCCCATTAAAGTGAAAATTGTTAACTATGATAAAGTAGAAACCTTTGATGTAGTTAACAATCCACACGATGAAACAGCAGGTACACATCCAATTAGTTTCTCAAATGAAATTTGGATTGATGGCGATGATTACAGTGATAATCCACCCGCTAAATACAAACGCTTGGTTATTGGTGGTGTGGTGCAATTACGTGGTGCTTATAAAATTAAATGTTTACGTAAAGTTGGCGATACTTTGGAATGTGAAATTACCGACGAAAAGGCTAAAGGTGTGATTCAATTTGTTGACGCACGTACAGCGGTTTCGGTGACAATTCGTAGTTTTGAACCATTATTAAAGGCTGGTACGGATTTAAGCGAAGAAAATATTAATCATAATTCATTACACGAAAGTCAAGGTTATGCGGAAAAATGGTTAGTTGATCGTAATGACGTAGCAACAAAATACCAATTTGTGCGTAAAGGATATTATGTGCTTGACCACAAAGATGGTTTAGTCTTTAATAAGACCATTAGTTTAAAGGAGGGATTTTAAATGAAAATTACTGTTTATGGTGGAACTAATAATAAACATTACAGCGAAAAAGAAATTCAAGCGTGTGCTGATTTGGGTAAGTTCTTGGCGGAAAATCATTTTGAAATTTTGACCGGTGCTTGTATGGGCTATCCTTATTATGTTGGACGTGCTGCCGTGCAAGCGGGTGGTAAGGTCATTGGTTATACACCAGCTGCAAATTTACAAGAACACTTGGAACGTTACAAATTTAATACGGACGGTGTTTCGGATTTAGTCTTTAATGAAAACATTTTACCAACCAACAGTGAAAATTTCTTAAAGCGCAGTATGGATATGACTCCCTATAGTGATGTAGTGGTGGCTTTAGGTGGTAGTTGGGGAACATTTAGTGAATTAATGTTTTCATTTTTCGCTAAAAAGAAGATGATCATCGTGGATGAATTCAAAGGTGCGGGCGAAATTTTTGAAGTTGTGAACGATTTCTTCCGCAATCGTGATAATAATCCTGATGTTGTGAATGGTGTAGAAATTATTCACGTCAAAGATTTAACAGCATTGAAAAAAATGTTGTTGCAAATGGTAAAATAAGTAATAATAAATTATGTCTTGGGAATTAATCTATGTTATTTCGGGAATTGCATTTTTCCCTGTTTTAATTGTGGCAATTGTAATTTCAATTAATGTTACTGTTGTGATTGAACGCTATCATAACCTAAAAGTAACGGGTAATTTAACAGCGCGTGAATTAGTACAAAAAATTGCTACGGAAAACCAACTTAATATCAGAGTGGAAGAAGCACCAGAACACACTGGGGACCATTATGATCCACGTGACAAGACCATTCGATTAAGTGCTAAAGTAATTGATAATAACTCAATCTCGGCTTTGGCAATTGCAGCTCACGAATGTGGACACGCGTTGCAAGATGCACAAGGGTATTTGCCTCTAAGGTTGCGCAATGTCGTGGTGCGATTAAGTAATTTTTCCAGCCGTTTGTTAACACCGTTAATTATTATTAGTTTAGTGGCAGCCGTATTAACCTTTGGTATGGCTTCATCAGTTTATTTTGAATGGCTTCTATTGGGATTTTGTATCGTTTACGGATTAAGTGCTTTGGTTAATTTTATTACTTTGCCCACCGAATTTGATGCCTCGCATCGTGGTAAACAGTTATTAGATCAAATGCAAGTAGTCGAAAACGGGGAAGAACGCGTCGCAGTAAGTCAAGTTTTACGTGCGGCAGCAAATACTTATGTTGTTACGTTTGCAATGTCGTTATTATATTTCTTACGTTACTTGTCATATTTTATGATTTTATTTGGAAAAAAACGGGATTGAAAAAGGAGTTAATAAAATGAAAATCGGAATTGTTGGATTACCTAACGTTGGAAAAAGTACATTGTTTAATGCAATTACACGTGCTGGTGCAGAAGTAGCTAATTATCCCTTTTGTACTATTGAACCAAACATTGGTATCGTGCCGGTACCGGATCCACGTGTTGATTTTTTGGCAAAGCATTACAATGCTAAATCAGTAATTTATTCTACGGTAAAATTTGTGGATATTGCTGGCTTGGTTAAGGGTGCTTCGCAAGGTGAAGGTTTAGGTAATAAATTTTTATCACATATTCGTGAGGTCGATGCGATTGTACACGTCGTACGGGCGTTTGATGATCCGAACGTAACTCACGTAGCCGGTGGGGCTAATCCGGAAAACGATATTGATACCATTAAATTAGAATTAGAATATGCCGGGATTGATAAACCTGTGATTTACGTCGCCAATTATAACGAAAGCGATATTGCAAACGATGGGGCAAATAATCCACATTTCCAAAAAATTAAGGAAATCGCGGCGGCTGATAATGCTCAGGTGATTGGCATTTGTGCACAAGTAGAAAATGAGTTTGCGGCCCTGCAAAACGATGAAGAACGTGCCGAATTTATGCAAATGTATGGTTTGAAACAAAGCGGTTTGGATCGTTTAGTGGTTGCTGGTTATGGTTTATTAGGACTAATCTCGTATTTAACTGCGGGTGAACCTGAAGTACGGGCTTGGACGATTAAGAAGGGAGATACAGCCTTAATTGCCGCGGGCAAAATTCACACCGATTTTATGCGTGGTTTCATTAAAGCTGAAGTAGTATCATACGATGATTTTGTCAAATACGGCGATTTATTGACTGCCAAGGAAAATGGTCGTGTTCGCCAAGAAGGACGCGATTACATTGTTCAAGACGGTGATATTATTCATTTTAAATTCAATGTTTAATTGCCGAAAAACCATTTGGCATTTTTCGCACTTATGGTTTAAGATTTAGGTATGCATTGGGGAAATTTATTGCTTTTTGACTGGACTGGTCTGGGAGAGTTTGCAGGTAATGCTCTTCACGCTTTGGCAACTTTGATTCCTCATATATTATTTATGATTTGGAAATGTTTGGCTTGGATTGTTGATTGTATTGAGAAAGTTTTTCGCAGTTTGGCTGGTTTAGGTACGAATGGTGATATGGTTGGATATATTATCCAAGATGCTAGAGTTCGTACAATTTTCAATAACTTGGTTGGATTATCAACGGCATTAATTGTTTTCTTTACGATTGTGAAAATTATTCAAGATCACTACAAAGAAAAAGATGGTGGAAATCCCTATAAAATTATTATCCGAACCTTTAAAGGTTTGTTGATGTTTTTCTTTGTAAATGCGGCAGTGGTTGTGGGATTATATGCATCAGGAGTAATGTTCCGTGCTTTAGATGCAGCTACGGGTAATGGTTCGGTATCAATTGCAGGATTAACGTTCCAAGCAATGGCAGCCGAAGCTAATCGAGCCTACCGCGGTGCTGATGGTGAAGGTGAAGGACTCTATGCGGAAAGAATGTTAAACCGAATGACTAGTGATGGCGATGCTAAGGACGGAAAATTTTTCTTGGTTGAATTTGACGATGATGAAAAGAAAAAAGGTACCAGTACAAATGGTAAGAGTTTGGCAGAACGTTATGCTGCTGCATCTTCGGGTTATAGTTGGGGTGTTGTCAGTTCGGATGGCAAAACTGTTACTCCGTTGGCAAATTATTTTGGTGTATCCGATAGTTCTAAAGAAATCGGTGAAGAAGGGTATTCGTGGAATGATTGGGCACACGATAATGTCTGGGGACTAGGTGGAATTACTAATGGCGAACCATCGCACGAATTAAACGATACGAACCCTAACCACGTGTCTGGTTCGGCGGGTTGGCAGGCTGATATTTTGAAAATGGTCGACTTTAGAATTGCGCCAACTATTGATTTATCATTTTCGCCAGTTGATATTGATTATATCAATTATGGAATGATATCAAGTGGTGAACCAGTTAGTACACCGATTGAAATCTGGTGGCGTGGAACGTTAATTCAGCGTATTCCAATTAATTGGTTCTTTCGTGAATACCAGTATCTAGGTTCTGAATTGGATACTTCGAAAACTCAAGCGGCACAAAAATTTGGTTTTAGTTCAAAGTTCCAGGTGACAATGCAAAGTGGTTCCGTCGGTGCCAGTTTCGATATCAATACATTTGATGCTAGTAAATTTGAACAATTATTTTTAACAGTTGTTGGTAACAATCTGTATTGTGATCTCGGTATTAATATTTTGGAACAATTGGGACCATTGCCAACTGAAGTTAAAATTTATATGAAGCCATTTGTTTTCACTAGGTTTTTGGCACCAATTTTTGCTAAAATGTTTGAAACTGTTTATGAGAAATCATTGGGTAAAATGATACCGGTTAATGTAGATGAAGAAACTGGTAAAAAGACACCGGTTGCAACGGCTTTAGCGGTTGATGGAAAAACTTTAGATGGTGAAAGAGCTGAAGATGCTTGGTCAACGATTAATACCCAAGCCAGAACGGTTGATGTTAAATTTAAACGCTATCGTGTTGATCTTGGTAATTTTAAAGATTTATATGACGATTTAGTCGGAGATATGAATAGAATTAAACAAGATTTAATCGGTGGTTATGATGATGCTTTAGTTGCAGCACGCGAACATATTGAACAGGCACAATATCTTGCTGATTTAGCTCAAAAACAACAAGTTTGGGTTGAGTACAAAAGTAAAATTGACGATTATAATGAACAAGCTGCCAGTTTATTAACCAAATTGGGTAACTTGTTGAAAGTTTACGATGTAGTATATCCTAACCGTAATGCGACGGAGACAGTACAAAATTACTTAAATAAGGTTGGCTATGAAAAAACATATGACGCTTTGGAAACAGAAATTAAGAATACATATGTTGAATTGGTAAAATTATATAATGCGTATGTCGTTGGTCAGGAACCAGTTGGTAGTTTTGCTGACCCACGTATTGTGCCAGGAATTTATCAGCCAATTATTGAATTTTATACTGATGATGTTACGGCACAATCAGCTAGCCCCTTGGAGATTAAGGACATTATGTTACATAATGGGACCTTTTTTGCTACTAAAGTTAATATGTTAATTGACGAAACTAAACAATTACCATACGACGGTACTGAACCAATTCCTGCTGCTTATCGTTTGGTAGATTGGGCAAAATATGGTTCACGTTATCCTGATTCGTTAAACGGCAATCTGAAAAATGTCGCCGATATTTATACCTATGCTAATCAAAGTGCGGTTTTGGCGAATAAGAGTTTAGCTGACTTGCAAATTATTAATATGACAGTGGAAACACCGGAAAATCCAGCTGATGCTGTGCGTTGGGACAAGGATGGTGGCATTTTATATTTTATTAATCAAAATACTACTAATGATTTCTACCTACATTCACAAAGTGGCAATGTGGGATACACAATGGAGTCCAATAGTTATTGGGGAGCAGATGGCATTCATTGGAACGATGATAAAAATGCAGTCTTCTATTACTATGAGGGAACAACATATATACCAGGTGGTCATACTTACAACCGTAATCCCAGTACGGCTTCAGTACCTGTATCAACAGCAACCGTAGTTCGTCCTTCATCGGCTAATACTAACAGTAGTTTTGCCGCCGGTCAGACGCAAGCGATGTCATATGTTGATCAATTAACCACGGAAAACCCTGTCTCGGATGAAGTTAATGAATTTACCAAAAACATTATTACTTTACGTAAAATAAATCCTTTGGATTCAAACGACAGAAGTAATGATGTTAATGTTCTTCGTGATTGGGTTAAATCAAGCGGAACCCTAAGTTTTAATACTGGTGCTAAATTGAAGATGCTGTATGATCTTGATAATAGCGCGAATCCAAACCAAAGAAATCTTAATATTGCATCAAGAATTGACGATTTGATGGCTTCTGGTAACTGGAACACACGACGCTATTTATGTTTGACTAAGAACGGTGAAAACAGTGTAGTTACTGAAAATCAACAAGGTTATCAAGTAACAAATGGTAGTTATGTTGGACAATTTAGGTGGAGTGACAGTACGACCGTTGATCGTTTGTATGCAATGAATTTTATCAATTTCCCAATTGGTTTCATTATGATTATTACTGCGGTTGGTGTGTATATGCAATTTACTTTCGGCTTGATTCAACGTGCCGTTAACTTGACCGTTTTGTATATGATGAGCCCGGTAACGATTTCATTCTATCCGTTTGATGACGGCAGCAAATTTAATAATAACTTCGTTAAACCGTTCTATCAAGAAGCGATTAGTGCTTTTGCAATTATCATTTCCTTGAATTTCTTTGCAATCTTAATTCAACCAGTGCGTGATGCAACCGCGGCAGTAGTTGGAGATGGTCCTGGCGGTTGGATTATGGGTATCTTCGCTATCGTGGCATTCATTTCAATGTTGCCGAAGATTCGCGATTCAATTTCCAGTATGTTAGGTGCAAAAGCACTTGAAGGTAAAGGTATCGCCGATACATTCAAAGGAATGGGTACGGCATTGTCTAGTCCTTTTAGGGATATGGCAGGAATGGCTGCAATTGCCAAAAAGAGTATTGATGGTGGTAAAACTTTAGCTCACGGTATTGACAAGGTTCGTAGTTTAAAAAACCGATTATATGGTACAAGTGAAGATCGAATGAATAAAAGAATGGAAAACCTTACTGAACGTGCGGCTAGGGGTGGATTAGTTGGAGCAATGGCTCGTGCTGAAAAAGATCGTTTAGAAAATAGAAAAAAGAAGAAAGAAAGCCAACTCAAAGCTTTAGCTGATGCCCATCAGAAGAAAGAACAAGCTATCGCCGATGCGCAAAAGGAATTTGACGATGTAATGAGAAATCCTAATGCAACCGAAGACCAAAAAAAAGAAGCACGAAAAAAACTAGATAAAGCAAAAAAAGCAGACGGAACGGAAGGTTTAAGTTTAGCACAGAAAAAAATCTTTTATAAGCAAGAAGCGGCTGCTAAATCCAAAGCAAAAGAACTGGTTAAACGTGCTGATTTTAGAGATGAAAATGGTAAGGTTAACAAAGACAAATATAATGCGGCACTAACTGCAGCAACAAGTGGTTTATTACAAGATGAAACTTTCAACCGTCAAACGAATGGGGTTCACGTTGCGAAAAAAGTTAAAAGGCAGGCTAATTTAGCAAACAGTGGTTTTGCAGCAGCAATGAAAGGTATTGGTGTTAATATAGCTACGTCTGGCGTTGGAGAATTATTCCGTGCTCATTTTGGTGTTAATGGAACATTAGCTGAAAACAAGGATTCGTTATTGGGTGCTTGGGCGCGGGCAAGAAACGCTGAAAAGAATGCGGAAGAAATTAAGGCCGCAGGTAATAAATACCGTGATGAACAAATTAAAAAATGGGCTGACCCATTACAACAAGTTGTTGACGCTTGTGTCGAAGCACAAAAGCCATTGGAAGAAGCGCAAAGAGCAGAAGACCGTGCAGTTGCTTCTTTGGCAGGTAAAGATAAATTAAAGGATAAAAAAGTAGAAGAAAAATACCACGCAAAACGTATTGCTGATATCATTGCGGAAGGTAAAGCTAAGGATGAGAAAGAAGCCGAGGATATTTACAAGAAAGAGGAAGAAGATGCCATTAGTGCGGCAGCTATTAACAGTGAAGACTATAAAAACAGTCTAACTGATGATGCGCTACGTAATAACATTATCCAACGTAGAAAAACACTTTCCAACAAAGAAAATTATACCGAATTATTGACTGCCAAGTATGCGCAAGAACTTCAGGATGAAGCTAGAGAAAAAGGTCAACCATTAACGAAAACACAAGCAATGAAGTTGGCAAGCGAGAAAGCAGAAGCAGAAGTCGCTAAGATAGTAGAAAATAAAGGTAAAATTGACGAAAACAGAATTCACGCGATATCTTCGGATGAAGAAATGGTTGATGTGTTAACTGAAGCATTTATGAAGGAAGATAATCTTAGTGTAGTTGATGCTAGAAGGCAAGCATTAGATGCAATTGGACAACAAAGAGTAAAAGCAAGAAAAGATCTCTTAAGTGGTAAAGGGTTACAAGGTAAAGTTTATGATGTATGGCGTGATGAATTGAAAAAGCAATTACCCAATGAAAGTGATGAAAACATTGAAATGATGTTGGATGAGAAATGGAATAATTTCACATTAATGGGTGATGGTAATTTTGCGGCGGAATTTAAACGTTTGGGTAATCAGTTAGGATTTGCCACCGACATTGATAATAATCAAGTAAGGCAGGATATTTGTGAGGCTATATTACACGATTTTGGTTTTGGTAAAGAACTTAAATCGATGGGTGGTGTTGAAGCAGTTGCTGATGCAATCATTGATAATGATGGTTCGTTAATTAAGAAAAAATACGAGAAAGAATTTAAAGAACAGACCAAGCAACAATATATCGAACAAAACAGTGAAATACTTAAAGCACAATACATCCAAGAACAATATGAAAAAGCAGGTGGGGACGAACAACTTACCAAAGATATTACGGATGGACATATTGGCTTAAGTGCAGAATTCAAGTTGAACGAGGATGATTTAAATAAGGCCAAAGCTGAATTTGCGAAATTGTGTAAAATGGGTGAAGCCGAACTTAATCAAAATATTCACGCAATTACTCAAGATCGTGATAGTAAATTGGATAGTGTGAAAGATATTGCCAAAGCATTGGGTAAAGAAGATGATGCAGACTTAATTAAGTATTTAAAGACTTGTATGTCGCACATTGATAACAATACGAAGTTAGATGAGATTGCGAAACAGATTTGTGGTGATAATAAAGATTTGAATAATGATGAAGTTTTGAATAGTTTGAAAGCCAACTTGAACACTATTAACGAAATCGCCCAAAAGAATACTGAATTACAAATTCGCGATGATGCTAAGACCGTTATTGATAAACGAAAAGATGCCCAGGGTAAAGTCGCCAATAAGATTGGTAATTTTGTTAATGAAGCAGATAAGGCGGCTGTAATGGAACGTTACAGTGAAGTATACGATGTGGATATCAATTCAACCAATGTTAATTCGTTTGGTTACAAAAAACGACAAATTTTGGAAAAGTTTAGTGGTGATGAAAGTAATCCTGAATGTATTGCACAAATTAACCGATTAAAAGAATCAATGGAAAATAGTTTCACACAGTATATGAAACAGTTTGTTCAACGTAATGAAGCGGAATTACGTCAACAAAAATTTGCAAAAGCACATCGTGATGAAATGGATTCAATTTTCAAACGTCCGATTATTACCAGTTTACAAGAAAATCGTGAGAGATATTTGGATGAAGTTCCACCAGATGCGTTAAGATTGATGGTTTCGGATAGCCACCGCCAGGAGTTAATCCGTAAAGGTAATTATGCTGGGGCAGGTGAAGAATTCATCGCTTTGATTAATGCGTTCCGTAAACACGACGTCGCCGCGGTGCGTGAATCAAAATTTGATCAATCGACCATTGATGCAGTTCAAAAATGGGTCGAAAATGGTAATGATTACTACATCAATAGTATCAAAGCAATCTCACAATTTGATATGGAACATATGGGCAGTATGTTGACTAGTATGACAGGTTCCAGTATTGCTAATGCACAAACCGTTCTGGCACATTTAACTTCGATGGTGGAAAATAAATTGGCAACACAAAAAATGGATACAATGATTAGTTCTTTGGGTAGTCAAGAAAGTAATGCACGTGCGAGAGTTGATGAAATGATAAACAGTATGCAAGGTACTTTTGGTGGTGAACAATGGAAAGAATTGGCTGGTTCTATTAGAAATCTGAATGGTAAGATTTGTGCAAATACAACCGAAATGGCAGAGGCATTACAAGAAACATTACGTGCGTTGAATAGTAGTAACGATAATATACATAACGAAATTGTTGAAAAGAACCGTGCAGCATTAGCCAAATGGAAAGCCGACCACGCACATGATGCCAATTTCAATGCAATGGTGGGTGATATTGACAGATTAGAATCTTCATTTGGTCAAGCGATTACCGCTAACGATTGCTCGGATCGTGTCAATGCAACCTTTGCTGCTAAGATGAAATTATTGGCTGGACAACGTGAAAACGAAAAGAAAATTAAAGAATTGATGTCAACAGGAAAAGGAAGTTAATCGGTAGACGATGGGCGACTATTTTATCCCAAGAAAAACGAAAATTAAGACCATTTTCATTAAGGGACTAACCTCCAGTGATTTAATTTGGTTGATTCTTGGTTGTGGTACGACGGCTTTGCTATTCTCATCTGGAATGTGGATTTTGATGGGACTTGGTGGCTTTATGGCATTATTAGTAATTATTGGGATGACCAAAGATGTAGCTGGGGACCGTCGCTATGAATCGTTTATTTGGTATTTCCGTTTTTTAGCTTATCCTAAAAAGTATGCGAAAAGATTGGAGAAAGGCTGCGTTGAGATGACAATGTTGGTGCCATATCAAGGTATCGTAGATGATAAATTTATTGATTATGGTAACTATGTTGCATCGGTCATCGAAATTATGCCTGTAGAATTCGGTCTGTTAGGACCCGAAGCACAAACTATGTTGATTAATAATTTGGCAAATGCTTTACGTCGTATTGGTCCACAAAATTCTGGTAGTTTGATTTCGTTTGAGAAACCAATTATTTTTGATAATTACATTGATAATGAAATTGAAAAATACGATCAATTAGTTAAAAACGTGGAGCGTGGTTCTTTTACGCAGGAAGAATTGGAAGCGCGTGAGCCCGTGTTTAATTCACGTGGACAAATTTTGGAATACATCAACGAAGATGCTAAAGTTTATCGTACCAGTTATTATTTGGTAATTTATGCTAACAAAAAAGAGGAATTGGATAATACGACTTCCAGTGTTATTACGGCGTTAGGGGCTTCCTTACACGCACACCGTTTGTTGGGTAAGGAATTGTATGTCTTTTTGCGTGGTAATTATAATAAGTACTTTAACGAAAAAGATTTCGACCATATGCCATTTGATAAACGTACGGAATGGACTTATCCTGATAAAATCAAGTTTGGTTTTAATAAGTTTACAATGGATGACGAACAAAAAACCACGTTCACCATTACTGACTATCCGATGAATGTTAGTGCGGCTTGGTTATATACGTTTTTTAACTATCCAAATTGTCGTGCGGTAATGAATTTCTCACAGGTGTCAAAAGCTGAATCTGAAAAAATGATTGACCGTGCAATTATGGAAATGCGTTCACAAGAAGCCAGCAAAGGTAAGGAAAGTCAAAGGATGGAAAAACAAAGCCAGTTGCAAACCATTGAGCAAATGTTGCAACAGTTAAAAACTGGTAATGAACAAATGTTTAATGTTAAAATCCATTTAACGACTGATACTAAAACAGCCATTGAATTGCGTAATACAATTATTGAAGAAGGTTTCAAATATACCAATAATGCCGGTAAACAAATTGATGCTTTTGTATCGGCGAACGTTTCACGTCTTGATAAATACGATGCGGTCGAACGTGGTATGGTTACCAGCACTTTAGGCGCTTGTTTCCCGTTCGTTTCGGATTTATTAATGGACGAAAAGGGAATTATGTTAGGCAGTAACAGCAATCCAGTTTTTGTTGATTTCTTCCAGCGTAATGATGTTCGTGTTAACAGTAATATGATTATTATTGGTAAGTCGGGTGGTGGTAAATCCTTTGCGACTAAATCGATTCTAACCAACTTGGCGGCCGATAATGCACGTATCTATATTTGCGACCCAGAAAAAGAATATTCTGTAATGGCGAAAAAACTTCACGGTGGTATGATTGACGTTGGTAACGCCGGACGTGGTCGTTTTAACCCGTTCCATATTTATCCCAATATGTTGGACGAAGATGATGACACTGGGGAAGAATTTGATGATACATTCGAGAGTCACTTACGTTTCTTGGAATCGTTCTTTAAAATCGTTATGGAAGGTATCCGTTCTGATGCTTTGGAGGCGTTGAACGGTTTGGTCAACCGTTTGTATAGTATGAAAGGTATTGATAAATATACAGACTTTGCCAAGGTTAAACCTGAGCAATTCCCAGTCTTTGATGAATTGTATGATTTGGCGAAACGTAGCTACAACCAAGCCAAAGATGAATTCTCGCGCATTAACTACCGTGTGTTAACAACCTATTTGGAAAAATTTGCCGAAGGTGGCCGTTATTCAGGTTTGTGGAATGGACCAAATACCATTCGTACGGAAGAAAATTTCTTTGTGTTTAATTTCTTAACTTTATTGTCTAACAAAAACGAATTGGTGGCAAATGCACAAATGTTGTTGGTGTTTAAGTACTTGGAAGGTGAAGTTATTAAAAATCGTGAATACAACCAGAAGTACCACACGAAACGTAAAATCATCGTTGTCGTCGATGAAGCCCATGTCTTTATTGATGAAAAACGACCGGTTGCGTTGGACTTTATGTTCCAAATGGCAAAACGTATTCGTAAATATGACGGTATGCAAATTGTTATTACGCAAAATATTAAGGACTTTGTGGGTTCGCCGACCATTGCGAAAAAATCTGCGGCAATTATTAACGCTTCGCAATACAGTTTGATTTTCTCATTAGCACCCAACGATATGACCGACTTGGTTACATTGTACAAAAATGCTGGTGGTATTAATAAACGCGAGCAAGAAACCATCGTAGCGGCTCCTCGTGGTCAATGTTTCTTTATGTATGGTCCCGTAGCACGTTCAACAATTCGCATTGAAACCAGTAATGATATTCGTCAAATATTTGAATAAAATTATGGTCAATAATCTAAGCCCGCAAAACACGGGCTTTTTTATTTGGTTTTGTTTTGCATATCTTTAATTTTCATTACGCGGATTTGGGTTTCGCGTTGGTTTTCGTCTAGTTTCATTGTGATAAATTTAATTGTCGATTGAATATTGGGAATCAAGTTATATTCCAAACTGTTAATCCGACGACGGACTTTTTGAATTTCGTCGGCTAACATACTGCAAGTTTTTTCAATATTGGCAAGTTCAATTATAATGGTTGTTAGTTGTTGTAGTAAATTAATTGATTCATCAAATTTATCCGGAGTGGTTAACAGAATGGTATTTTTGACGGGATCAAGATCAACAATGCTAACGTGGGGTACAGTTAACCCCATAATGTTTTGTGTCGAGCAAGTTAAGGAAATAGCGTGGTGGTGCATTGCTAACGCGGCATCGACGGCAGCTGTGGTCATTTGGGTATTGGCAGCCACAAAGAGTTGCAAGGCTTGAGTTAATTTTTTTTCGACCAATTCGCGTAAACTGCGATTCTTTTTAATTAACTCGGAAAACTTATGTACCATTTCATCATATTTATCTTCCAGTAACTTGTGCGCCCGTTTGGCTGTTTTCAGTCGGTCATTTTGGCGCAAGCGTTCCATTCGAGTAGGACTGATGTTAGTCGTCGTTTGTGTCATCATTATAATACTTATCCAAAATTGGTTTACTGATACGGGTTAATTCGACTTTTGGTAGTAGACGTAGTAATTTCCAACCCAAGTCCAAAGTTTCGGCAATGGTACGGTTGGTATCAAAACCTTGGTTGATAAATTGATTTTCAAATTCAGTAGCAAATTTACAGTATAATTGGTCAGTCTCAGATAAAGCGGATTCTCCTAAAATCTGTGCTAATTCTTTACTGTCTTTACCTTTAGCATAGCAGGCAAATAATTGGTTCAAGACGCCTTTATGGTCATCACGGGTTTTACCAGCACCAATACCTTTATCTTTTAGACGCGACAAAGATGGTAAAATGTCTATGGGAGGGGTAATTCCTTTTTTGTAAAGTTCACGCGAAATTACAATTTGACCTTCGGTAATATAACCAGTTAAATCGGGAATAGGATGGGTTTTATCATCTTCTGGCATTGTTAAAATTGGAATCTGTGTAATTGAGCCTTGACAACCTTTAATGCAACCCGCACGTTCATACAATGAAGCCAAGTCAGTGTATAGATAACCAGGGTAACCACGACGACCTGGAATTTCTTTACGAGCTGCGGAAACTTCACGTAGGGCTTCTGCATAGTTTGTCATATCCGTGGTAATCACTAAAACGTGATAATTTAATTCAAATGCTAAATATTCGGCTACAGTTAAAGCCACACGGGGTGTTGCTATACGCTCTAATGCTGGGTCATTAGCTAAGTTTATAAACATTACTGAACGTGAAAGAGCACCAGTATCAGCAAACGAATTCATAAAGTAGGCGGCTTCATCGTAAGTAATGCCGATTGCAGCAAAGACAATTGCAAATTTAGTGTCGCTATTGGGTACGGTCGCTTGGCGAGCAATCTGGGCGGCTAATTCAGCGTGGGGCATTCCAGACATTGAAAAAATTGGCAACTTTTGTCCACGAACCAAGGTGTTCAAACCATCAATGGTGGAAATCCCAGTTTGAATGAAATCTTGTGGATAATCGCGCGCGGTTGGGTTAATTGGTGCACCATTAATGTCTAATTTT
This sequence comes from Clostridia bacterium, assembly GCA_016283155.1. Taxonomy (GTDB): domain Bacteria; phylum Bacillota; class Clostridia; order Christensenellales; family UBA1242; genus RGIG8050. The sequence goes on from JAEEMI010000028.1 coordinate 48,769, forward strand.
TTTGTGGCAATCAAAGGTGCAGCACCATCTTTAGGCCGTCCTAATCCATCAAAAACACGACCAAGAATATTAGGTGATACAGCAACTTCTAAACCGTGTCCCGTAAATTTGACGGCATTATCGTGGATGCCTAAACCTTGTCCTGCAGTAAACATTTGAACCACGGCTTTATCGTCTAAAACTTCTAAGACTTTACCGTAACGTACGGTACCATCATCAGCTTTAATTTCAACGAATTCATTATAAGTTACCCCTTGGGTGTCAGTGACAACTAATAATGGACCTACGGCACTTTGAATGGTTTTATAATATTTGTTCATACCAGTTTGCCTCCTAATTCATATTTGATGCGGTTTGTTAGTTCAGTAATTTTATCTGCTTGGTCATTTGGTAAGTAACGGAATTGAGCAAATTCTTCCCGCACTGTTGGTAAGATAACTTTTTCATAAGCAACGCCTTTGCGAATTGCAGTGTCAGCTAGATTATAATAAGTCATCATCGCTTCTAACATTAAAAATTGTTTTTTTGGTGCTGCATAAGTATCAATTTCGCTCATTGCATCTTGCATTAAATAATCTTCTTTGAGCAAGTTCGCAGTATCCAAAATTAAGCGGTCAGCATCGGACAAGGAATCTTCACCTACGAGCCGAACAATTTCTTCCAAATTGGCAGATAATTGCAAAACTTTCATTGCACCTTGACGATAGGTTAAATAGTCAGGGGAAAGATTATCACGATACCAATCTTCTAATTGGTCAACATATAACGAATAAGAAGTCAACCAGTCAATTGCTGGGAAGTGACGACGGTAGGCTAAAGCTGCTGACAAGCCCCAGAACACTTTAACAATTCGTAACGTAGCTTGGGAAACTGGTTCACTTAAATCACCACCCGGTGGCGAAACTGCACCAATTGCCGTAATTGAACCCAATTGTCCGGTTGAACCTAATACTTGTACACGACCGGCGCGTTCGTAAAATTCAGCAATACGGCTGCTTAAATACGCAGGGTAACCTTCCTCGCCGGGCAACTCTTCCAGACGACCACTCATTTCGCGTAATGCCTCCGCCCAACGACTGGTACTATCTGCCATAATTGCCACATCGTAACCCATATCGCGGAAGTATTCGGCAATCGTAATACCAGTGTAGATGCTGGCTTCACGTGCTGCCACAGGCATATCACTGGTATTAGCGATTAAGATAGTACGCTTCATTAATGGTTCGCCAGTTTTGACATCTAACAGTTCAGGAAATTCATTCAAAACATCGGTCATTTCATTACCACGTTCCCCGCAACCGATGTAAACCACGACTTGTGCATCTGACCATTTGGCGATTTGGTGCTGGCAAACAGTTTTTCCAGAACCAAAAGGTCCAGGGATAGCCGCTACACCGCCTTTGGCAATGGGAAACAAAGTATCAATGGTACGTTGTCCGGTAATTAATGGCACACTGGTTGCTAATTTATGGTGAATAGGGCGGGCTTGACGAACTGGCCATTTTTGTAACATTTGTATTGGTTTACCATCAATTTCAGCAATAGTGTCGATGATGGTGTAGTTACCTGAAGCAATCTTTGTAATTTTACCTTGTATTCCATAAGGAACTAAAATACGATGTTCTACGACAGCAGTTTCTTGTACCGTACCTAATATATCCCCTGCGGTAACAGTATCTCCAACTTGTTTGGTGGCTTTAAATTCCCATTTAGTTTTACGGTTCAATTTATCTACGGCTAAACCAGTTGTGATACGATCACCAACTAATTGACGGATATCCGCTAACGGACGGCCAATTCCGTCAAAAATTCCTGACATAATGCCTGGGGCTAATTCCATACACAGTGGGGCATTGGTGTTAATAACGGGGTCGCCAACTTTCACGCCACTGGTTTCTTCATAAACTTGAATACTAGCATTATCGCCACGTAGTTCAATAATTTCACCAACTAATTTTGCGTTACCGACGTAGACAACATCGTGTAGGTTGGCCGAATCAAGACCAGATGCGACAATTAATGGTCCACTAACTTTAATAATTTTTCCTTGCTTCATAAATTTCCTCCTATTTTGATACCCATCGCTTTTTCCATATTCTGGTTCAGACGTTGCATTCCATAATTGCTGTGAGTTGTGGTATCAGGAATTGGTAAAATAATGGGATAAGCTAGACTAGCACGACTATCTAAATATCTACTAATTTGCGCAGCGGTTTTTTCTAAGATTAAAATAATTTTATAACCGGCAGTTTCTAAGGCTTGACAGCGGGCAATGACGGCATCGGGTTCGGTATCATAAAAACAATCATAGCCAATGGCACTGAAAACTTTCACAATGGCTTGTTCTCCAATGACAGCAATATCCTTACTGAAATTGTTCATATAACCCCCTTAAATTTTCACGCAGCCAAATTACGTCATAATGAAAACGTTTACTAATTAGAATGGCTTTAATAATAATTAATTCTTTTTCACGTTGTAAGTACCACCAGAACAATGGGTTAGGCTTAAAGAGATCGTCTTTATCAACCGCACCTAATCGATCTAAGTGGGTACGAATGGCGTCTTCACGTTGTTCTAATGTTTGTTCTGGAAATAAATCCAATTGTCCAAATGTTAAATTGCCACCTGGTAAAAGCGTGGTACTGCCTTTATAATAATTACGCACGTTAACCATATCAATCCAATTGGTGAAATAATTGCGGATACTGGTGGTTTTAATTAATGGAATTTGTTCGGTTAACCGTGTAAACGTAGTATCAATGTTTTCTTCAGTTAATTGGTTCATTAACTGAACACACGTTGCCAGTGCAGCATCTTCACATAAACTTTGGAAAGTTGTTAAAGTTTGTGTACGTGCAGCATCCAATAAATCGTCATCTTTGGCGAAATCAGTTTGATAACCACATTCGTCTAACACTTTTAAACACTCAACACGGGTTTGGGCAGTAACCATTTCACGAATGCGTTTGCGTGTTAAAAGATGGGCATCGCCCTGCATTATGATGCTGGCATTCGCAAAAGTTACGCCACCTGCCATTTATAGTACTCCTAACATTTCTGCAATTGTGGGTGCCAGTGGTTCGCGTAATTCTGCTAAAATACTGTCAATATCAAATTCTAAACGATATGTTTGATTTTCGATAATAAGTCCACCTTGAATTACAGCGGTAGTGGGTAACATTGGTAGAGCGTGCGACCAAGCCGCAGCAAGTAAAATTTTGTCAGTTGGTTGTGCATACTTTTTTGTGTAATGATCAACAATGACTCTAATTTCTTGATCTGACGCAGCTAAAAGTTTTTCCCTTGCGATGGCAAAAGCACGGTCAATCCATTCCTGCTGTGCGTTAATTTGTGCTTTAATGCGTGCAACTTCAAAGGCACGTTGTTGTTGTGTTTTACGGAAATCAATGTTGGCTTGACCTTTGGCCAATGCTGCTGTTAGACGTTGTTCTGCCTGTTTGTGAGCACTGGCAATTTGTTCAGCAGCACGTTGCTCAGCAGCTGTGACCCAATCGCTAGCTTGTTGCTTCGCATTGCGAATGATTTTTTTGGTAAGTTCCTTTTCGGTCATTGCTCCTCCTTAGGCTGCCGTTGTCGGAATCAACAAGACGCATAAGATTGAAATGATTAAACCAAATAAGGCAAATAATTCGGTAAAGACTGCCATCGTAATGGCACGACCCAGAGCATCATCACGTTTTCCAACCATTACAACTGCTGAAGCACAAACTTTACCTTGCGCAATCGCTGCGGTTGTACCGGCAATCGCAACAGCTAAACAGCCACCTAAAACCATTAATCCTTGGTCAACTGAATAGTAAGAACCATCATTGGCTAAAACTGCTTTAACCAACACTAAGAACGCCACAATAAAACCATACAAAGCACTGGATGATGGAATTAATTGCAAAATCAAAGTTTTGCTGTATTTTTCTGGTTTTTCTGCAATGACTCCGCAGCTAGCTCTTTGTACGTGAAATACTCCAAAGGCTGATCCCATACAACACGAGCCGACGGCAATCGCAGCACCGATTAAAGCAAAAGCATTTCCTCCCATAAGATTTTAATCCTCCTTTCTTTCCCTTTTCCTTTATTTACGCGTATCACTTTGGATACGGGCGTAGCGAAGTTTGCTGGCCATTGGTACGAATGGCGTACCCGAGCCTTCATAAAATTTACCGAAAAATTCAACAAATTGTAAACGCGCATTATGGATGTATGCAGATAATAAACTTAAAGCAATGTTTAAAGCGTGAAATAATACTGCAATAATGCCACCTAAAATTAAACCAATGACACCGGCTCCAGAGAACATACTACATAAGAAATTCGCAACATAAGCAATGACACAACCAACCAAACCGACGCCGAATAAACGAGCGTATGAAAGAATATCACTGAAGTAATTGACTAATTTATAGGCACCTGAGAACATTCCTAAGCAATAACCACCAAGACGTTGTCCTACACCATTTAACAAAACCACACCCACAAAACCAACTAGGGTTGTGATTAAACCTGGTAGTAATAGTGGTTTAAACCAGTCGACAATTGCATAATTTAAAGGAATGATTTTTTGGATTAGGGATGGGAAGGCTAATATTAAGCCAACAAACATTACAAAATTGGGAAGTGCTTTACACCAACCAATAACGAATTGTTTAATTCGTAGTTGGTTAATAAAATTTAAAAAGTTACCAACAGTGATTTGGATTACACCCAAATATAATGATAAAGCAAAGAATAATGTAGCATCGTTACCTAGTGGATCAATTAAAGTGCGGTTCATTATGAAGGTAGGAAGGTGTAAACCAAAACAACTATTGAATAATAAACCCCATAAAGCAGCAGAGATACCACCAAAACAGAATAGAGCTATTAATTGACGTGTGCCACCTTGCGGTCGCTTGATAATTAAAATAAAAGCAGTAATTACAGATAATAATAAGCCATAACCTAAATCACCGAACATTGAACCAAAGAAAAAGAAATAGAAAAAGGCAACAAATGGGTTTGGGTCAATATCATTACGACCAGGAGCACCATACATCGTGGTAATAGCGTTATACGGAGCTACCAAGGGAGTGTTGTGAATCAAAGCCGGTGGTGTATCAGTCTCGGTTGCATCTTGTAATGTTACCACGATATTTTTATCGGTTTTGGTAATTAACTGATTAAATTCATCAGCAGTGCGGGCAGGAATCCAACCGTGAACCACGAAACATAGTTTGGTTTGGATGGTTGTGGTTAAAATATCCAAAGTATCAATTTCATTGAGCAAATAATCCGCATAGATTTTCAATAAATTTATTTGCTCAATTGTTGGATAAAATTTAGTTTTGGTTTTAACTAAATCAGCGGTTAAAGCTTGGTTTTGTTTAGTTAAGTATTCAATTTGCTTTAACGGTGTACGTTTAAATTGATAGTAACTGGGGAATGGTGTGAAATTGTAGTCAAAAATTGTTTCGGCAATTGGTTGGTTTTCAATGTCACCAGTTATCACAACCATTAAATTTTTATTGGTTGTGGGATATGTTTCATAAATGAAATCTTTGGTGTCAATATCATTAGTGAAACGTGTGAAATCAGTTGTCGGAATTAAACCCGCCAAAACAAAGGCGTTTTTTGTGGATTTTAATAAATTAGCAGGTACTGGTAAGTCGCGAAATTTTTGTAAACCATCAATCGTATTTTGGTTTAAATTAATTTGTGCTTGCAAATCTGCTGCGGTAATTTTAGCTTGTTCTAATTGTGATAGTAACATTTCAATTTGTTTTTGTTTTTTTGTGACCGCTTTTAATGCTTGGTAAGTTAATTTCAAAGTTTGTTTGTTAACCTGCAGATAATTTAAAACACCAGTTACCCGATTTAACTCAGCATTATATTGTTGTTTTAATGCTGCATCAGCAGGAGATAATGGGTTAGTGCTGTTTTTGTAAAAGGTAATTTGAAAACTACCCGTAGCTTTCAATGTATCAATGACTTTTTTTAAGGCAGTGCGTTCTCCAACTAAGGAGACTTTTTTCATTTTCTCAATCATAGTTACGCCTCTTTTACTGCTTTAATGATATAAGCTACTGCAGCATCCAATTTGGCTTGAGGTACGTTAATGGTTACATTTGGTGTTGGCAAAGGTTCAGGTTGTGGTAATTTGGCAATGGCAGCCGCAATCTCGGCATTGTTATTACTTTCAATTTTATTAATTTGTTGATAAGTTTGTTTTTCAATTTCACTGACTTTAATATGAGCATCTGCAATGATTTTTTCAGCTTGTTCTTCTGTGTCTTGAAGTGCCTGTAAAGTATCAGCTAGCATAATGATAAATTTTAATCCTTTGGGGTATGATTGACAAGCAAATTTTGTCTATCAACCCTATATATATAGGAAATGCAAGACTTTTTCGGACTAACTCAGCGTGAAGTGGAACAGGCACGCCAACAGTATGGTGCGAATGTTTTAACTCCACCTAAGAAACGTAGTTTTTGGCAAATTTTATTAAATAATTTGGGTGACCCAATTATTAAAATTTTAATGATTGTGACCGGAATTAATTTGGCTTGTTTGTTTTATACACATAATTTTTTAGAAACATTTGGTATTGTAGTTTCAATTTGTATTGCAGTGCTTGTTAGTACACTAAGTGAATTAGGAAGTGAAGCCGCATTTAAAAAACTGGAAAGTATGTCAGGAAAAATTCAAGCACGGGTGCGGCGTGCTGGCAAAACACAATTAATTCCGGCAACACAAATTGTCGTTGGCGATATTGTGCTGTTAAGTAGTGGTGACAAAATTCCGGCAGATGGTGTAATGATCGAAGGTGAGATTAGTGTAGACCAAAGCATTTTAAATGGAGAAAGTTTGGAATGTCAAAAACATACTGTTGGTGTCGCAACATCTACGAAAACAGATTTTATGGCCGCGGAACAATTGTTTTCCGGAACGGTAGTCACGGGTGGTAGTGGCGTGATGCGAGTTGAAATGGTCGGTACCAGAACAGTATATGGTAAGATTGCGGCAGGGTTAACAGAAACACCACCGACCAGCCCCTTAAAAGTTAAACTTGCCAAATTGGCAAATTTAGTTTCTTTGATTGGTTACATTGGTGCTGCAATTGCGGCTGTTACCTATTTAATTAGTGTTAGTGGTGGGGGAATTAGTTTTTATGAAATTTTGAATGCTATTACATTAGTGGTGTCTGTTGTGGTTATGGCGGTACCTGACGGTCTGCCTATGATGATTACCGTAGTATTATCCTCTAATATGCGAGCAATGATGCACGACCAACTATTAGTGCGTAAACTTAGTGCGGTGGAAACAGCAGGTAGTTTGAACATCTTATTCACCGATAAAACCGGGACAATCACACAAGGTAAATTGGCGGTATGCGGAGTATTATTGCCGAATGGTCAATATGTGACAGAAGACTTTCAAACCCAATTAGGTGGTTTTAGTCAGCTATTAGGTACGGCTTTGGTGGTGAATAATGAAGCCGAACCAACGGCACAAGGTTTCATTGGTGGAAATATTACCGATCGTGTTTTAGCAGAATTTGGTAGTCAATTGTTAAACGGTATTGTTCCTAAAGTTAATAAGCAAAGTGTCGAACCATTTTCATCGGCGACAAAGTATATGGCAACTACTACCGTCCAAGGTGATACTTATTATAAAGGTGCGGCAGAAGTTCTATTACCACGTTGTCAGTTAAATCTTTCGGAACGAGCACATTTAATGCAGAAAGTTACGAGTTTAAACCAACAAGCGATGCGTGTAATTTGTGTTACACAGGGTAATGTTTTGTTGGGGTTTATTGTGATTCGGGATTTAGTACGTCCGGAAGCTCATACAAGTATTGAAACTTTACATACTGCTCAAATTCAAGTTGTTTTAGTGACGGGGGATGCACGCGATACAGCAGTAACAGTTGCCCGTGAGGTTGGTATTTTGGATAATGATGGCTTGGTTTTAACTAGTGATGAATTGAACCGGTTGGACGATCAATCTCTAGCACAACTGTTACCAAAACTACGGGTAGTGGCACGTGCTTATCCACAAGACAAAAGTCGGTTGGTCCGTGTGGCACAAACTTTAAATTTAGTGGTTGGTATGACTGGGGATGGTGTTAATGATGCTCCTGCCTTAAAACGGGCAGAACTAGGTTTTGCCATGGGTAGCGGAACAGAAGTAGCAAAAGCGGCAGGTGATATTGTCATTATGGATGATAATATTAAATCAATTACTAAGGCTGTTGCTTTTGGTCGTACTTTGTTTGAAAGTATTCGTAAGTTTTTAATTTTCAAATTAACCATTAATTTTATTGCAATGACAATCTGTATCATTGCTCCTTTGTTTGGGATTGCAGCGCCAATCACAGTTATCCAAATGCTTTGGATTAATTTGGTAATGGATACTTTAGCTGGCTTGGCTTTTGGTGGTGAAAAGCCATCAATGTATGAAATGCGGCAATCACCAAAACGGCGAGATGAAAGTTTAATTACACCAGCGATGTGGAGTAAGATTATTTGGGGAAGTGTTTTTGGTAGTTTGATTTGTTTATGGTTTTTACTTGCGCCGTATATTCAGAAGATTGTTAGTAATCAACAAGTTTTTGTTACCGTTTTCTTTACTTTTTTTATGTTTCTTAATGTTTGTAATGCTTTTAATGCTCGCGCTAATGGTATTAATTTATTTCGTGGTTTATTCAAAAATAAAGCGTTTGTCATTATTATGACCACTATCATTGTTTCACAATTTTTAATTATTGCTTTTGGTGGCGGCGTTTTCCGTACTGTGCCAGTCAATTTTGGTTACATCACATTTGCGGGAATATTAGCTTTATCAATGTTACCAGCTGAAATGTTTCGTCGTGTTTTATTTCGGCACTAAATAATTTGGCTTTTGCGTACAAATTTCCAATCACCGACTGCCAAATTACCCAAAGTTAATTTACCTTCCTGTAAACGAATTAAGTGTGTCACTTGAATTCCCAAAGTTTCAAACATTTTACGAATTTGGCGATTGCGTCCTTCGTGAATGATAACTTCAATTTGTGTACGGTTGTGTTTGATATAGGTAAATGATGCTGGAGCAGTCTTTACACCGTCAATGCTAACACCATTTGATAGTGTTTCCAGTTCTGCTTTAGTCACAGGACGGTTAACGGTGGCGTGGTAAGTTTTGTTGACGTGGGTTGACGGGTGGGTTAATTGCTTAGTTAAAGCACCATCATTGGTTAATAATAATAATCCGCAAGTATGGTAATCTAAACGGCCGACTGGATACAACCGTACCGAATTGAGTAAAGTTGCATATTGTTTGGGATTGCCCCGAATTACGCCCATTACTGTCGGTCGCCCCTGTGGATCATAAGTTGTAGAAACCACACCGCTTGGTTTATTTAATAGAATGTAGACTTTATCAACCGCTGGTTTAACTGGTCGATTGTCGACAGTTACTGTGGCATCGTCGGGAATTAAAGTTGCCAGATCTGTAATAACGACTCCGTTTAAACGCACACGACCTGCTGTTACCAGCGATTCTACGTGGCGACGACTACCCAGTCCACATAAAGCAAGATATTTGTTTACGCGCATCTAAAAAAAGTATATCATAAAGATGATGAATATCCTAATTGCAAATGTAAGAAATTTGGAATCACCGGAACTAAGGGTTTTGGCAAGCGAATTAGCCAAAAAACATTCCGTGACAGTTTGTTCTTTGGAAGGTCCCAGTCGTCAAAAGGGAAACGCTTTTTCTTATAGTGGTTTTCCTATTAAGTTTAAGCAAATTTCCAATTATACTTTAAACGGTACGCGCATCCCTGCTTATAAATTCCAAGGAACACCAGCCGATATGATTTCAGTAATGTTAGGTAACATTATGCGTCACCGTAAGCCGCATTTAGTAATTTGTGGTATCAGTAATGGTATTTCGTTAGGAACTGATGTTTTCTGTTCTTCAAATATTGGTATGGCAATGCAAGCATCTTTTAGTAATGTACCCGCAATTTCAGTTGGTGTGCCGATGCAGATTGGGGGACACAGTGAAGCCGAATTATTACCAGTAGCACAGTTTGTTGCCAAGAATGTGGAAAAATTTGCGAAAGCCAAATTACCAACTGATACTTTCTTAAATATTACTATTCCTATTGTAAAGAAATATGATGATTATCAAGGTGTTGGTATTTCTTCAATGGACAATTTAACCAAGATGACACGTTATTTAGAAAAGGTGGATTGTAAAGGTAACATTTATTATTGGGCACAACTTGTGGAACGTGATAGTGCTGCAAAAACAGAAATTTCGCCGACCGCAGGAATGTCTTATTTTAAAAAGAATTACATCATTATGGCACCATTAACTTATAACTGTACGGATACTGCCGCATTAGCCGAAATGCAAAAGGAGATTGGTAAATGAAAATTTTGATTACTAATGAAGCAGGTTGTTTCCACCCAGGTATTGTAGCTTTGGCTAAAGAATTATGCAAAGATCACCGTGTATGTATTGTTGGTCCCTTGACTAAACAAGTGGGAGCTGGACATTCTTTAACTGTTGACCAACGTCCATTGCACGCTCAACAGTGGTATGTATTAGATAACATTAAAATGTGGTCAGTTGATGGTACGCCTTGTGACTGTGTTGCACTAGCTTTGGATAAATTGTTGTTAGATAAACCTGATTTAATTATCTCGGGTATTGATTTTGTGAACAATCACGGGAATATGATTTACACCAGCGGGGTGGTATCAGCTGCGGTGGAAGGTGCCATTCAAGGTGTGAAAAGTATGGCACTGAGTGCGGTCATTAAAAATGAAAAGAAAGAGCGTGATTATCGTGCCGTGGCTAAATTTGTACGTCGTAAATTAGAATTTTTAGCCAGCAAAATTCCTGATTTTGGTTTACTAAATGTTAATTTCCCAGAAAAAATTAAGCCAAAACGTTTGATGCCAACGCATTTAACTGATGGTTTGTTGGATAACGAATATGAAATTGAAGTTAACCCATTTGGTTCAACTTTTGCTTGGATGAAAAATCCATTACGCGAATATAGTTTGGATGCTTACGAACAAAAGGGTGATTTATACTGGTTAAAACAGGGATACATTACAATAACGCCATTAAAATTGGATTTATTAAAAGGTGAAGCTTTGGATACTTTACAAAAAGCGGGGATTAAATTATGAGTATTAATATTGCGATTGATGGACCAGTTGCCAGTGGCAAAGGGGCTGTAACAAAAGGATTATCCAAAAAGTTAGGGATTCCAGCTTTGGATACTGGAGCAGCGTACCGTGCTGTAACATTGTTCTTGTTAGAAAATAACATCGATTTGCAAGATGAAAAATTAATTTTAATGAATTTGAATAAAATTAATTTGCGCTTATATATGGCAGAAAATCACGATGTGCGTGTATTCACGCAAGGACAAGATGTAACGGGCCGTATTCGTGATAATCGTGTTAGTTTGGCTGTACCAACAGTGGCAGCTTATGCTGGTGTGCGTGATTATGTTAATCATCAAATTGCTGTCGTGGCTTCCCAGGGAAACTACATTTTGGAAGGTCGTGATATCGGAACAGTGGTTTTGCCGAATGCGGATTATAAATTTTACTTGACTGCTTCGTTAGAAGTTCGTGCGCAACGTCGCAAAGCGGATTTGGATGCCAAAGGCGAACATTTATCTTTGTTGGAAGTAATGCAACAGGTTAAACAACGCGATGAGCAAGATATCAATCGCAAAATTGCACCATTACGTCAAGCGCCAGATGCTATCTATGTTGATAGTAGTAATTTAACGTTGGAACAAACCATTGACACGTTGGCAAAATATATTAAACTATAAATAATGGAAACAATTGTACACGTTGAAAACGGCGAATATTTGGGACAAACGCGTTTTGCCAAAGACCTTTTACCGCAATCGTTGGCTTTATCGGTTAAAGACGTGCGTGGTGTTGCCGAAGTCGGTGAGATTAAAATTAAACCTTGTAAAGATAGTAATCATTTGATTGTTGATATTGAATTAATTGTCTCAACTGGTGATTCTGTGCCGGATGTGGCTTACCGTGTGCAAGAAGCAGTGTTGAATACAGCAACTCAATTTACTAACGATAAAATTGATAAAGTTAATATCTATGTGCGAGGTGCAAAGTATGGGGCAAGCACTAAGCAGAAGTGAATCGCGTGAAGTTGCGTTCCGTTTGATTTTTGCTTTGGGTCAACATACCGTTTTGGACGGGGCGGCTTGGGAATTAGCCTTAGACGGTAAAACGGCACCCGCACCTGAGCAACAGTACATTACGCAAATTTTGGAGAAATTTACCGCAGAACAAAACGCAATTGATGAACAAATTACGGTTCATCTTAAAAAATGGACTTTGGACCGTTTACGACAAACCGATTTGGCGGCTTTACGTTTAGGTGCTACCGAAATTCGTTTGGGTACTGTGCCAGCACCGGTAATTATTAACGAAGCGGTTAATTTAGCAAAAAAATATGGCGAAGCCCAAAGTGGTCCATTCGTGAATGGTGTTTTAGCACAATTGGCGGAGTAAGATGGAGTTATCAGTAACTCAGTTAAATAATTACATTAAATCAGTATTTGTTGCCGAAGAAATGTTGCACAACGTTTTGTTAAACGGGGAAGTATCAGGTGTTTCGGTACGCGGCAGTGGTGTTTGGTTTACGTTACGTGATCAGGATGCATCAATCCCCTGTGTATGTTGGGAAAAAAGTCGTTGTGCTGTAAAAGATGGCGATCAAGTTACTTTACGTGGTTCGGTTGATTATTGGCAAAAGGCCGGTAAAATTAATTTTAATGTACATGCTTTGGTGAAAACTGGGGCGGGCGAATTATTGGAACAGCTCAAGGCATTAACCGAAAAATTAAAACGAGAAGGTTTGTTTGATAAAAAGAAAACTATGCCAGCCAAAGTTAAACGGATTGGTGTGGTAAGTTCGCGTTACGGTGCTGTCATCCACGATATTATGACAGTAACTCAACGTCGTAATCCGACGGTGGATATCGTTTTGTATCCGGCCGCGGTGCAGGGAGAAAGTGCGGCACGTGAGATTTGTGCGGGGATTGAATATTTTAATCGTACGAAAAATGTTGATTTAATTATTGTTGCGCGCGGGGGCGGATCGAATGAAGATTTGTCTTGTTTTAATACGGAAAGTGTGGCACGAACTGTGGCGGGGAGTGAATTACCCATTGTTGCCGCGGTGGGACACGAAACAGATTTTACCTTGGTGGATTACGTAGCCGATTTACGTGCACCAACACCGTCCGCAGCGGCGGAAATGGTAATTCCAGAATTGGTTTCGCAAAAAGATGTGGTCTTGCGTTTATGGTCGCAAATGAAATTTGCCATTACCTCTCGTTTGGAACAAATTCGTACGCAGGCTTTGGGTTTTATGAATTTATTCCCAAAAGATTTTGTGGCGGTTGCTAAAGACGGAAAAGTAGTTAAAAGCATTAAGGAACTTAATCCCAAAGACAAATTGCAAATTTGCTTCAATGATGGTAGAATAGGAGTGACAGTCGATGAATAAAACAATTGCGGAATTAGAAAAGTTAACACAAAGTATTCAAGCGGAAAAGCGCATTGATCAGGCTTTGGATACCTTTATTAATGGTGCGCAATTAGTTAAAACTGTTTTGAAAGAATTGGACCAGGCTGAAGGTAAGGTTTACGAAGTGATTGACGACGTCGAAAAAATTATGGAGGAGTAATGCTGAATACGTTACGGATTCAAAATTTAGCTTTAATTCCTGCGGTGGAAATTAATTTCGGCACACATTTCAATGTTTTAACCGGGGAAACTGGTGCGGGTAAATCCATTATTATTGGCAGTTTGAACTTTATCTTTGGTGACAAATTATCAGTTAACGCGATTCGTCACGGTGCAGAGTTTGCGCGCGTAACTGCAGTTTTTGATGACACTATTATTGTCCGCACTTTACACGCGAACGGCAAGAGTGAAATTCGTGTCAATGATGAACCGATGACCATTAAGGGTTTACGCGAAGTAGCGAGTAACTTAATTGATATTCACGGACAGCACGATACAGAAAAGTTATTGGAGCCGAAAAATCATTTGAGTATTTTGGATGCATTTGCCAAAACCGATTTGTCAGCATATCAAACAGCATATAATCAA
>JAEEMI010000029.1 GCA_016283155.1 Clostridia bacterium
GCCTTCTTCATCAGTATGTGGGGTTTTGCTCTTCTTCGCATACGTAACGTAATGGTGCTCGTCTAAATTTCTATTTTCATAAAAACGCACACGCAAAACAGAATCCAAACCAAAACGGTTGGAAGCTTGAAGAGAATGTTGGCTCATAGTAAGACCTAGATCGTAATCTGCTGAACTAGATCCTTTATTAGTTACATAGAATGTATATTTGAAAAATAAGGTAGATTGTTCATTTAAAGTAAGACGAGAATAAGTGTTTTCGTCATCTACTTCTAATTCATTATTTTCCAAAATAAGCTGTTGTTCATCATATTCATTATATGAAGGAACAGCATCCGCAACTAAATATACAGCATTGCTGTCATCGTTCAATGAGGTTGATAAAGCCAGAGAAGCTCCACTATTAGTTAAAGTAACAGTCAATGGAGCGGCTCTTTGACCTAAAAGGGCAATAGCCATTAAAATGAGCATAATTGCCACACATGCACCAGCAATTGCTGCTATGATCCTTCTCGCTTTACGTTTATGTATGTAATGAAGATCGACCATAAAAAAACAGTAATAGTGCTTTTTAAATTAATATGTGTCCCAAGGAATTAAAACAAAAAGCCATTGCCTATCATCTTACAATGGGTGGATTGTCTTAACTCCACAAGGCAACTGGCTGTCTTACCCCTTATATTTTATAAGACCCTATAGTTTTGCGTCGCCACATCGCTGTGGTTTTGCTTTTTACAAAATCAAATATAAGAGAAAAAGATATAACTGTCAACACTAATGTTGTAAACAAGGGTATTAAAAAACGCCGCACTGAGCGACGTTTTTGATATCAATAATAGTTTTACTTATCTTCAGGTTCTTTGCTTTCAGATTGCTCTGCTTGAAGCTCTTTTAATAGTTCAGCACGTAATGCGGCCTTTTGTTCTTCGCTAAGATCTTCAACTGCCATTTGCTTTTTCTTGGCAAGTGCACGTACAAATAATACAAGAATAACAAGATTAGCAATTAATAAAAGAATTAATGGGAAAACGCATGACCAAAAGTAAACTGTTGGATGTTGTTGCAAATATCCGATAAATGGACCATTTTTTTCGACAGCCTCAGCCATTGTTATACGATTCCCTGGCATAGTAATGATCATAATGATAGCGATTACGAACAAAAATAAAGTAAGGGCGACATCAATGCCTATACCTGTGAACATTAGTATCTTTTTCGCTTTTGGACTCATAATTTTCACCTACTATAACAATAATAATCTTTTAAAAAATATATTAAAAGTTTTTTGTTCTTTTTGTGGGTTATAAAACGGATATATAAAAATAGAGAGTGTTTACACTCTCCGTTTTTTAAATAAAACTATGAATATTACTTTCAAAAATTCCAAAGGGATCTTTATCGTTATTTGAAAGTTGATACGCTTATCTGTCTTAATCTATTGATTCAAAATGAAAAAAGGTGATATTGCCTTTTGGCAACACCACCCTTTTATTTCGCTTAAAAATACTAATTATTAATAGTTAATGATTAGTTTGTTCCACGATCAACAGTGAATGTTGTAGCAATGCCTAATTCAGCAGTGCTGACATCGTTTGTTGTGACGTATGCTTTGCCTTTGTTTTCGAGTAAAGCACCATCAATGTAAACTCTCATTGTGACTCTAATAGCTAAGTCAGCAGCGTTTGTTGGGATTGTGTGGTTTGTATCTGATGGAGACATTAATGTAACATATGTGACACCTTCGCCTGCGGCTCTATTAGGAGTGTAGTCAGCATCATTAGCAATAGGAGCACCAGCGTGGTCGGAACTTGCTAAAACGCCAGTTGCATTTAAACAACCTTTATATGTACCAAGTGTTTCGGTGTCTGTGGATTTAGCATCAGCCTTGACCCAGAAGTCAACGGTTGCAGCATTGGTTGTTTGAGTAACGCCAGTCCAAGAGACTGCTACTTGTAAGAAGCCGCCTGTGCCAAGTGTAATTGCGCTACCACCAGCAGAAGCGATGTAACAAACGTAGTCAACATAGTTTCTTCTAGAACCATCTGCGACTGCGGCTGTATATGTTAAATCACGATAGCCATCAGCACCTGATGCGTGTGTGTTGTTGTTGAAAGCATCAGTGCCATATGTTCCATCACCAAATGCCATTGCTAAACCAGTTGTTGGATCAACATCGTTACCATTTGTAACAGAGTATAATGTGCCATTTTCAGCGTGTTCACCACCATCAAAGTGAGATGCTGGAGCTAAAACGTTAGTAGATGGTAAATCATCTCCACTGGGTGTTTCGAAATTAATAGAAGTTGCTTTACCAATACCATCTGCGCCGATTGTCTTACCAATAACTAAGGATGATGGTGTGGTGGATCTGACGAGCATGCCGTTTGCGTTAACGACGTTGTTAGCAGCAAACCATGCGACTGTGCCTGTAACGGAGGCGGCCATGCCTAATGCTAAGACAGCTAAGGCAGGAACTAAAATTTTTGTCTTTTTCATGTGTAATTTTCCTTTCGAATAATCGTATAAACGACAAAATCATCCAACGAAGTACTATTTCATTGAA
>JAEEMI010000030.1 GCA_016283155.1 Clostridia bacterium
ACAAGATACAGCGGTTAAAGTCGACGAAAATGAGAAAGATAAAAAAGAAGTTTGGCAAACTGATTATCAGCCAGCGATGAAAGAATACAGAGCCAACGGTAAATTGAATGTTGCCGGTGAATTCTACAATGAAACTCAAGCACGATTACTATCTGACCGCATTAATTTACATAAAATTTCATTATTAAATGTTGGTCTTGTTGATAATCAACAAACAGCATTAGAAAGCCAGATGAAATACTTACAACAACGTATTGAAACTGCTGAAGATGTTTTGGCTAATAAGTTGCCAAAGCCGGAGAATTCTGATTTTAACAATGTTAAATACTATAATATGTTAGAAAATCATATTCTTGCGGAAGATCAAAATAAAAACAATGCAATAGTTAAATCTTTTATTGAAGCAAACAAAAATAATTCTGCTAACCAAAATTTGATTAATGCCTTAAATGAATTCAAGGCGTTGGAATATGCAGCATCGTTAGATGAACAACAAGCCAGACGCGAAATGGCAAAGGATATCTTTCATATACGGAACAGGGGTATTAATAATGAAACTATTGATGATATGAGCAATCGTTTTGTTAATGGAATTTGTTTTAAACAAATACTCAGTGAATTAACGAATAACAAAACTACGGTAGATGTAGTTATGGCGGAAATTAATCAATTTGTAGAAAATGATTTGCAAAATTATGCTATGCGAGATCAATACAATCAACATAAAATTGAAGATTATCGTAAGGAAATCACAAAAGCAGTAATTGATGAAAGACAGATGTAATCTACGGCTAAAATTTCCATTGTAATTTTTAAAGGTTTTGGTTTATAATATAAAATGTTTATGCGTAAAGTTTGGACAAGGATAGCAACGTTTGCGTTAATTTTGGTGGTAACAATTAGTTTCTCCGCCTGTTCTTTGTTTACGGTAAATTTGGATAAAAAATATAGTGCTGACATAATGGTTAAAACCGCAGCCAATGATGATTTATCCGTTTCTCGTCGTGAATTGTATTATGGTTATTTGGAGTGGGGTTATCAATATGCTCAATACTATGATTCGACCGAGAAGTTATTGGACTACATCGCCGATGCATTATTAAACAATAAGATTTTGGAAAAAATATCGGTAGAACGTTTTGGTGCTATTCGTGAAGTGGAAGAAGCTTTAGCATTAAAACGGGCTTATCAATCTTTAGATAGTTCAATCCGCTCTGCGGTTTACGAAGCGTTGAATCTTGAAGATAAACAAGATACTGACAATCAAACCGATGAAGATCAAACTGAAACAGCGGATGTTGATCAACCATACAAGCCAAGTATTTTAGTTGGTTACGAAAATGGTGAGCGAATCTATACAATGGATTTATCAAGTTATGCTGATGAAGACGGTAACGGAATGTTGTCTTTGAAAGATTATCAATATTATGTGCCAGCAACAATCGGTGTTGCTTCGACAAAAAATATCCGAGATGCAATTTCGCAAATTGTACGTAATTTAAAATCGTTAGAATCAGGGTTTACTAAATTGCAGGCACCCGAACGCGATTATTTAATGCCTGAAAATGATTATTTCCGATATTTATCACAAGATGATCGTGCAGTCTTGAATCGTGAAATCGACCGTATGGTAAATTCGAATAAAACTTCAATTTTAGGAGAACGAATTAGTACTGCTTATAATTTGGGCTTTACTGATTTGTCTGGCAATGATGCAGTTGTTGCGTGGGATGCTTATTTAAACCGCGGTCGCAACTTTGCAGATTGGTGTGATGCAGTTAATGCTAATCGAGAAACCGCTGGCAATGTTCCGGCTTATTATGGTTGTGGAAGAATAGTAGCGACAAACATCGCGGAAAAAGCAATTAATTATTATAAGAGTAACGTTGGTAATGCAATTAAGCAACAACAACTTTTCCCTGATAGTAGTTTAGAATCAACTTTAATGTCTTCAGGTTTGGCCGATGTTTATTACATTCCACAAGATGTTGCTAATAATTTATTTACGGTCAGTCACATTTTAATTGGTTTTACCGATGAACAAAAAGATACTGTAAAGCAAATTCAAGAAGAAGCAGAGCAAAATCCTTCATATCAAAATAATCTCGATAGTATTTACGCCGAAACGCAGAGTAATGGTGTTTCCGCTTATGACGTATTAATTGAATTACAAACTGCTTTGGACAAAGCCGACAATTTACAAGAAAAATATCAAATTTTCCGTGAATTCATTAATAAATATAATACCGATCCAGGTATGCAAAATCTGGAACAACTTGATTCAAATTCTAAACCTAAAACTGAATATTTAATGAGTAGTAATAAAGATAACAACACGATGGTGGAATCATTTACCGAAGCCAGTTTGGCATTGTTTGATGAGGGAATTAAAGGTGAAATTTCCGGTTTAGTTTGGTCTGAATATGGCGCACACATTATTATGTATACTCGTGATGTTAGTGATTTTATTTTTACTGGCGTAAAAGGATTGGAACAATCATCCATTAGTTTATTGGAAACTGATTATGCGGATACTTTATTTGCTACTTTGACTTCTTATGGTAAACGTACATTGTTTGATACCATCGTTGATGCATATTATTATCCACGTGATTATAGCGCCTATCGTACAAGTAAAATCAATGAATATCGTAATCAACACGCAATTACAACTTATGATAATGAATTAAAGAAATTCTTTTAATTACATTTTGTCTACAGTATCAATTGCTAAAGTATGCAGCCCGATTTCTAGGGCTGTTTTTGTTAGTTGCGCGATTGAAAGATATAATTCACGTTTTGCGTTGTCGGTTTCGTGAATCATATTGTGGTCAGTGTAAAAGACGGTGAAACTGTTAGCTAAATTGTAAATGGCATCGGTAATGGCATTTAACGACAAAGTATTTAATGCAACATTATAAGCTTCGGCTAATTTAATTACATTAATAATCACTTTGCGGATTGAATCGTCGATATATTGCGTTAAATTAGCAAAGTTACATTGGAAGGTACCAGCTTTATTAAAAATGGCATTGATACGAACAATGGTATACAAGATGTAAGGCCCAGTCTTGCCTTCAAAGGAAACGCATTTTTGTAAATCAAAAATGTAATCTTTATGTACTTGATTGATTAAATCGGCGAATTTAATGGCTGAAAGTCCCACCGCAAATTCAGTGGTAGCATTAGCAACTGTGTCCATAATGTCTTCTAATTTTATTGTGCCACCTTCACGGGTTTTGAATGGCTTACCATCTTTTCCGTTAATTGTGCCATAGGCAATATGGGTTAGTGTAGTGGTAGCAGGAACTAAGTTAGCCATTCGTGCTACGCGGAAGATTTGTTCAAAGTGTAATTTTTGACGAGCATCAGTAATATAAACAAATTGGTCAGGGTGATATTGTTGAGTACGAGTATAAATTGCTGAAAGATCAGAGGTAGCGTATAGATCACCGCCGTTCTGTTTTTGAACAATTACTGGTGGCATTGGTTTTTGATCATCCGGTTGGGCGACATTAACAATTAATGCACCTTGTGATTTTTCAATTAACCCCTGGTTTTGCAATAATTCAATAACTTTTTTTACATTGGGTTGGTAGGTACTTTCGCCGTCATAAAGATCAAAAGTACAATTTAGCTTGTCGTAATTTTTTTGAATTTGGTCGACCGATAAAACTCGTAGTACTTTCCACATACTGTAATATGGTTCTTCAAAATTTTGTAATTTAGCCGTTACCATGGCGGCACGTTCGTAAAATTCTTTGTCAACGTTTTTACGTTTAGAAGCTGCAGGGTAAATTTCACCTAACATCGCTAACGTTACGTCGTGAACGTTAATGCCTTGTTCAATAATGGAAGCAATGACTAGACCCATTTGTAAGCCCCAGTCACCTAAATATACTCCAGCAATTGTTTTATGTCCGAAGGCTTGGAAAACACGTTTCAAAGCTTCACCAATAATGGGGGAACGTAAATGTCCGATGTGTAATTCTTTAGCGATGTTTGCGCCACCATAATCAAAAAATATAGTGCGTGGTTTTTGCTCTGCCAAAGGTAATCGGTGATTTTGGGTAACGTCTTGGGCAATTTTACTTAACTGTTGGTTGGTAATTTGGAAATTGATAAATCCGCCCACTGTGCTGGCAACCGCAATATCTCTCGCTTGCTGGTTCCATTTTTCAGCAATTTGGCTAGCAATTTCAGCGGGGTTGCAATGTTGTTGTTTTGCTAGCATAAAAGCCGTGTTACATTGAAAATCAGCTTTTTCACTAACCGAGATAGTCGCAGTTGGTTCAATCTGTTGTAAACGTTGTTCCAAAATCTGTTTTAAATTCATCATCATATTATAACTCGTATCCAATAAAATTTAAAGTGATATCCTTATAATTTTTACTGTTAAAGAAATTGCCATCAAAATGTAAATAATAACAGTTATCGTTTTCGCCGTAGTTTAAGACATAAATGTAATCAGCATTATCTTGATCTTTCAGATAATCATCTTTTAACTCAATTTCATAACGAGTTGTGCCGTCTCCGTTTTGATAGTCTAGAATTTGATAAGAACCAAAATATTTTTCTGTGTCTTCTTTTGCATAAGTACCCTCTTTGGTTTTGTAACGGTAACCCAAATATTTGTTTGTGCCAAAATGAATTTCTAAACCGCTGCCTGCACCGTTATTGAAATACCAAACAGAATCATTTAAGTCTTCTAATGGGGTAGTTAATAATAATTTGCCACAATGTTTGCATTGATGTGGATGTTCATCTGATTCTTGATGACTGATGGCAGCTTGCTTGTCTGTGATTTGTTTATCACCACAAACGCTGCATTGTTTCAGTGTATAACCGTCTTCTGTACAATTTGGTTCTATAATTGTTATTTCATAATGGTGTTCGTCGACGGCTGGAATTGGATTTGTATAAGTATCACCACATTCAATACAGGTATAAGTCATCACGCCAGGTTGACAGGATGCCGGAGTAGTGATGATTCCATCATCATAATGATGAGCAGCAGGAATGATTTCGGTATTAAGTTGTGTATTACAATCTAAACAAATGTATGCTTTTGAACCGTCTGTAGTGCAAGTAGCATTTTGGATAATGTGCCATTCACAGTGTTGATGTTGACAGACAGTTACTTCTGGTTGTGTTTCTGTATTATCAGGTGTTTCGACCGTGCTGTCGTTGATTTGATCTTGTAAAAAATCGTGGTTAATTAAGGCATCAAGTTTTGGTCCGCAAGCCGTTAAAATTGTAGTTGTGATGCCACAAATTAGGCATAATACCAAAATTTTTATTAAATTTTTCATTTGTTTCCCCCAAATTTTAGTAATAAAATACCCCAGTTTTTCATAAAGTTATTGCTTCGTCAACTGATTTATGATAAGGTGGTATTACCACGGGGTGTAGCGAATCGGTATCGCGCTTGTTTCGGGTGCAAGAGGCAGTGGGTTCAATTCCCGCCACCCCGACCATAACCCAATTATTTCAAATTCCCGAAATTTACAGAGTAAAACTAAACATTAAAAGAGGTATTTACAAATGATTGAAAAAGTTAATCCTGCTCATCCAGATAAAGTTGCTGATTGTATTGCTGGTGCAATCGTTGATTTAGTTTATCAACAAGATCAAGATCCACGAATTGCGGTTGAAGTTTTGGTCGGTCACGGACTTTGTACAATTATTGCTGAAACTAGTGTTGAACTACGTCGTAAAGATGTTAAGGCAATTGTTCGTCGCATTGCAGGAGAATTAAAAGTACGTTTAAAGGTCGTTCCACAAGATCCATTCTTGGCAATGAACCAGAGTGAAGGATTACGTTGTGGCGATAATGGAATTTTTAAAGGTGTTCCATTAAGTGATGAAGAAAAAACTTTATCAAAAATTGCGCGTGAAATTTACGCCAAAAATCCGTATGATGGTAAATATATTTTGGACGGTAAAAAATTGGTAATTTGTCAAAGTAATGCTGACAGTATCATGTTAAAACAAAAATATGATGATGCTGGTTACGAAACAATTGTGAATCCATTAGGAAATTGGACGGGTGGTACTGATGTTGATACGGGCGCGACAAACCGTAAATTAGGTAGTGACCTCGGACATAGTGTTACTGGTGGTGGTTTGCACGGTAAGGATTTATCTAAAGCCGATGTTAGCATTAATATTTACGCTTTCTTACAAGCACAAAAAACTGGAAAAACCGTGGAATTGTCTTGTGCCATTGGTGATGTCGTAGTTGATGGTAAACCATATGCTGAAATTGTGGAAGTGGCACGTAAGTATGTACAGCAAATCGGTGGTTTCGAAAAATTGGCCGAATGGGGCTTGTATTAACCATTAAAATAAAAAAGTTAGCAAAAAAGTGTTGACAATGCTAAAAAATGCATATAATATTAGCAGTACAAGGAGGTGGGTGCTAGCAAATGGCTAAACTATCAAGTAGGTTAGAAAGTTTGTTAATGGTGAGTGTAGAAGAATACATTCGCAATGCGACGCCGATTGCATCTGGTGCATTGGCTAGTCGCGGCGATTTCGCTAAATCATCAGCAACAATTCGTAACGACTTGAAGACGTTGGAAGAAATGGGTTACTTGCGCCAAGTGCATACTAGCGGTGGACGTGTTCCGACTACAATGGGTTATCGTGCTTACGTTAACCAAATTTTAGGCGAAATGAACATTAAAGCTGGCGAGTTATCATTTGCGGCAAATACGGTATCAGAAAGGGTACAAAGTTTACCAAAAATCGTGCAAGATTTAACCGAAAAAATTTCCGCTGCGTTCAATTTTCCAGTTGTGGTAAAAACCAAGTTTGCGACTTTGCACGTGGTCAATGTAACGTTAGTTCCTTTAGTTGAAGGTGATACAATGATTTTGATTAAGACCAGTGCGGGTAGTTTAAACGGTACTTTGCATACCAGCATCCCGTTAACGGATAAACAAGCTGAAGATGCCAGTGCTGCGTTAAATACTAAAGTACGCGGAATGACATTACGTGAAATGTTGGAAAACTTGTCAACCATTGCCAATACCATTAAACAAGATTTGTCTTTCTTTGATGAATTATGCCAAGGTATTAGTAAACAATTGGAAAAGTTTATTGACACTAACATAGATCGCAACTTAAACACCATTAAATTGTTAGAAATTCCTGAGTATAACAATATTGAACGTGTGCGCCAAATTAGTAAAGCCGTTAGTGACGATGCCACAATGAGTAAGGCTTTAGATGCTGACGATACAGTGGTTATTGGCGCAGAAATTGACGATCAATTATTGGCAGATAGTTCAATTGTCAAGTTTAATTACAACATCTGTGGTGAAAACGTTGCTAGTATCGGCTTGGTCGGTCCAGACCGCATTGATTATAAACAATTAATCATTGCCTTGTATGCGTTGTTATCTCAAACCAAAGAACAACGTTTATTAGTCGAGCAAACAGGAGGTAAAGATGAAGGAAAAAAATAACGTTGCTTCAACTAAGGAAACGACCGCATCACAAAATGCTCAAGTAGAGACAGTCGATGAAAAGGATACACTGTCTGAAACTGAAAAGTTAATTGCTGATTTGGAAGCTAAAGCCAAGGCAAATTTAGATTTAGCAAAATATCAAAAAGCTGAATTTGAGAACTACAAACGTCGTAATCAAAATGCTGTAGCTGCTGCGTTCCAGGATGGTCAAACCTATGTAATTAATTTATTGTTACCAATTTTCGATGGAGTAGTGGAAGCAGGAAAAAAGATTGCTGATCCCGTTGATTTGGCTGGATTTGAAATTATCCGCAAAAAACTGGACGACCTATTCCAAAAACTTGGTATCGAACGAATTGTGACCAAAGATCAACCATTTGATCCTAAACTGCACAATGCTGCCGCTGTGGAAAAAGTTGAAGGGGTTGCGCCTGATCAAATTCTTGAAGAATGGCAAGCGGGCTTTACCTTCCACGGTCACGTATTGCGACCAGCAATGGTAAAGGTTTCGGGAGCATAGCAGTTAAATAAAAAATTAAGAAAACATTACTAATTATCATTAATAAAAATAAAAAGGAGTAAAAAAATGCAAACAACAAACAAAATTATTGGAATTGACTTAGGAACAACTAACAGTTGTGTCTCAGTTATTGAAGGCAGTGAACCAGTGGTCATTGCTAACAGCGAAGGTGGTCGTACAACACCATCTGTCGTTGGCGTAACTAAAGCGGGAGAACGTATTGTCGGACAAGTGGCAAAACGTCAAGCCGTTTCTAATGCGGAAGATACCATTATTTCAATTAAACGTAAAATGGGTACAGCGGAAAAAGTAAAGATGGGTGGTAAACAATACACTCCACAAGAAATTTCTGCGATGATTTTAACTAAATTAAAAAATGATGCTGAAGCTTATTTGGGCGCAAAAGTAAGTAAAGCGGTAATTACTGTTCCAGCTTACTTTAATGATAGTCAACGTCAAGCAACTAAGGATGCAGGCAAAATTGCTGGCTTAGACGTAATGCGTATTATTAACGAACCAACCGCAGCTGCTTTGGCTTATGGTTTGGATAAAGATGGTGCTAAAAATGAAAAGATTTTAGTTTACGATTTAGGTGGTGGTACGTTCGATGTTTCCATCTTGGATTTAGCAGATGGTGTCTTCGAGGTTTTGGCTACTAATGGTGATACACACTTGGGTGGTGATGACTTTGACCAACGTATTATTGATTTATTGGTGGAAGACTTTAAAGCCAAGAATGGTATTGATTTAAGTAAAGACAAAATGGCATTACAACGTTTAAAACAAGCGGCTGAAAAAGCTAAGATTGATTTAAGCGGTATGACCAAAACTACCATTAGTGAAGCATATATTACTGCCGATGCGAATGGTCCAAAACACTTGGAATTTGATTTAACACGTGCCAAGTTTGATGATATGACCAAGGACTTAATCGACCGTTCAATGAAATGCGTTGACGCTTGTATGAAAGATGCAAAATTAACATTCAGCGATATCGCAAAAGTAATCTTGGTCGGTGGTTCAACCCGTATTCCAGCCGTTGTGGCAGCATTGAAACAAAAGACTGGTAAAGAACCATTTAAAGGTGTTAACCCCGATGAATGTGTGGCAATCGGTGCTGCAATTCAAGGTGGTGTTTTAACCGGTAATGTGAAAGATGTCTTGTTATTAGACGTAACACCATTGTCTTTAGGTATTGAAACCCTAGGTGGTGTTTGTACCAAATTGATTGAACGTAACACAACCATTCCAACCAAAAAGAGCCAAATTTTCTCGACGGCTGCTGATAACCAACCTGGTGTTGACATTCACGTCTTGCAAGGTGAACGTGAATTTGCAGCGGATAACAAAACTTTGGGACGCTTTATGTTGACCGATATTCCACCGGCACCACGTGGTGTACCACAAATTGAAGTTACTTTTGATATTGATGCAAACGGTATCGTTTCAGTCTCGGCAAAAGATTTGGGTACTAATAAATCTCAATCAATTACCATTACCAGCAGCACTAATATGAGTAAGGAAGATATTGAAAAAGCAATTAAAGAAGCTGAAGCTAATGCTGCTGAAGACCAAAAACGTAAAGAATTAGTTGATACAAAAAATATGGCTGATGGTGCCATCTTGGGTATTGAAAAGTTAATTCGAGAAAACGGTGAAAAACTCAGTGAAGATGATAAAAAAGTTTTAACTGATGCCACCGAAAAATTTAAGAAAGATATTGCAGATGATAACGATGTTGATAGTATCAAAAAGAAAATGGGTGAATTTACCCAAGCAACTCAAGCAGTTGTAATGAAATTGTACCAACAAAATCAAGGTGCAAATACTGAAGGAGCAGCCAACGCAGATTCTGGCGCAGCGCAAGATAAATAATAATGACAAATCCATACGAAGCTTTAGGAATCAGTAAAACAGCGAGTGCCGACGAAATAAAGTCGGCATATCGCCGTTTGGCGAAAAAGTACCATCCTGACGCCAATCCAAATAATAAAGAAGCGGAAGAAAAATTCAAAGAAATTAACGCAGCTTATGAAATTTTAAGTGACGCGCAGAAAAAAGCCAATTATGACCGTTTTGGTTCAGCTGACGGTCCACACTTTGGCGGTGGTGCAGGCGGAGCTGGTGGTTTTGGTGGCTTTGATTTCAGTGGCTTTGGTGGTTTCGGTGATATTTTTGAAAATATTTTTGACCAAGGCATTGATGGTCTGTTTGGCGGACGTCGTTCGCGTGCACGTGCTAACCGCGGTAGTGATATTATCATTGATATGGATTTAACCTTTGAAGAAAGTTGTAATGGTACCACAAAAAATATCATTTTCAACCGTAACGAACGTTGTCCAGATTGCCACGGTACTGGGGCGAAAGATGACAATAGTTTACAAACTTGCTCATATTGTCACGGTGCTGGGCAAGTTAAACAAACACAACGTTTAGGTGGCTTTACAGTGATTGAGAATGTGGTAACTTGTCCGGTTTGCCACGGTACCGGTAAAGTTATTACCGATAAATGTAAATCCTGTGGTGGTAAAGGTAGTTTCAAAAAACAGGTTACATCTAAAATTAATATTCCAGCGGGTATTGATGATGGACAAACTTTAACCATTAATGGTGAAGGTAATATGGCAGAAGGCGCTGCAGGAATTTCTGGTGATTTACAAATTCGTGTGCACGTCGCTAAACATCCAATTTTGATTCGTGAAGACTTTGATTTATATATGGAATTACCAATCACATTTACGCAAGCAATTTTAGGAACCAAAGTTAGAATTCCAGTAATCGGTGGCTTTATGGATTTTGAAGTACCACCCAATACACAAAACGGTGACGTACGACGTATTCGTGGTAAAGGTGTCAAAAAATTACGTTCGGTTGGTACTGGTGATTTAATTGTTAAAATTTTTGTTGAAATGCCAAAAATGGTAGATAAACGCACGGCACAGTTGTTAGAAGCATTAGATACAGACATTCGCGCCGATAGTTATAAAAAAGTTGCGTCATATCGCAGTAAGGTATACAATTAAGGCATTAGGAGGGCTTGGGTCGATGATAAGTGGGGAGATTATTGATCCAGGCAATCTTAACTTCAAGCATATTCCTGTCTTGTTATCTGAATGCCTAGAGGCATTACAGTTGAAAAAAAATATGATTGTGGTCGATGCTACTTTAGGTGGTGCAGGTCATAGTCGGGAAATAGTTAAGAGAATTAGCGGTGGTACTCTGATTGGTTTAGATCGGGATACTACCGCTTTGCAGTTTAGTGCCAAGGTTTTGGCTGATGTCCCAAATGTTGAAATTCGTTTGATTAAGTGTAATTTTTGCGACATTGCTGATGTTTTGCCAAGTTTAGGAATTAATGGTGTTGATGCAATATTGGCTGACTTCGGGGTATCATCGTACCAAATTGATACACCAGAACGTGGTTTTTCGTATACGCAAGATGCGCCTTTGGATATGAGAATGGATACTGATGCAACTAAAACTGCTGATACTGTGGTTAATGGTTATCCAGAAGGACGCTTAGCTGATATTATTTGGCAATACGGAGAAGAACGTTATGCTCGCCGGATTGCCGCCGCAATTGTTGCTGCAC
The DNA here is from genome assembly GCA_016283155.1 of Clostridia bacterium. Lineage (GTDB taxonomy): Bacteria > Bacillota > Clostridia > Christensenellales > UBA1242 > RGIG8050. The sequence continues at coordinate 11,588 of JAEEMI010000030.1, forward strand.
GTCCCATTCGTAGTACGGGACATTTGGTTGATGTAATCAAAAACGCTGTGCCTGCTGGTTATGGTAAAACTGGTGGACATCCAGCCAAACGCACTTTTCAAGCTATACGGATTGAGGTCAACCAGGAATTAGATAGTATCCAAAAATTTTTAGATGGTGCTATTCAAATGTTGAAACCAAATGGTCGTTTAGCAGTCATTAGTTTCCATAGTTTAGAAGATCGAATTGTGAAACAAACTTTTAAACGTGAGGCAACTGATTGTCTGTGTCCACCTAAAATTCCGCAATGTATTTGCGGGCATCATGCGACCGTAAAATTGTTGACAAAGAAGCCAATTTGTCCGACAATAAAAGAAGCCCAGTCTAATCCGCGCAGTGCTTCGGCAAAATTGCGCGTGATTTGTAAATTGTAGGAGGGGAATGGCAACAATAGTTGAAAGTCCGGGAATCACTTCTGCCAAAGAAGAGGCAGCCGCGATTTTGTTTGCCCGTGAACCGCAAGTAACTCCAGTTATGACCGCCCCTGCACCTGAACAATCAGTTCGTACGGTTAGTGAACCGACTAAATATCAAACTTTCGCGCGCTATCACGAACCTGAATCAATGTCTGTTACGCGTCCGCAAGTTGTCGACACTACGTCTTTACGCCCTTATCAAAATTTTGATGAAGTACCTGCTACTAATGAGCCGCAAGTGGTACGTCCCTATATTGATAGCAGTGAATATTTATCTTCGGCGGTAGCCGCTACTTCTGTAACCGCAACATCACCAGAAGAGGCAGTTGAAGAAACAACTAAAAGTGTAACTGTAGTTGAAAGTCCTTTAGATACTAAATTAGAGGAAGGTGTCCAATATGTGGTTAAATTTAAAAAATCTACCATTGTGGCAGCTACGATTTTGGCATCAATTTTCTTATTAATGACAATCTTATTTGTAGTTAACATTGTTAATTTAGTAACAATGTCAGCTGAAGTTAATGCTTTAACGCAAGAGACGACCGCATTAGAAAAATCATTATCCGAAGAACAACGTAATTTGGCTAAGGCACGTAAAAATGTCAGTGCCAATAGTAGTACTGCTTATGAGGTTAGTTATGAAAGTACTTATAGTCAACCCAATCAAACAACAGTTGATAGTTCGTTTTTTGATTGGCTTTGTCATTCATTAAGCCGTCTATTTAACTAAAACTAATCATAGATATAAATATGCGACTTTATACAGTAACCAGTGAAAAGCGGCGTTTGTCCGCTTTTTTTGCGGTTGCAATGGCAATTGTGATGGTGTTAAGTGGTCGTTTAATCTGGTTACAAATTTTAACTGGTCAGGTTTTAAAGGTACGAGCTGCGGAACAGTGGTATCGCGATTTACCATTAATGGCAGAGCGTGGTACGATTTATGACACTAACGGTTTGGTCTTGGCGACTTCAACAATGACGTACAGTGTTTATTTACGACCAGTTGCGGTTAAAGATAAAGCGGGTACTGCACGGACAATCGCCAATATCTTGGGGTTATCTTATGAAACAATTCTCAAGAAAGCCCAAAGTTCAACGGTAAGTGAATGGTTAATTAAAATGCAAGTGGATAAACCGACAGCATTACAACTGATTGCTGCTAATTTAGATGGTGTTTATTTAAGTCAAACTTATCAACGAACTTATCCGTTAGGTGGGGTTGGGGCACAAGTGTTGGGAATTGTTAGCGTTGATAATTATGGACAAGAGGGATTAGAAGCATATTATGATACCACACTACGCGGAATGGATGGACGCATTGCTACGGAAAGCGATTTGCGCGGTGTTAAGGTTCAGGATGGTTTGGAATATTATATTCCATCGGTTGCTGGAAAAAGTTTGCAATTAAATCTTGATGCGGGGATTCAAAACATTGTCCAAAATGTAATTTCCAAGGCCTATACTGAACATAATGCTAAAACAGTAGCTGCTTTGGTCTATGATATTACGACTGGCGGTGTCGTAGCTTCCGCTAGTGCACCATATTATGATTTAAATGAACAACCGCGTGATGATGTTATTAAATTATTGACACAAATTAAAAATTCACCAATTATCAATGTTTTGGAGCCAGGATCAACTTTTAAAATCATTACTTTAGCGGCAGCGTTGGAAGAAGGTGTTGTCAGTTTAGATGACCATTTTGTGTGTAGTGGTAGTCGTACCATCGCAGGTGAACGAATTAAATGTTGGAAAACTAAAGGACACGGTACACAGACATTAGCAGAAGGTGTCAATAATTCGTGTAACTGTGTGTTTATGGACTTGGCTTTACGATTAGGTGTAGAACGTTACTATCATTATCTAGAAAACTTTGGCATTGGTATTAAGTCAGGTGTGGATTTCTATGGTGAACCCGCGGGAATTTTATTAAACAAAGATCGTGTACGTGATGTCGATTTAGCACGCATTGGTTTTGGGCAAGCAATTGCTGTGTCTCCAATCCAATTTATTGCGACCGTAAGTGCTTTGGTGGGCGATGGAGTGTTACGCACACCACGTTTTGTAAATCAAATCGGTGACACTGTATTAGATTCAAATGTTAAACAACGTATTATTTCTGAACAGACCAGTACGACTTTAAGTCAATTATTATACGGGGTTGTTAGTCAAGGTAGTGGTAAAAAAGCTGCGGTTCCAGGTTATCAAATTGGTGGTAAAACAGGAACAGCACAAAAGTATGCCGACGGTCATATTGCTGCCGGAAAATATGTTTCGTCGTTTTTAGGATATTTATCCATACAAGGCGTACCACGTTATGCTTGTTATTTGTATGTTGATGAACCTAGTAATGGAGTTTATTATGGTAGTATTGTGGCTGCACCTTATGTTGGTGAAATTTTTCGGCAAATTGCGGCCTATAAGAAATTTCCGTTTGATATGCAATATGAAAATGGTACTGGCGAGGTAATGGTTAATGTTCCCAAAGTTAAAGATTTAACCGTGGAAGAGGCTACAGCAGTTTTGTTAAAAGCTGGATTATTTGTTGAAGTTGATGGTGATGGGTCAATGGTTACTGGATCATTTCCTGTGGTGGATACTACCATTAAAAAAGGCGAACCGGTCGTATTGTTTACTTAAGTTTGGCAATAATTGCAGTATGAACAAACAGGAATATGCTGAGTACATCAAAAAGATTACACCCAAAAGTAA
>JAEEMI010000031.1 GCA_016283155.1 Clostridia bacterium
GATGTTGAATATTATTATCAAAATATGGATAGAATTATTAACCATATAAAAACACCATTAGATAAATTTTCATCCTACCAAAAAAGCATCGCAGATAAAATAAAAGAAATAGGCGGTTATGGCACAATCCACGGTGCAATTATTGATATTGATATGTTTAACCATATTTATGTTAATACAACAAATGGCAAGGTTACTGCTTACTGGGCATTCAATATAATCGATAAGGTTGTATTCAATGATATTCCAACACTTTTACAAAATAATTGTCCTGAAATTTATATGAACTACTTAAAGATGATTGAAAATACTTCTGATAACGCACTTGCTGTAAAGGGCTATGAAGTTACAAAAACATCTAACATTTATTTAAGCACTGATATATATAAGGCATCAAGAGTAATTAAAAAAATGCAAAAACTAAATAAAAATATTTTAAGTGTTTGGATTGAGCCTAAAGTAAAAAAAATTACAAAATAAAATGACCCACTTATGTAGGTCATTTTTTTCCGCAAGTTTCAAAGGTCATTGACCATTTGCTGGTTTTTTATTTAACGATGGACACTATCGAAGTTGTTGTGCTAAAATAATTTGTGCGGGGATATAGCTCAGTTGGTAGAGCAATACGTTCGCAACGTATAGGTCGTGGGTTCAAGTCCCGTTATCTCCACCAATGAAAAATTAAATTGAACAGGGGGAAAAATATGGACTTATTTAAAACTTGGTTAGTGCAGACGTTGGTAGCGCACCGTGGGTTACATAATGAAAGGATACCGGAAAATTCATTGGCGGCATTTCAAAATGCGGTGGATAAAGGTTACAACATTGAATTAGATGTACAGTTAATTGCTGATGGAACAGTGGTTGTTTTCCACGATGAGACATTAACGCGAATGACCGGAAAAGATGGTGCTTTAAAATCATTGACTAAAGCGGATTTAAAAACTCTTACACTGAAAAACTCACAAGAAAAAATTCCGACATTTGAGGAAGTCTTAAACTTGGTAGCTGGAAAAACACCAATAATTATTGAAATTAAAAACAAAGGTAAAGTTGGCGAGTTGGAACAAAAAGTAATTGATCTTTTGCAAAATTACCAAGGAAAATACGCAATTGCTTCGTTTAATCCAAAGGTTTTAGCTTATTTTAAAGCACGTGCTCCATATGTTTTAAGGGGACAACTTTCTGGATCGTTTAAGTGGACAAAGATGAATTTTATAAAAAAATGGCTATTGAAATCAATGTGGTTTGCAAAAAAAGACGAACTTGCCGATTTTATTATGTACGAGGCTGGAGCTTTGCCATCGCCATATATTCATAAGTTAGGTCGATTGCCGGTTTTAACTTGGACAGTTAGAACACAGCAAGAATATCAACGTGTTATGCGATATGCTGATAATATTATTTTTGAAGGTTTTGTGCCCAAAAATCAGTAAAGTACTATTTTTACTATCATTAAACTAAACAAAATTTGATTGTAGAAAGTAATTATTTTTGTTACATTTTGGTTGCCCAATTTGGGCTTTTACTGAGGAAAAAATGAGAATTTTATTAGTATGCGATGTTTTAGGTGAAGAAAACAATGGCACAACTATTGCTACAATGAATTTAGTTCGTGCTTTAAAAAGCAAAGGACACGATGTACGTATCTTGTGTGCCGACCAAAATAAACGTGGTCTGGAAAATTATTTTATTGTTAAGAATTTAAGTTTTGGAAAATTGCTGGATAAATATGTGGCTAAAGTTGGTGTAACTTTGGCTAAACCTGAAAAGTCTGTAATTGAAAAGGCAATGGAAGGTGTTGATTTGGTGCATATTATGTTACCTTTTGCGTTGGGTAAAGCTGCGGTTAAGATTGCGCGAAAAAAAGGCATTCCAATGACAGCTGGTTTCCATTGCCAGGCAGAAAACTTTACGGCATATATCAAATTGAATCGTTTGCAATTATTAAATCATTTGGTATATCAACATTTTTACAATAAAGTTTATCGTTATGTAGATGCCATTCATTATCCAACGGAATTTATTAAACAAACTTTTGAAGCAAATATAAAAAAACGAACCAACTGTTATGTGATTTCTAATGGCGTTAATGGTAGGGTAAAGAAAAAAGTTGTTGAAAAACCCGTAACGCTAAAAGATAAGTTTGTGATTTTATCTACAGGACGCTATGCGCGTGAAAAATCACAAGACACATTATTGAAAGCGGTGGCATTGTCAAAATACAAAGACAAAATTCAATTAATTTTAGCTGGACAGGGTACCAAGGAAAATGCCTATAAGAAACTAGCTGAAAAGTTAAAATTAACACCAATCTTTAAACTATATGATCGAGATGAAATTGTTAATGTCATTAATTATTCGGATATGTATGTCCATCCAGCGGATATTGAATTAGAAGGAATTGCGTGTTTAGAGGCAATTGCCTGTGGTAAATTAGTGATAGTCAGTTCATCAAAATTGTCTGCTACTAAAAGTTTTGCTGTTGATGATAAATGTATTTTTAAGAGTCGTAACGCTAAAGATTTAGCAAAAATTATTGATTATTTTATTGAACACGAAAACGAGAGATTGGTTTATGAAGAAAAATATTTAAAAGAGTCTGGAGTTTTTAACCAAGATGAATGTATGGCACAAATGGAAAAAATGATGAAGGAGGTTTACGAACTTGCGCGCGAAAGAGAAAAGAATCGTTTATTACTCCGATCCGCTAAATGATGATTTTGCTGGTACCAAGATTAAAACTAGAAAAATTGATCCAAAATATCGGTATATTCATAAAAATATTTTTTGGCGTTTTTTTGCTGGTTTAACTTGTTTTTTAATTCGTCCAATAATTTATTTAATTGAAACCTTAATTCTAGGTGTTAAATTTAAAAACAAAAAGGTGTTAAGTAAAATTAAAGGTGGATGTTTTTTATATGGTAACCATACAGCCTTTTTTGATGCGTATACACCTTATGTATTGTCCGGTATGAAAACTAATCGAATTTTAGTTAATCCCGATGCGGTTTCCATCAAGGGAATTCGTGTTTTAGTGCAATGGTTTGGTGCATTACCTGTACCTGATGACTTAGCAACAATGCGGAATATGGTTAAAGCAATTGATTATTATCATCAAAAGGGAAACAACATTACTATTTATCCCGAAGCCCATATTTGGCCTTATTACACTGGGGTGAGACCGTTTAAAGATACGTCGTTTTATTATCCGGTTAAACTTAGTGCACCGGTTGTCGCATTTTTTACGGCATATTCAAAACCTACCGGACTATTTAAAAAGATAAAAAAGGCGAATGTGACAGTTTATGTCAGTGAGCCGTTTTATCCAGATTCGACTAAAACAATTAAAGAAGCACAAAAAATATTACGTGATCAAGTCTACGATTTTATGTACGAAATGTCAGAAAAATATAGTAATAATGATGTAATTGAATACCGACAAAAATCAGCATAAATTAAGGATGGAAAAAAATTAATTTCTTTAACCAATGTTTTAATGCTATAATACCATTGTATGGAAGAAAAGACTGTAATGGACGTTTTACTTTTAACTAACAATCAGCATAAAGTTAATTTTATTATTAATGCTGTTAAAGGTTTAGGAATTGTAGTTCATACGCCAAAAGAGTTGGGAATAAAAATCAATGCTAAAGAGGATGGGGTAACGGCAGTTGAAAATGCTATAATTAAGGCACGTGCAGGAAGTAAGATTAGTCGAATGCCAACCTTTGGTTGGGATATGGGAATGCGTATTGAAAAATTACCAGAAAATTTGCAACCTAATTTACACATCCGTAGGCCATTTGGTGAAGAAGAATTATCTGATGCGGATATGGTTGAATATTGGCGTAGTTTGATTGAAAAAACTTGTGCTGATGGCGAAAGTTTGGCACATTATTTTGATGGCGTAGCCTTGGTTTTTGATGGTCAGATTATCAACAGTGCTTCTTTTAATGAAGATCCGTTTGTGATGACTGCAAAAAAGAAACAAGCTGGTATAGCTAAATTTAATGCGTTTGATCAAATTCGTAAGACATTGGATGGTAAATATTTTTGTGAATTATCCGATGAAGAAAATTTACAATATGATAAAAGTCGTGCAGAACATATTCGTCAGTTTTTTCAAGAAAGTTTAGCAATAATTAAAAATTTACCTCAAGAGCAAGCAACTGGGTTAGATTTGGTAAATGGAAAATTAATGCAGTACATTGAGAAAAAAATTTTTCCGATGTATCAGCAAAACGATTTAGGTCATAACATTGTCCACATAAAAGAGGTTATTCGTAGATGTTTCGTTTTAAATCAAACATTTAATTTAAAACTAAATGAGGATATGATATTTGCGATGGCGGCTTACCACGATTTGGGAAAACATTTAGATCACGAACATCATCACTTGATTGCTGGAAAATTATTTTTTGATGACCAAAATATGAAGTTGTTCTTTAATGAGCAACAGATGAAAATTATTCGTGAGGCTATTGAAGATCACCGTTCATCAAAGGCTGATGCTCCAAGATCAATTTATGGTAAGTTAATTTCTTCAGCTGATCGTAACACGTCAATTGAAATAGTGTTTATTCGCAGTTTCTTTGTCGCACACGAAAGGATGCCAGAAGAAAACATTGAAACATATTTGGATTATACGATTAAAAGATTATCCAAAAAGTACAGTGAAGAAAATCCAGAAAATATGTTTTATGAAGATGATGTGTATAAAAAATTTTTGATTGAAATGCGTAAATTATTAAAAGATCCAGACAAATTCAAACAAGAATATTGTCGCATCAACCATATAAAATCAAGAAATAACAAAGTACGTGAAGAAGAGGGGCGTCTCGATTTAGTTAAAACTAATATTGCGCCAAACGTTGAAAAGAAATCCAAATGTAAGCGTTTTGGTAAATTAGATAACGAACATATGAAAGCATAAAAAATTAGACAAAACGGTGATTTTTATGTTATACTCACAAAGTCTGCGGGGGTATAGCTCATTTGGTAGAGCGCTTGCATGGCATGCAAGAGGCGTGGGGTTCAAGTCCCCATATCTCCACCAATTTATTTTTACCGCAAAATTGTGCGGTTAGATTAAAAAAATATAGAAATGGTTTGGAATAAACATTAAGGTGTGGTATATTGTTTTGTTTGGGCAATTAACTCAGCGGGAGAGTATCCGCTTGACGTGCGGAAAGCCACAGGTTCGAACCCTGTATTGCCCACCAATTTATTAAATTGAATAGCGAAAATTATTGCTAACCTTAAACTTATGTGGTAGATTTCCTTGTACGTTAAGAAACGCGTAAAGTGATTTTGATATGAAAAATTTGTGGAAATTTGTGCAAAAGTATTATGAAATAATCGGTTATTCAGTATTAACGATTTTACTCTTTTGTGCGTGTTTCTTTCCAGTTTTTGCTTGGATCGTTGCTGGATACATCGTTATATTTGCCCTTTTATTACACAAAGAAGTTAAAATGATTGGTTTGCTTTTATATTTAAATTGTTTTTATGTGTTATTTAATTACCAGAGCCTTTTTGGACTTACTTTGGACATCGTGATTGTCGGTTTTTTGATTGCAACGGTGTTTGTTTTATATTTAGTACGTGTAGTTAAGCGTGAGTATAAATTGAACTGGAAAACTTTGGTACCAATAGGGTCGTTTTTAATTTATGTAGTTTTACCTTTCCACGAATGTTATTGGATAGATTTTTTTGCAATGGTATTTTTCTTTGTAATTTTATATATTGTTTTTGAAGAACGTAAGCAGATTGATTTCCGTTATCTTGTTCGTATTTTTGTTGGTGGAATTATTATTTCGTGTATTTTCGCTTTGTTTAGAAACGTGTCTCCATTGCTTAGTGAAAAAATACAACTTCATGGTTATAATTATGGTGAATTAAGTTTTCAGGGATTATCTTTTCATCAAAATACTTTAAGCGGATTAATTACTTTGGCAATATGCGCAATCTTAACTTTAAAATACAAAGATAAAATTTCAATTTGGGAATTATTGTTAACGTTTATTCCGTTGTTTATTTTCGGTTATTTAACGCTTTCACGTGCTTTTATCTTTACTGTGTTTGCGGGTATGATTGTTTTTGCGTTGTTTTATCTTGTAAAACGTAAACTAAAAGCATTGTTGATGATTGGAATCTTATCAGTTATTATATGTTCAGTTGGTGGAATATTTAGCGATATCACTCGTATCTATATTAAACGGGTTGCTGAAGAAGAAGTTTATCCATTAGAAACGCAATCATTTAATGTCAAAATCAATCCTGTTAATCTTGATTATAACTTTTACAATCAGTCAGAAGATTGGCAAGCAGCAGTTTGGAGCGGCCAAATTCGTTTTGATCCTGGGCGTAATGATTTGCGCGAGTTGTATTTGATTGATTGGTCGTCATCAAATGAAACTATGTGGTTAGGACGTGGTATTTCAAGACCATTAATTGGACAAATGTCATCACATAATCTACTGGTTCAAGAACTTTGGAAGCACGGCATTGTCGGTTATATTTTTTATGCTCTAATCATCTTGGGATCAATTAATTGGAAAAAATTAAAAAGTTTGTTACGTTATCTACCAATTTTGATTATGTTAACACCATATTTAATGAAAACATTGGTTGAACAATGTTTATATGATTACATTGAGTTGATATTAATCATTACAGCCGGTAGTTTCTTGGGACAGAAAGAAACTAGTGAAAATAAACTAATCAACAATGAAGTAGAACCAGGCGAAAAATAAATTTTAGTTTTATATATCTGACAAATTGTGGTAAACTAACAATAGTTAACAAAAGGAGAGATAATTTGGAACAAAAGCAAAGGCGCACCTTTTATGAGCGTTTTGTGAAAAGGTTTTTAGACGTGGTGTTGTCTTTGTTGGCATTAATACTTTTGTCGCCATTATTATTGATTATTGCAATTCTTTCGAAAATCTTTATTCGTGGTAAAGTGATTTATGCACAAGCACGTCCTGGTAAAAATGGTAAAATTTTTAAGTTATATAAGTTTCGTAGTATGAATGATAAACGTGGAGCCAGTGGTGCACTGTTACCTGACTCACAAAGGATTACTAAATTTGGTAAAATTTTGCGTCGTTTAAGCTTAGATGAATTACCGCAATTGTTTAATATTTTGCGTGGTGATATGAGTATTGTTGGTCCACGTCCGCGTTTAGTATCTGATATGATTTTTTATGATAAAGACGTACTACCCGGTTATCGTGTGCGTCCTGGTTTGACTGGTTTGGATCAAGTATCGGGTGGACGTAGTCAATCGACTTGGGAAACAATTTTTCAAAAGAATTTGGAATACCAACAAAAAATTACGTTTTGGGGTGATGTGAAAATCATCTTTATGACGATTGGAGTGCTATTTAAAAATGATAGTGCCGCTAGTGGTGCTGGACAAACTCAGCGTGATTATTACTATGATAACTATTTATTGCGTACGCATCGTATCACACAAGAACAATACGAAATGGGACACGTTCGTGCAGCGGAATTAATTGCGCAAAAGGGTGTAGTGGCTTATCAGCCCGATTTACACTATCGTGAGCCGGAAAATAAAGCAATAGAAACCGATAAAGTTTCTGTGGCGTAAGATAGGGGTTGTGTAATGTATTTTTCAAAAAAACAAAAAATCTGGTTAATATTAAGTCTTGTTTTATTTACGATTTTCGTTGGGTTTACTTTGATGGTTGCTTTGGTTGATGTTGATCAAGTCGGACTATCTCATTTGAATCAATTTGTTTGGCAAAAGCTTGGTAGAAATGTTATTTGGGAACATATTACGGATTGGTTGGGTTACTTAGTAATTTTATTGGTATTAGGTATAGTTGCGTGGCAAATTGTTCAAGCGTTTCACCGTAAAAGTTTAATGCGTATTGACCAAAATTTATTAGTTTTTGATGTCGTTTGTGCCATTTTGGTAGCGTTTTATGCATTCTTTGAATTTGTGGTAATTAATTACCGTCCAGAATTAGTGGATGGTGTCGCAAAGGCCTCATATCCGTCTTCCCACGTAATGTTGTTTGCGACTATCATTCCTTTATTAATTTGGCAGGTTTGGCATTATCTTAAAACTAAACCCTGGCGCATTGTATTAACAGTATTAATGATATTGGTTGCAGTTTTAGGCGTTATCGGTCGCCTTTTAAGCGGTGTTCACTGGTTTACTGATATTTTAGCCGGATTAATTATTAGTGGTTGTATGGGTTGTTTGTACCAAACATTTGTTATGGTGAATAAATAGTATTTTAAATATTATTAATACATTAATTATTATATTTGTAAGTATAAATTATCAATTCAGATTTTATGCGACAATTTGTTTGTTGATTTTTCTGAAAATTTAAGGCAGAAATTTAAGACAATAAGAACAAATAATTCTGAAAAAGATATTGATGATTAATAATTACTTGTCAGTTAAAATTATATTTGTTATGTTGATTTTATACGGGCAATTAACTCAGCGGGAGAGTGTCTCCTTCACGTGGAGAAAGTCGTGGGTTCGAACCCTACATTGCCCACCAATTCAAACACAAATTTAACCTACGTAATTTTATATGGCTTTTTAATAATTGTTATTATCTGAACTAGTTTGAATTTTATAGTAAGGCAATACCTGCTAAATGATGTTTTTTACTGCAGAAAAAAACTTGAACATTGATACGATCGTGCTTATAATTTGATTGAATGAACGAGATATGGACTTTGCCAGCGGGAAAATGGGAGCAGACTTTGGTGGTACAAAAATCAAAGTTTATTGCTTTTGCGACACGGGTAATGTCTTGTGATGAAGCACAAAAATTTATTAAAAATGTGGCGATGCCGGATGCGACACATCATTGTTATGCGTATGTAACAGAAGATGGTCAAAAATCAAATGACAATGGCGAGCCGGCAGGAACTGCGGGATTGCCTATTTTGCAAGCAATTAAAAAGGCACAATTAACGAATGTAGTGGTAGTAGTTGAACGATATTTTGGTGGAGTTAAATTAGGTACTGGTGGATTGGCGCGGGCGTATGGACAAGCGGCCAGTCAAGTATTGTCATCTGTAAAACCGGTTCGTTGGTGTGATTGTTGTGTGTTGACATTAGAAAGTGGTTACGAGCAACAAACTGCCATAGGTAAATTGATAGTGCAATATGGTCGAGTAATGTTAATTGATTATGAAAATGTCGTACGGTGGCGCGTAGCAATCCCACTTAATCAGCAATCAGCATTTGTTAATGAGTTAACTGAAGTTTTACATACAAAACCAAATGTTACTGTAGTTGAGCCGTGTGTTTGGGTTGAATTTAAAGATTAATTGCATAAACATTGGTATGGATACGCTTTGCGCAATTTTACCAGATAAAATTAAACAGGCATTACACAGTTTACCGCTAGCACAAGTTTATGAATTACGGTTACGGACCAATGTTCCAGTAACTGCGTTTATTGAGGGGCGTAGTTTTCCGTTATCGACTGTTGATATCACATATGAAGATTTAGAAAATATTATTCATAAGGCGGCTGAGTACGCAATTTATGCTGTTTTAGATCAAATGGTAAAAGGTTTTATAACTATTCGTGGTGGAATTAGAATTGGTATTGCTGGTGAATTGGTGATGGATCGCGAACAAGTAGTTGCGATTAAGCACATCAGTTCATTGTGCATTCGTGTACCTCATCAAGTGAAAAATTGTGCTTGTGCGCTTTTGCCATATCTTTTTACCGATCAACGACCTGTATCTACTTTAATTGTTGCGCCACCTGGAGCAGGAAAGACAACGTTATTACGTGATTTGGCTTGGCAAATCAGCCAAAGATATCCGTCGCTAAACACTTTAATTTTAGACGAAAGAGGCGAATTAGCGGCCTGTTATCAGGGCGAAAACCAGTTAGATGTGGGACAAAATTGTGATGTGATTACTGGCGGAACAAAAAGTTTTGGTTTTGAAAATGGTCTACGTAGTTTACGGCCTGATGTGATAATTACTGATGAAATAGCAACGGCTGAAGACGTGGCTATGTTGCAACGGGCCGTACGTAGTGGTGTGGTTGTGATTGCGAGTGTGCACGCGGCTGATTTAGGTGAAGTGCGTACCAAACCAGATTTAGGACTTTTGATTAATCAAGGTGTGTTTGAACGTTATGTGGTTTTACGAATGGGCGAGCGGGCTGGTGAAGTAGTTGCTGTATTTAATCGGGGGTTACAGCGTTTGTGAATTGGTGGTTAGCAGGTGCTTGGTTTGTGGCTTGTGTTGTATTGGGCTGTACTATTTATCGGCAACAATGGTGTAAAGTACGAGATTATGAAAATTGGGTTGGTTTTTGTGATCATTTACATCAAGCGATTGGTTTCGCGTTGCAACCATTGCCGCAGGCGGTGGCAGATTATTTACCAATATGTCATGGTAATTGTCTCACAACGTTAACTAATTATTTAAAACTATTAAATGATAAAGTTGATTTGACCCGTGCACGATGTGCAGAGTTAGTTGCAAACAATATGTTGGCTGAATTTTTATATCAACTGGGCAGAACAGGACGGCAAACTGAGCAGGACAAAATTATGACAACACGAATTTTATTAAGTGAACAAGTACAACAAGCCAAACGTGATTTACAAACCAAAACGTCTATTGTTTTAAAACTTTTAATAATAATTGGTATCGCAGGAGGAATTTTATGGATATAGAAATCATTTTTAAAATTGCGGCGATTGGCATTTTGGCAGCAGTGGTTTGTACAATCTTAAAACAAGCGGGACGTGAAGAGATAGCAACTTTTGTGTCATTAGCAGCTGTAGTATTGTGCTTGGTAATGGTTTTATCGATGATTAGTGATTTATTTAATTCAATTCGTTCTTTATTTGCATTGTATTAAGGGGTAATTATTTGGACCTGACCAAGATGATTGTAATTGCGGTGGCTAGTGCGCTGGGCGTGTTGTTATTACGGCAGGTCAAACCCGAACTGGCGGTAATTATTGGGTTGGTTGGAACCATTTTAATTTTTTTAATGGTTGTTTCCGGCTTAACACAGGTTATTGGTAGTATTAACGGTATTGTAGCGCAAACTGGTTTAGCCACTCAATTATTCGCCAGTATTTTAAAAATAGTAGGAATTGGCTATTTATGTGAGATTGCTGCAAGTATCTGTCAGGAAGCAGGTGCTAAAGCGGTGTCCGATATGGTAATTTTGGGTGGTAAGGTCTTAATTATGGTGCTGGCCATCCCGATTATTCAAGCATTAGTTGACGTTGTTTTAGGGGTGTTACCATAATGGATGGAACAGATTTATCACAAGCGGTAAATGATACTTTATCGCAACTTGATTTTGGTGATTTAAGCCATTTAAATGTTTTTGGTGGAACTGATTTCTGGACAGTGTTAGGACAAATTTTATCAGGCGAATATTTTAAACAATATCCGAACGTATTAGGTGGAATTTGGGGTATCCTCGGTAACGTAATTATGGCAGTTTTACCAATGGTAGTACTCGTGGTGGCAATTACTATCCTTTGTGGTTTTATGGGAACAGCTAAGAGCGATGGAATTAGTCATTTAGTTTTCTTTGTCGCTTATGCGGCTATTGTTGTAATTGTGGTCGGTAACATTACTGATTTAATTCAGATGGTTGGAACAACATTGAATACTTTAAAAACACAAGTTGATTTGGTTTTTCCGATAATTTTAACCTTAATGGTGGCAGGCGGAGCATCCACTAGTGCAGGGTTATATCAACCAGCAGTGGCGGTATTATCCAGTGTGATGATGCAAATTTTCACATATGTTGTAATGCCTTTATTTGTCATAAGTTTAGCTTTTTCGGTCATAGCTCATCTTGCTCCGCAAACGCGTTTAGATAAATTTGTTGCCTTCTTTGGTGCCCTTTTTAAATGGATTGTGGGCATATGTTTTACAGTCTTTTTATCATTTATGGCGATTCAAGGAATTACAGCCGGTAGTTTTGATAGTATTTCAATTCGGGCTACGAAAATGACGATGTCCGGTTACGTACCTATTGTCGGCAGTTATATGTCACAGGGGTTTGATTTAATTATGGCGAGTGCTGTTTTGATTAAAAATGCGGTTGGGTTATCAGGAATTTTACTTTTATTGGGGTTAGTATTGGCACCGTTGGTAAAAATTGTCGTATTTTCGTTAACTTTAAAGTTGGCAGCCGCAGTAACTCAACCAATTGGCGATACGCGAATTAGTGATTTTTTAACCACAATGAACAAAAGTTTCGGGATGTTAGTGGCGTGTTTATTAGGTGTCGTTTTTATGTATTTAGTAATTTTGGCATTATTAATTATGACGGGGAATGTAATATAGTATGGCAAGTTGGTTAGCCAGTATCCTTGGTGTTGTAGTGGTGGGAGTGATTGTTGAATTATTAACTCAGAATCGGCGAATGGGTAATTTTATTCGCTCAATTTATGGTTTTATTGTTTTATTAGTTATCGTAACGCCATTGCCTAAATTATTAAAGGTCGATTGCTGGACAATAAATACGGAAGAGTTAGTTAATGCTGAAATGTTAAGCAATTTAACGCAAAATAATCGGCAAATACAAATTACACAAACTTTACGTTTAATGGGGTATGACCAAGCATTGGTTACTGTCATTGACGATATGATTTACGTGAATCTTGGTGTTACTGTAGATGCAATAACGTTGAATGAATTACATAAAAAATTAGGGGAGGATGTAATTGTAATATGAAAAAAATTTGGGAAAAAGTTAAACAAATTAAACATTGGGAAATTTATGCGGCTGTGATTGTTGTTGTGGTAATGTTGGGAATTTATTTATCAAGTATTCGCCAGCAATCAAATCAATCGAAGTCAACCGAACAGCTTACAACCATTACTAATACTGAAAATACATATGCTAGTCAGTTGGAAGGTAAATTGCAAAATGTTCTGAGTTGTATTGCTGGTGCAGGGCGTGTGGCGGTAATGGTAATGACAGATGGCGAAGGTACGGCCGAATTAGCTTATGATGTGCAAGAAAAGACCATTACGCAAACAGGTGCCAATGCTCAAGAGGTGACAACTACTACTATCGATAAAACGGTGGTAACCAAAAATGGCAGTCCATTGACTCTATGGACCAACCCGCCGAAAATTTTGGGAATTATAGTGGTGGCGACGGGAGCAAGTGATGTCGGTGTTCGTTTGAATTTGTTAGAGGCTGTGCAAACTCTGATTGGCGAAAAGCAAATTCCCATACAGATTTTGTCAGGTATCTAATGATTGACAAAAAATTACAGGCATATTCAAAAAAACAATCAAATATAATATTAGCAAGGGGGAAAGAATTGTGGAAGTAGTAGCGCAACAACCAAAGAAACATCAACGTATGGGTAAGTTAAAAAACTTTTTTAGCATTTTTTTAAGCAAAAAAGTACGTAAAATTGCCTTAATGACGGGGTTGTTGGCATTGTTAGTGGTGACTGGTTATTTAAATTTTACTTTAAATCAAAATGCAGTATCAATTAACGCAGGTAGTAAAACTGAAACCAATATGTTTATTACGTTAAAAGAAAATCGTGCGGATTCCCGCTTGGCACAACAAATGTTGTTACAAGAGATTGTCGCTAACTCCAGTGCTAGTGAGAAAGCCCGTACTGAAGCACAAGCTAACTTGACTAGTTTGGCGGAAACTATTGCTTATGAAAATAATACAGAAAATTTAATTGCAGCACAATGTGGTTACGAAGATGTAATTGTCAGCCGTAATAATAACAAATTAAATGTTATTGTAAAGTCAGCCGAAAAGGAAATTTCTAATGAGAACTTGCAAAAAATAATGAAAATTCTAGCTAATGCGATGAATAAAGAACGGCTGGAGCCTGAAAATGGCGATATGCTTTACATTTCTATTATGTGATTAAAGGGCTTTAAGCCCTTTTTTATTTGTCAATAATTAGACTGTGCTTTTTGTGTTATGTGTAATAACGTTAATTGTCATCAGCGGAATATGGTGGTGGGCACACCGTAATCGATATTGGATTATTGAAAATAAAACGACGGGAAAAATTAAACCACGGATTATACATTTACCTTTACAACAAATTAAATTAGTATCACTGCGGCGTGAAATTAAAATTTTTAATCGTTTGTGTTTAGTATTGCCAACAGTTCGTGGTGTTGCAGTTGCATATCGTGAACAGATGGGTGCATTATTACGTAATCCACGACATCGACCAAGTGATGATCCATACGAACGCTTATTTTATGGTTATGCTTGTTATGTTCTAAAACAGAAAACAAAAGACGAAGTTCTCAAACGTCAATTGCAACGTAAGTTATTGTTTTTATTGGCACCTGTTCGCAAGATTGTAAAACGTCAGAATGTGGTTCTGTCGCATCATAGTTACCAATCACCATTGCCAATTTATAAAGTTTTTAACGAAAGTTATCTTGATCCGTTACAGCCAGCATTAACGGCACAAAAACCTTGGAACATTGTTGCAGCACACGGTAGTTACATTAAATATTATCATCAAGATCTTGTTGTTAAACGTTATGAAAACGCTTATACGTTAGACGCTAAAAATACGCAAACGGTCACTTTAAAAGTTGCAAATGATAAAAGTGATTTTGATTGTCAAATTAATCGTGGTGTGGTTACTTGTCGGCACTTACCGACGGGGGAAATGCATACTTATGCGGTACGTGGCGAGCAAGTGCGTTTGGCAACCAGTATTTGTGCGCAAACTGATGCTTTAGAAATTTATCTGACTTGGCAGGGACAAGTTCAAATCAGTTTAGATGGTGGACAACCACGCGGATTGACAAATGCTGAAATTGAAAACAATCTTCGGTTTGAACACATTGTTACTGCAGCATATCGAGCCAAATATATTACTGGTGAACATTTACGCACACGTTATTTGGCCGCGTTAAAAATTGTTCCGTCCTTAGATAAACTAACACGTGTGATAACGATTCATAATGTTGATGAATTTTGGCAGGCGTGGACAATGTTGGCAGACTATCGGCGAATCGCACAAATCTTTCAGGGCTTTAATTTAATTCTTCTATATTCGGGTGCATCATCGGCGGTGACTAATGTAATAATGTTGACCATTACACCGGAGGTTGTTACTACCTGTCATAATGATCAGTTATGGTTGTATTTAATTGACCGCACGGTTACTGATCCAGATGCGTTATACATTTTTCATAAGTTATCTGGTGTGGGACATTATGTACCGCCGGCTCCAACACCAAGTGGTTTAACCGTAACTAAAAATTGGCCTTATGTCAAAACGCTGACGGTTACTAACACTTTACCACAAGCAATGGCTCGTGATTTAGTTGTTCCGCTCCAATTTAACCAGTTGTCCGTTGTTAGCGCGAATGGTTGTGTGTTAACTGTGGTCGGATTAATTTCGGGACGAATTAATACTTATGTGTTGCCGGCACCAATTCATTTGACCAATGAATGGTTAACAACAAATGTTAACATTCCGTTAAAAGTTAAACTAGCGGGATATGAAACACGCCAATTTACCATTACTCGACGTGAAAACCAAACTAAATCGCGGTTAACTAAAAAAGATTTGGCAATGGCGGTCAGTGAAATTCAAGTACGGACTGGTGACAAGAAACTAGATGCATTATTTACTAAACCGGTAATCGATAATGAAGATGTGGCAATCTTAGCTGCCGTAAAAGCCGCATATCAAAACCAAGACCGTAAATTGTTGTTAGCGGCATTAAGTGAACGTCACCAAATCACAATGGATGTTTGGCAATATTTATTAACACAGTTAGTTGGTTTGCGGGTACGTGGTGGTAAAATCTATTTAACACCTTGTGTGAATATTATGGGCGAATTTACTTTAGCGTTTACTTGTGGTAACCGTAAATATGCATTCAATACGAAAAATAAATTGTCAAACGGGGTTGATTTTGCTACCATAAAATATGGCAATTCAAAATGATAAAAAATTAGCGGGCACTAAAACCGCACAAAATTTAGAAACCGCTTTTGCGGGTGAAAGTGGGGCGCGTAACAAATATACATTCTTTGCTGCCAAAGCAAAGAAAGAAGGTTACCCAACCATTGCAAAAATTTTTGAAGAAACCGCTGGTAACGAAAAAGAACACGCCGAAATGTGGTATAAGTATTTACATACGATTGATACCACAGTTGAAAATTTATTAACAGCAGCGGCGGGTGAGAATTATGAATGGACCGATATGTATGAAAAATTTGCCCGCGAAGCTGAAGCCGAAGGTTTTACTGAAATTGCGGCTAAGTTCCGTGGTGTTGGACAGATCGAAAAGAATCACGAAGCCCGTTTCTTGGATTTAGCAAAACAATTAAAAGCAGATACGCTGTTTGCGGGTGAAGTTGCCGTTACTTGGCAATGCACCAACTGTGGTTATACTTTTGTCGGTAAAGCCGCTCCAAAAGTTTGTCCGGTTTGCTTACACGCCCGTGAATATTTCATCCGCGTTTATACCAAATAAAGTATTTTAAATGTAGCCAAAAGCCCGTAAACCTACGGGCTTTTTGATTGTGGTATAATAAATTCTTTAGTCTTCGCTTTTAGTTATTTACGAAAAAAGCCCGCTAGGGACGGGCCTGTTTTGGTTGGACTGAGTGGACTTGAACCACTGACCCCCGCCTTATCAGAGCGGTGCTCTAACCAACTGAGCTACAATCCAGTAATGGTATTATAACATATCTTAAAAATATTTCAACTGTTTTTTTGAATTGCTTAAAATTCCATTTGGCTTTATGCTATAGCAATGGGGGACGAAATCATCGACCAAGATGAATCATACGAAGGAACGATCGCCGATGAAGGTGGTTATGGTCGTGAGGAGTCTCAATTATATGACTATGATGATTCGGCAGAATTAACTGATGTTGATGAACAATTTGACGATAGTAAGGATTATACGGACAGTGGAACGGGTGTCGAAGATTTCTCCGTAACCGATAATAAAAAAGATGATGAAGAAAACAACGGTGAGAATAGTGCTGGACAAACTCGTGCTAATGACAATTTTGATGGTGGTAACGAGAGCTTTAACAATTCTGACGGCGACTTCAATGGTGAAGATGATAGTGAGCCGAACGACGATGATATAGATAATGGGGATAGAACCGATAGCGGTCAAGGTCAAGAACAAACAGATAATGCTGGTGGACAAAGTGGCGGAAAACAACAAGATGATAAATCTAATGATAAACAGCAGGAAGCTCAGGCGGAAGGTAAGAGTCAGAAAAAGGATTATGATGGTTATATTAAATGGAAACCTGGACAACCAATTACTTTGGCACTGTTAAATCAAGTTTGGCAAGAATGTCGCAAAATCGATAAACTTAAACCAATGACTGATGCAGCAAATAATGCGGTAACGCAAGCACTTAATACAACTGGGTCTAATCTAACGCTGCGTTTAAAAAATTATCTTGATAAATTGAACGATAACGATACCGATATGATTGGCTCTTTATTAAGTATGGCATCAAGCGATGGTAAACGTTATACGTATACCGCGTTTTCGGTTGCTAAAGCTTTTATTACTCAGGAATGGACTGAACCATTGTTAATTGCAACTTTACCATCTGCGATGCAGGCAGCCATTACTGCTGAACCGACTGTTAAATCAGCCTTAACAGCAATTCTTACGGTCGCTGTACCGATTATAAACTTAAAAAAGAGAAAAGAGGGTAAATAATCAGGTAAAAATAAAACTGTCGACAATTAATTTATGTTGTATTATAATATTTGATATGGAAGCAAAAAGTTTAAGACCGGGAAAATTGTTTAAAATGAACGGAATCGTTTATGAAGTAATCGATTACGAATTCCGTCAACAACCGCGCTTGGCAGCGGCAATTAGTGCGAAAATTCGCAATATCAAAACTGGTGCAATCAGCGTAGAAAACTTCAAGGGTAATCCAGTTTTGGAGGAAGTTGAAGTCGAAAAGAAAGAACTGCAATATTCGTATGCTGACGGTGAAATCGTTCACTTTATGGATATGGAAACTTTTGAAGATTATCCAGTAAATCGTAGTTTGTGTGAAAACGCTTTGCGCTTTAACGACGAAAATGCTGAACCAATCGTTTGCACATTCAACTATATTGATGGCAAAATCGTTAGCATCGTTCCACCAACTTTCGTTGTTTTAACTGTAGTTGAAACTGAACCAAGTGTAGCTGGTGATACGGCACGTAACGCGTTAAAGAATGCCAAGATGTCAAGTGGCTTGGAAACTAAAGTGCCAATGTTTGTTAATAACGGCGATAAGTTACGTATTGATACTCGTACTGGCGCTTACGTTGACCGCGCTTAACCTAGACAAATCAATGATACTGTGTTATGATAATGCAGTATCCTTATGACGGGTGTAGCCAAGTGGTAAGGCAACGGATTGTGGCTCCGTTATGCGTGGGTTCGATTCCCATCTCCCGTCCCA
>JAEEMI010000032.1 GCA_016283155.1 Clostridia bacterium
CACCAATAGTGGTAACATTGGATGGAATCGTAATTGATGTTAAACTACTACAATTAAGGAATACACTAGCACCAATACTGGTAACACTGGATGGAATTGTGATTGATTTTAAACTACTACAATTAAAGAATACACTAGCACCAATACTGGTAACACCGGATGGAATTGTGATTGATTTTAAACCACTACATTGTCGGAATACATTATTACCAATACGGGTAACACCGGATGGAATCGTGATTGATGTTAAACTACTACAACTAAAGAACACACTATCACCTATACTGTTAACTCCTTCTGGAATCGTGATGGATGTTAAACTACTACAGCCGTAGAATGCCTGGCTATCAATACGTGTAACACTGGATGGAATTGTGATTGATGTTAAACTACTACAATTAAAGAACACACTATCACCTATACTAGTAACTCCTTCTGGAATCGTGATTGATGTTAAACTACTACAGCCATAGAATGCCTGGATATCAATACTGGTAACACTGGATGGAATTGTGATTGATGTTAAACCTCTACAGCCAGAGAATGCAGAACTACCAATACTGGTAATACCGGATGGGATTGTGATTGATGTTAAACTACTACAATTACTGAATGCACCATTACCAATTCCAGTAACATTATAATTGCTGCCACAGTATTCAACAGACTCCGGAACAACTAAATTGGACGGCTGGCCATCATATTTATTACCCGCTACTGACGTACCATTCGTATCATTCGCATAAGCACTATAAACAATATTATCTTTAACAAAGGTATCAATCCAGTGTGCATAAAAAGTAGAATCGTCGGTAATTTTTTGTTGGTTAAAATCAACTTTCGTACCCTCATCTTTCAATGTATACCAACCATCAAATACATAACCTGCACACGTCGGTATTGGTGCCATAATTATGGAATCATAGGCAATATCTTCTCTAATATATGTTTCAGTATCAGAATACGTTCCGCCATTACAATCAAAAGTTATAGTATGATAAGTCGTCTCATTCTTTTTCCAACCGGCATATAAAGTAATATTATCTAAAATTTGAGTTGTAAAATCAAATAAATTTTGACATGCTTTTTCTTCATACCAGCCAGTAAAAGTAAATCCGTTGCGTTCTGTCACTGGCTCCCGCACAGTACCACCTTCAACGACTTTTCGCGCGCTAACATCACTACCGCCGTTGGTAACAAATGTAACAGTATATCTGGTCACAAATGTTTCTTCTAATTTTGGAGTAGAATCAAACGAACACGCCTCAGGTACCAATGCAACTGTTAACAGCAATACTACCATGACCAATAATTTAAAAACTTTTTTCATAAGTTCTCCTTTGATAGTATCATACAAATACTAAACAAATATTGTCTATATAATAATTTTCCACTCCCGAAAAGTCAAGTTTTTTAAAAACTTTACACACTTTTTTTTAATTATCCAATTTAATTAAAAGTGACAAAAAAACACCGCGGGAATCGCGGTGTTCTTAACTTGCTTTTAAAGTATTTATGCTTTCAAAACTTCAGTCTCATCGATTTCATCAATCACATTATCAGTAATCGCCAAACGGCTTTTTTTCTGTTGATTCATAATTACCAATTCAGGATGACCTTCTCGCAAAAATTTTCTATTAACTTGGTTTTGGATTTGCTCAACATGACGGAGCAATGCAACTTGTGGATAAATGGATTCAAATCTAAAATGACGACTGGTTTTAGTATAATTTAAAGGCAATTTTTGATTCGCTTTCCAAGGTAATTTAGTAATTGTATAACGTGAACCAATTTCATTTGGTTTATCACCTAAAGACGGCTCGGTCAAAACCAAACCGAAAGTTTGCTTCATTGAATGAAATAATTGGTGTTTCGCCCAAACTCTTTGGCTGTCATAAGCAGCCGAATCAATTTTAATTTCCCCATATGGGGTATACAGTACATCCGGATAACGATCACCCGAAAAGCCAATTCCGAAAGCACCATCCGGTGCAATGCGACCATAAAAAGGAAAAGCTGCATTATAATTAACGATTACATCGTCAACCAAACCAAATTCTTTTTCCATATTAGCAATCGCATAACGTAATTTTGCAATATCGGCAAAATATTCAATTTCATCAAATTGATCAACTTCTTGATTATCCATATTCTTCCCCTTAACTAAAATTTAATCATATATAATATGCATACCGAACAGCAAAAGTCAATACCCGGGTACAAAAATTTTTACAAAAAAAAACACCGCGAGGATGGGTAGTGGAATTTTGAAACTTGCGGGAAAAATAGTTGTGAAACATCCACGATTTTTTTTTGAAAAAATATAATGTTATGCTAATCTATATAGTAATGGTTGTAATCACTGCAGGGAAAAAATATTTAGATATTGATGCTTATGCAAGTGGAATCGCTTATGCTGTGTTATTAAAAGCCAAAGGCATCGATTGTGAATTTATATCAACAGCCAGAAAAAATGGGTCAATTCCAAAAGTTGTTTCAGATTTGAAATTTAATATTACGAATATTTATAAACCAAAAAAAAATGATAAATATATTATCGTTGATATATCTAATCCTGATTTTTTAGACAAAATTGTTGATCCAAATCGCATTATTGAAGTTGTTGACCACCATACTGGTTTTGAACAATTTTGGTGTGAGCAAAACATTCCTAATCAAATTGAATTTATTGGTGCTGTTGCTACACTAATTTATGAAAAATTTGTGCAGAACAGACAACTTTTTTTATTAGATAAAAATTTATGTAAACTTTTGATTTGTGCAATTTTGGATAATACACTAAATTTAAAAGCAAACATTACTTCACAACGCGATATTGAGGCATATCACTCACTACACAAATTAGGAAATATTTCTTATAATTTTGATAAAGAATATTTTTTATCTTGTCAGAAACAAATTAACGAAGATGTTGTGCAAGCAGTTTTAAATGATATAAAGATTGAGCAGGTTTCTAATTTTTTACCAAAAATTTTTGGACAATTAACTTTTTATGATAAAAAAACAATTTTCGACAAATTAACAGATATTTCATCCGTTATGAATAATCAATATAAAGAATGGTTAATTAATCTTATTTGTCTTAAAGATGGGAAAAGTTATTTATTTACGACCAATCCACATATTCAAACCAAAATTGAAAAGCTTTTTCAGTCAAAATTTAAATGTAATCTTTTAGTTTTAAAGCAATTCATGCTTAGAAAAGAAATCATGAAAAAGGCAAAACAATTTACGATTTAACCGTTAATATAGTTGGCAGTTAAACATGTGCTTGTCAATACATACAAGTGGCGTCGCTTCGCTCCGCCA
>JAEEMI010000003.1 GCA_016283155.1 Clostridia bacterium
CTTGCGCATTACGACCGTGCCCCTCAGCGCATCACCATCGAGCACACCGACCTTACAATGCGTTACATTAAATTTGAATTTGGTAAACCTAAGAATGTAAAACTCTATGAGGTAAAGGTTTACGGATGGTTGGAGGATTAAATTGAACTTAGAATTTTTATTTAACCCCATGCACATCACCATCCTCATCGACAATCGTCATACCTCAGGTTTAGAATCTGAGCATGGGTTGTGTTTGTTGGTGGAGACCAAAACGCACAAAATACTTGTTGATACCGGGCTGTCGGAAAAGGCTTTCATTAATGCCGAAAAATTGGGAATCAATATCAATGATGTGGATATATTGATTCTTTCGCACGGTCATATCGACCATACAGGTGGATTGAAACGGTTTTTGGAAATCAACCAAAAGGCTAAAATTATTGCGTCGCTCTATTTGCCAAATACCAATTATTGGAGCAATCGAGGTGGCAAGTTTCATTCGCTTTCGCCCGATGCCGAATTAATCAGAAACAATATCAATCGTTTTATTTTGATAAAAGATAACTATTTTATTAACAATGAGATAGGCGTTATTCTCCCAAAAAATACCAACAATCCCAAACCATATGGCAATCGTTATCTTTTTGTGTCGGAGGGTGATGCTATGATTCCTTATACGGCTAATGATGAATTGGCATTGTCGGTGGTTGAGGATGGTAGACTTACTATTATTTCACCATGCTCGCACCAAGGACTTTTGAATATTGCCGATAATTGTTGCAATGCAATGAATTGTAGTTACATAGCGGCATTTGTTGGTGGCTTGCATCTCTTAGACGGTGAATCCGACGATGTGGTTAATATTGCCTCGCAAATCAATCATTTATATCCCCAAATGCATCTCTACACAAGTCACTGCACGGGTCGCGATGCTTGCACGATTCTTCAAGCGGGATTAAATGATAGGTTTCATGTATTTACAACGGGGGAGGGGATAAATATAGGATCATTTATCCATTAACACATTAAATACATTACTGTGAAGAGTATAAAGAGAATAGTACTATTTTAATTTTTAATAAAAATAAAATAATATACTGATAATTAGTGTGTTATATTAATTTGTTTTTGATTTTATTTTCTATTTATTTTTTTTGCCAATTATTTTTGCTTTGATATCTGTTGAACGATTTCTTGAATTAGTTTTCGTTTCATAATATATCTGCGAAACTATCCTTATTATAATTCGTTAACATTATTAATGTAGTATTTTTTAATAACAATCAAGATGAGACATTTAACATTTACCATTTTATTGGGATTTCTTCTTTTTTCATTGGCTATGCCAAGTTGTAAAAAAGAAGAAATCACTATGGTTGAGTACAAGGTGCCAATTTGGAAAGGCTCGTTAGATAGTGCACCACCTAATCCTGAGGTTGGATGGGCATATTATGATACACAGAAAATGCAATCGTTTATTTTTGACGGCAGTTCTTGGCAAGTTATGGCTCAAGATGGCAAGAACGGAGTTAATGGAAATGACGGCAAAGATGGTTTAAATGGTTTAGGTATAATATGGAAAGGTGAACTATCAACGGCACCCGCAAACCCCAATATTAATTGGGCTTATTATAATACGATAGATGGTATAGCCTACATTTTCAACGGTTTAGAATGGTACTATCTCTCTAAGAATGGTACAGATGGTATTAACGGTCAAGATGGTTTAGGCATAGTTTGGAAAGGTGAACTATCAACTTCTCCCACAGACCCTAAAAAAAATTGGGCTTATTACAATACGACAGATGGTATAGCCTACATTTTTAACGGCACAAATTGGAACTATCTTGCTAAAAACGGCAATGATGGTGAACCCGGGCAAAATGGTTTAGGTATTGTGTGGAAAGGTGAACTATCAACTGCACCAATTAACCCAAAAACTAATTGGGCGTATTACAACTCCACTGACGGCATTTCCTACATTTTTGATGGTTCCGAGTGGAATTATCTCGCAAAGGATGGTAACGACAGTGAAAATGTCAATAATGACCCAACAAATTTTACTTCACTAGATTGGGATATTAAATGGGATTATATCAGTGATGAATTCTATCCAAGTTTCACTTATATGCATCTCCTCAGTTCATATTTTAGAGAACTCCCTGAGTGTCTTACCATAAAAGTACCGAAAGATGCTGTGGGTGCTAAAATAACACTAACTATAGATGCCAATCAGTTTATGGACAAAACGGTTTTGGAAGAAACAGTTACAACTGATAAGGTTGAAGATAAAGATTGGAATTGGGCTCCTATAATAAACTGGAAACAAGATGCTCTACTGAATGCAGACCAACCAGGTTTTTTCAACCTAAATATTGTCTTAGAAGCCAACAATAAGGTAGTTAAACGTATAACAAAACGAATAATTTATCACAGCATTAATGATTGTGTGTACGGTTTTTTAGATAAAAACAACAACGTTGTTAATACAAAATGGTTATTCTGTTCTTATGTAAACGAAGATAATCCAAAAATTGATGAAATATTACAATCTTGTCTTGCATGGGATAATACTCGTCAATTTGTTGGTAATCAAAAAACAAAACAAGATGTAATAAACCAAATGTATTGGATATGGGAATATTTTGCTCTTAGAAACACTCGATATAGTAGTATAACCAACACTTCGTCAAGTGATCCAAAGGTAGCAAGCCAATACGTAAGATTTTTTGACCAATGCATCAACAATAATCAAGCAAATTGTGTAGATGGCAGTTGCCTTCTCGCATCAATTTACAAAAAAATAGGTTTAGACGTTGGATTAGTATTGATTCCAAGACATTGTTTTTTGGCTGTACGTCCACATACATCTGATGTTTCTGGACAAGAAGATGCCAATGTAATTTTTTTGGAAACCACTTTAATGGGTACTGCGTCTAATCCGTATAATGAAAATGATAGAATAAATTCTTTTAACAATGCATTACAAACAGGATTTGATGAGTTTTTTAGTATTCCACAAGACGAATTGAGTAGTGGTAAGTACCTAGTGATTTTAATAGATGATATGCGCAAACAATATGGAATAAAACCCATACCATACTCCAGATAAGAAATAAAGTATAATAAATCATTTAGCACATTACAATTAGTTATATAATTGTTGTAATGTGCTTTTTTAAATGTTTTGTTAAAAAAAAATGTCATAAAAAACGAAGTCCCACCCTGTTGCACTTGCCTTGCGGACGAGAAGTATAGTAGGATTTGTCATTGAAAATATATTGCTTTTTTTTATTATCTCCAACTCTTTTCTCTCGTTTTTTCTCCATATTATTTTTTTCCTTACCTTTACGCCATAAAAATTTCTATCACTTGTTTAATAATATGAAAAAACTTTTATTTATTTCCGCTTTGGCGTTGTCGGTAACAACGGCCTCGGCGCAGATTGCCCAAAAAATTGGCACTTTTAATATTTCTGACGTGAGGC
>JAEEMI010000004.1 GCA_016283155.1 Clostridia bacterium
ACTCATCTCCCCTATGAACAAAAAGAACATATGTGCGTACGATTAAACGGACATATTCCTGGAGTCTTCCGGCGGGCGGCGCGGCTGTGTCCTGATCGGCGTCCCGATCAAGTTTTGTCATGTCATCTTTTTGTTATTGAAATGTGATCGGATTAGGGTTAAGATATAGGCGTTAGGAAATGAAAGCCAATGAAAGGGGGTTATTTTTATGCAAGAATCAAAATCATTTCCGAAAATTCAGGTTGTAAAATATTCTTATAATCCTGATATTATTCCCGCTGTTTATCATCTGATTATCAATGAAGAATATTCAGGCTGTTTTGCAAACAAGGCCGATTTGTTGAAACGCCTTAATATGGTCATGGCGGGGGAAGTTTTTAAGATATGATTAAGTCATGTTTAGGCTGCAAGCATGAGTCAAACAAGATAACGGCCGAACCTTGTTTTTCATGCGTTAGGGTTAATTCACAATCTTTTGAAGATTATTATGAAGAAAGGGGCGATGATATTGAAGATCATGTCAAATCTGAGATACGAAGCGATTTGTGAAATCATAACCGATCAGAAGAAGCGTTTGATTGAAAAGGAAGAAGAAATCGAATGCTTAAAAATTCAGATTAACAATCTGAAGTGGTTGGCGGAATTGCAGAAGCATATGATTGAAACAGATAATGATAATAGCCGCGTTTCATTTGTTGCTTCTGACATTGATTTTCCAAATTCTTATAGAAAGGGGGGTTGATGATTGTAGTAATATTTTTCTTTTGTAACTTTTAGGCCATTTCAATTTATTAATCTAATTTAAAGGAGAAAAAACAACATGGGTATTTTTAACGACAATTTTAAGCATGGACAGGCACAATTTACAGTCAATACAGAAGGTTTTGCATGGGTTAACCTTTCTGATGTCATCAAGGAGAACGGACACAAGACCCTAACAGTTCAGAAGGTATTTATCATGCTACCTAAAAAGGGCAAGTCGAAGGGCAAGGAAAAGCCCGTTTTAGTTGCTGACAACCATTTGATTTACATTCCCGATCATTGTTTGGCTGATGTTAAGAAGATATTAGCAAATGATGAATACATCAATGCGATCAATGAAGGTCATTGTGGTTTCCAGACTTCCGAATATGAAGATACGAAGTATGATAACGGCATTTGTTATTCAGGTCAGTTTGTTGACATTTGATTTTGTGATATAATGATAAACATGAAACCCTGTCGGTTTCATTGGTAATTATCCTAACACAGCAAGAAGCGCCTTTTAACAAGGCGCTTTTTGTTATATAATAAGTTTACTAATATAAAACAGGGGGTTTAATATTATGGACTTAACAACAATTCTTCAGGCTATTGCGACGGTTGGTTTTCCGATTTGTGCTTGTATCGTAATCGGTTGGTATTTCTCTAAAGTCAACGACAATTATAGAAACGACATCAAGGAAATTACCGCGTCACACAAGGAAGAAATAAGCCAATTAGCAAAAGTTATTCAGGATAACAGCCTAGTTATTCAAAAACTTTGTGACAGCTTGGATGATTTAAAAAAGGGGTAATATATGGCTAAAGTAGATTATAGAAAGGTTGTTCAAACCGCGTTAGCTGAAGTTGGTTATCAGGGGACTTCTAAAAATTCTAAATTTACGCAGCTTTTGGATAGTTACCGTTATTATAATTCAATTAAGGCAAACGAATGCACATGGTGCGCTATCTTCTATGATTATTGCGTATTTGTAAATAACAATAATGATAAGGCTAAAACAATCGAAATCGTTTGCGAAAACCCCAACGATAATACCGGCGCGGGTTGCACACAAAAAGCGGCCTCATATAAGGCACATGGCCGCTGGATAACAGACCCTTCAAAAGCAACGACCGGCGATCAGATATTTTTTAAAAAATCGAACGGCGCTATTTATCACACGGGTATTATTGTTGATTGGGATAGAACCGGCTTTGTTGTGGTTGAAGGTTCTACAACCTACAACGGCAAACCTCATTCAGTTGGTAAAAGACATATAGACTTTCACGATAGTAAAATAGCCGGTTTTGGTCGGCCTGATTGGTATAGATATGAGGATGAAAACACAAATGATTCTAACCCGATCGGCAGCATAACAAAACTAGTTGTTAATACACAAGTTGACCCGTTACGCTTGCGGGTATCGCCGTCGTTAAGCGCGCCGGTTATGTGCTTAATGAAAAAAGGCACAGTTGTCGAATTCATTTCCGATCATGGCGATTGGTATAAGGTCAAATATAAATCAATGATCGGCTATGCGTATAAGGACTATTTGAAGAAAGTATGAAAAAATCAATTTATTGGAATCCGGCACGATTATTGGCCACAAAAGCCGATTTTATGTTGTGCATTGGTCAGCGCGGCAACGGTAAAACGTTCGGAATCATAAAAGAATTTTTGAAAGAATATAAAAAATCCGGGAAACGATTTTGCTATATCAGGCGTTGGGATGAAGACATAAAAGCATATAGAATGGAGCAGCTATTTACGCCATTCCGTAATCTAATCGACGAATTTTTTGGTCAGGAATTCACAATCGTTTATAAAAGCCACAAATTTTATTTGGTTAACGGAAATGGAACAAAAATTGATACAATCGGCTATGTTCTTTCGATTAGTTCATCAGCGCACACAAAATCAATTTCTTATGGCAACGTTTGGGCAATCTTATTCGATGAATTCATCGAAATGGCCGGCGAACAGACCTTAAAAGATTTAATGTCTAGATTTGACAATACTTTGTCGACGATCATCAGAGGCGACAATGTAAATGTCAAAGTTTTCATGTTAGCGAATACCGTTTCTAAATATTCGCCGTTTTTTCTACGTTTCGGGTTTGACATTAATAAAATCGAACAAGGTTCGTTGACAGTAAAAGAAATACCATTAGAAACAGGCGACGTTTTGCGGGTTGCGCTGGAGTATTGCGAATTCAATGAAACCGCTTCAAAAAAGATCAGTAAATATTCAACCAACGCAATGATTAAAAGCGGTCGTTGGGAAATACCTGAAACTGATGAAATTCCAACCGTACCTAATTCGATCGTAAAAGAACAGTTATTATTTACTATATACACAAAAGAAGTTAATGTCACAATTGGCTGTTTTTTCAGGCGTGAAAAATGGTCGGAATTAATCAAGGATGATAAGACCTTATTATATATTCCTAAATATCATGTTCGTGAATTTTTAGTTTTAAGAACGGTTGACCGTAAATCGAATTATTTTCATTTATCGTCTGAAAAAAGTTTAAAATATTCCGATTATAACGATATAGGGTTAATGTTGGCAGACATAAAAGAACAAACAGAAATCGACTTCGATGATGAATTACACAGGGGTCGTGTTTTCTGTGAAAATTGTTTCACAGGCGATTACTTTTGTAATGCGTGGTCAAAATTCGGGCGCGTTGCTGCGCGGGAATTATTATAAACATTTGTTTACTACTATTAAATTATATGTTATATATAAGTAAACAGAAGAAAGGGGGTATTTGAAGCATGGCCAAAACCATTGATTATTTTAATGGTATCGTAGAGTTAGCAAAAGCGGGATACAAGCCTAGTGATGTTAAAGAATTGCTAGAGCTTTGTAAAACGAATCCGGCTATTGAGTCTGACAGCGCCAATGATTTGAACACACAGAATACTTCTGATGTAAATAAATCATCAGCGGCAAACGATAACGATATTGACGCAATTGCCGCGATCATCGAAAGAGAAAACAAAGGAGATTAAACAAAATGGCAAAAACATATTTTAAACCAACTGACGTTTATCCGATTATGAATAATCTTGTTCGTCAGATTACGGGACAGAAGTCAATAGACGTTGTTGATACAACTTCATTTGTTTCGGCCGGTAATACTATTCTTGAAGCCGGTTATGAAAATGTCTTCAATGCGTTGGCTGTTCTTGTTTCTAGAACAATTGTCGCAGCTAGACCCTATCAGGGCAAATTGAAGATCATCAACGAAGAAAATGACGCATTTGATAATAGAATGCGTAAAATTTCATTTTATGCTAAAGACACACAGGCGTCAGGAATGTTCAATACCCAGCTATATACCCAGATCGGCGCGGGGTACGATGACGAATCCGGCGCGGGTAGTCAGTGGGAACAGAATCCAAAAATCCCGGTCGAAAAGTACTTTTTTAGTTCTGTAACTTTCGACTACGAAAACACTGAATACCTTGAGCAGTTAAAGTTAGCATTTCAGAATGAAACTTCGTTCTTAGATTATCTCAACGGTATGCGCGTTGATGTTATGAACGACATCGAATCACAGAAAGAGGCGCGCAATCGTGTTCTTTTGCTTGACCGTATTGCCGGCACAAAGTTGTTAACAGATAAGGGAGAATTAGGCGCAGAATGTTGCGTTAACCTTACAGCGGAATATAATACGGAAAAGGGCACATCATATACAACCCAGCAGCTTTTGCAGTCGCACACGGTTGACTTCCTTGAATTCTTTTTGGCTAGAATCAAAAATGATTCGGAAATGATGACATATAGGACGGCCTCATTCCATGACCCTATGACAAAGGAAATTTCTTCAGTCAATTACAACGTTCTTCGTCATACGCCTAAGAATCTTCAGCGTTTTATTTATAACAGTAGGCTGTTCAATCAGATTAAGTTAAGCCTTGCCGAAATTTATCATCCTGAAATGCTTGCGTTGCCCGATCAGCTTGAAGGCGTACAGTTTTGGCAGAATACCGGCAACCCTTATAAGGTAGTTGTTAAGCCGGCGTTACCAGATAACGCAACATCATCCGAGGTATCAATGGATATTGTTGTGGGTATGCTGTTCGACGTTGACGCCCTTATGTCTAACATTCGTTATGAGGGTATGTTACCTACTCCCATAAATGCCCGTCACGGTTTCAGGAATGAATTTTGGCATTTTCTTTTCAGTTCTTGGAACGATTACAGCGAAAACGGTATTGTCTATTATATGTCCGACGAATCGACAAAATATTTTGTCGGCGACGGTGTAGAAGACGATTATGCTGTAACCGCAACAACAATTGTAAAGGTCACAGTTAACGGGACAGCGCAGACAGCCGGCACAGATTACACATTTAGTTCGAACACATTGACATTTGCAGCCGGTCACATTCCCGCCGACGGCGCTATAATTCAGGTCATTTACAAGTAATTATTTGCTTGTGTCCTTCTCAATGCCCCGCTAACAGATCGTTAGCGGGGTTAAAATAAATAGGAGATTAAAATGCAAGATTTATTTTCAGAAGAAACGATTGATTTTCTTGAAAATCTACATGTGCCGACAACTTATGTAAAAGACTCAATTGCTTATCGTTATTGGTTTAGGTCGCTTTTACATAAGATTGATTCTAGTATCATTTTTCGAAATCTCCCGGAAGGTTTTTCGAATGATTTTTTTATGTTTTGTTTATGGGTTCGAGGTTATGTTGTCTTTTTTAAGACTAATAGAACCGACCTTAAAAAATTCGGAAAAACGGGGGTTGTTTTTCAGCCTTGTTACGTTTCCGGCCATGATTTTTATTACCAGCCGACAACAGCAACCGTTGCAAATAAATACATGTCATATAAGTACACGTTTGATTTGAATTCAGATCAGGCCGCTCTATTAAAGTTGACGCCCGACTTCTGCGGAATTCTTGATATAATTTCGTTCTATGCGAATAAGTTAGCAAGTCTGTCAGAAGCGATAGATATGAGCATTGTTAATAGTAAAATGGGCTTGATTGCAACCGCCAACAACGACGCACAGTCAGCAACGTTAAAGGCTGTATATGATAAGTTGCAGAAAGGTCAAGCGCTTGTAGTTTACGATGACAGTACAATCGACAACGGCGAAATAATGCCGAAAAAAGACCCTTTCCAAGTGTGGGTACAGGAATTAAAGAAGAATTTTATACTAGTTGAGCAGTTAGATTGTTTTCAGAAAATTCTTGATAGCTTTTATACTGAAATCGGTTTGCCGGTTGCGATCGAAAAGAAAGA
This sequence comes from Clostridia bacterium, assembly GCA_016283155.1. Taxonomy (GTDB): domain Bacteria; phylum Bacillota; class Clostridia; order Christensenellales; family UBA1242; genus RGIG8050. The sequence continues at coordinate 6,014 of JAEEMI010000004.1, forward strand.
AAGATTAGTCACATCGGAAACAGATTTTTCGGCGGCACAGTCGCAAGCTAGGATTGCATGTTGGATAGAAACAATTGAAGAATCGTTAAAAATCATCAATCAAAAATTTAATTTAAACATAGAGGTAGAATATCATGCGCGCAACGATGACTCTAGTAGGAATGGAAACGGCGTTGAGTTATCAAGAGAAATCAATCACAGATGATTGGTCTTTAGATAATGAGGCGTTTGATAAAGAAAAATTAATGGCTGCGATCATTATGAAAGGCGGTCAGTTTGAACCCCTATACGCCGACCCGTATTATTTTTCAATGATGTGCAAATTATGGTGGGGTAAATGGCGTCGAACGTTTGAAGAATGGTTTAATGTTTTCGACATCGAATATAACCCGCTCGAAAACTACGATCGTTATGAACATTGGCATGAGGATATAACCGACGAAGGGACTTTAGAAAGTGAAACGTCAAGCAGCGAAGTTGTTGACGATAATAATTCATCAACGGCGTCACAGGAAACGACTGTTTCTTCATATGATTCGAATAGTTATACCCCGCGCGATAAGATTGACACAACCTCATCAAATGAAACCGATCGAACAACAACAAACAGCGGCACAGTAGGGTCAGAAACGGCAAACGATAGGGATGTAACGCATACCGGCAGAATACACGGCAATATTGGCGTAACTACAAGCCAACAAATGTTAGAATCCGAATTAAAAATACAGCGCTTTAACATTTACGATCAGATTGCCGATATTTTTGCTAATCAGCTTTTAATAAAAGTATTTTAATTAAGGGAGAATAAACAACATGTTAACGAATGGTTATCCTTACACAGATCTTCACACGTTAAATCTTGACATGTTCATCGCAAAAGCAAAACAGCTTGAAAATGAAATGCAAGATTTTAAGGCGGTCAACCTTGTTTCATACAAAGGACTTTGGGATATAACGAAAAATTATCCTAAATGGTCTATTGTAAACAATGAAAACAAGTCATATATGGCTGTTAACATTGTCCCGGCCGGCGTACCCATTGACAATACTGATTATTGGGTTTTTATTGGCCTTATTACAGTCGATCAGTCTTTAGATATTGAATCTATTAACCCCGTCGCGAATAGTGTAATCACAGCAAAATTTAATCAGCAAGACGCCGATATATCTGATTTAACAACCGCTTTAACAAGCGCCGACACAAGGTTAACAAACGCGGTTGATTATCTTAATACGGCGTTGACAAACGAACAGACAGCGCGCCAAATAGCCGACACAGCATTAATAAATGATATATCCAGCGAAACCGTTGCAAGACAGGCAGCGGACAGCGCTATTAATGCGCGTATTGATAATATTATCGCGCTGCCTGAAGGTTCTACACAAGGCGACGCAGAATTAATGGATATTCGTGTGGGCGCTAACGGCGTAACTTATGACACAGCCGGCGACGCGGTACGCGATCAGCTTGATTTGGTTAATGATGACATTGACGGTTTTACGTCCCGCGTTGATAATCTGTTTTCAATCTATCCGCAAACAATCAACGGCGTTACCGTTGCGGTTGACGATGACGGCACAATCACATTAAACGGAACGGCTAGCGATTATGTTAGAATCTATATTCGCGGCGCAGAATTGCCCGCCGGTACGTTCACGGCTAAATATTGGGTTATTAGCGGCACAACTTCATCCGACGCAACCCCGTCGCTGCGTTTTGCTGATAGCATTGGCGTTGACGGTACACGTTGGGTGAATCAGGGCACGCCAATGGCCGCACAGACGTTTGCAAGCGCAAAGTATATATTAATGCAGATTACTAGAAATACTGTATTCACTAACTACAAGATCAGATATATGATCGTTAGGGGTAATGTAAATATTGAAGATTATTTACCTTCTAAACTTTCAGCAATCGACATTGTTGCTAGAAATGCGATCGAATCAATTGTTGAAGGTGATTATCCTGAATTCGTTGTGCCCAGCAAATCTATTGCAGTCGTTGGCCATGAATATAATATATATTACGATTCTATTCTTAACGGCATGGATTTCGAGCGTTATACTGTTAAGCCTTCTGTTTCTAGTTCATTGAGCAACGCCAAATATTTTGAAAGATTTTTTAGGATCATCCCGGCAGCTAACGAAGTTGGTAATAGGTTTATAACGTTGGGATTATATGATAAAAAGTCATTCAAGTTTTTAACCGATGTAACTTTTACATTGACGATCATCCCGGAAGCAGAATTGACCGGCAAAAAGGTCATGTTTATTGGTGATTCGTTGACATCAGCCGGCGTTTTTGCAGCAGAAATCGAGCGCATGACAAATGGCGGCATTGTATCAGTTGGCACAAGACAAACGACCGTAATGATCGACGGCGTTTCTTATACAGTTAATCACGAAGGCCGCGGCGGTTGGTCTGCGTCAGATTATACAAGATCGGGTGCGTCATGGCCGCATGACATTGACAACCCCTTCTATGATGAAGCCGAACAGGAATTTTCATTTTCTTACTACATGAACACGGCCGGCGTTTCAAAACCTGATATTGTCTGTATCGGTTTAGGCACAAACGGTAATATTTCCGGGTTGAATGATGTTAAAACAATGGTTGATTCTATACATGAATATGATTCTACTATCCCGGTACTTGTTACCTTATTGACCCCGCCCGCATATCAAGACGGTTTCGGCTATCACAACAATAAACAGAATGCGGCCGAAATTAAAGATCGTTTCTTACAGTGTAATGTAAATTATATTAATAATTATGAAAAAGAAGCCGATAACCTTGATATTGTTGAGTTGTGTTATCAGTTCGATCGTGACCATGACTATGGCGTTGCATTAATGCCGGCAAGCGCTAGAAACCCTATTGAAATGCTTGTGCAGACTAATAATGTTCATCCTTCACAATACGGTTATTTGCATTTCGCAGACGCCTATTATAATAGATTGCTTTATTGGTTTACTAAATAAAGAAAGGTTTTAACAAATGCCTACGGGAAATATAAACGCGGCTTTAGAAGAAGCACAACGAATGGCGTGGGATGAATCAATCGGCTATACTTTCGGCGGCGACGGCAACCCCGATAGAAACGGTTATGATTGCAGCGCTTTTGTTATCCGTTGTTTATATCGCGCCGGCTTTAATGTGCCGGCGCAACGTGTAGGCACGTTATACATGGGGTCTTATTTACGCGCTGCCGGGTTTACTGAATTGCAATATCATACAGGCATGACAATGCAATCAGGCGATATTGTTGTAATAAATGACGGCAATTATGGCCACACATATTTTTATACTGAAAATATATTGGCTTATACCGAAATCGCTGACGGTTATAATTGTCACGCAACGAAGTCAATTGTGCCGTATGCAAAAGTTGAGGCGTCATCGTCGTGGGGTCATCCAGAAGCCGGCGATCAGGCTAATCAATATGGTTGTCATCCTGAAGTATGGTGTCATAGGTTAAACCCGCAATATATCAATAACGGGCATTCCGATAGTACCGTAAAAATATATAGGTGGTCAGTCCCTTATGACCCTACTATTGAAGGCAAATATGCGGTACTTTTGGGGTCTTTAATTCTTATGAGGAGAAAATAATACAATGCCTACCATTACAATTGGAAATACGTCAAAGCGTATTAATTCAACGTCACAAAGTTTTAGCGGTTCTTCATTATCATGCAAATTAAAATCGCCTTGTTCTATGCAGCGCCCCACATTTGAGGTTTCAGGCTTAACAAAAGGCAGTTTATATAATTATTGTTCTTTTGAGGGTCGTTACTATTGGATAGATGACATTTCATATTTGACTAATAATATACAGTTAGTCTATTGTCATCTTGACCCGCTTGCAACCTATAAGGCTGCAATATTAAGCACATACGCGCTTGTTTCATATGGCGACGCAACGCATTGGAATGAATACGCCGACGACCCGCGCTTTAATCCTGAAGTTTGCCGCCCGGTTTATGACATGCAAAAGGATATATTTCCATTTGACCCGTCGGCTGAAGGTTGTATCGTTATGACATTCGCCGAAACCGCTTCAGTTGATTGGATAAGTAATTTATCATCACACGACTATAACGGCGGCATTACTCCATGCGGGTTGCATGTGGGTATTTTAAGGGTTGAAGATTTTAAAAAATGTATTGGCGATTTAACACATTTCGGCGACACAGTACCTTCAGACCCGTCGTTAATAACTTCATTCGGTGAAGCATGTTTAGAGATAATACAAGCATTTGCCCGTTCAATGGAATCATCCGGCGGCGGTTCATTCATGGATAATATAAAACGTTGTATATGGCTGCCGTTCGATCATGCCGACGTAGTTTCAAAAACAAGCGCTAATATTCGTTACGGTATGATGATCGGCGGCATGCTTGCGTCAAATGTCAATTGGTACGAAATACCGACAAACCAAATTTATCACGCAACCGGGTCTTTCGATATAACCGACGAAATACAGGCAAGGACATCAAATTTAAAATTTTTAAGAAATGATCGTTTTTTAGGTTTACAGTTTAACACGCCCGGCGGTTGTGCTAGGCTGCCGAATGACATTTGTTTGACCGCTAGTAAAACATCATTGGTTTACTATTTAAGATCAGCCTTTTCTATTCAAGACGGTTCATGGGCATGCAAAATATCATCTACATCGACGCACAGGGACACGCTGCAAATGTTTACGGGTAATATTAGCCTTGACCTTATGGGGTCAATCTATTCGGGCCCGACAACATCAAGCCGTATAGGTCAAGCCATGACCGAAATCGTTGACGGCGCTTTGAAAATGGGCGTTGGTAGTTGGATAAGTTCAATCAACGAATTCGACAAAGGTGAAAGCGGCAGCGTACAAGACACAGCCGGGGTAATGAATATCGCGTCAGGTATTCAGGGGTCATTTTTTTCACGCCCGCATAATTGTTCAATAACAACTTCTGATTATGGCGGAAGTACAGCCGCCATGTTTACCAGCGGCGGCGCGGGTTCTAGCGATAGCGCTTCTAAAGCCTTTTTGTCTTATTCTCAATGGTTACCAAAAGCGTTATACGACACGCCGGCTAGCTATGCAGACTATTGCAATCAATACGGCTATCCTGTCAATAAATATCTTAACATTGGAGATATAAGCGGATATTGTCAATGTATTGGCGCGTCAGTACAAAACGCAACCGGCGCAAGCGAATCAGCAAAATCAACTATTAATTCCTATTTGAATAGTGGAATATATATCGAATAAGCGTTATAATTAAAGAACAATTTAACATTTACTTATCCGACAGCCTTCATATTAAGGTGCAAATATACTTAAGTAGTACCCCTTCACTACTTAAGTATATTTATTTTAGCTGATCGGTATTATAATTTTCTTCGATATTCTTATCGCGTGATTTTTTCTTTTTTCTTTCGGGGTCTAGTACAACGCTTTTAGTTTCTTGCTGTCTAATTACACAACCGCCCGCCGTATGTATTTCATGGCCGTCAATAAATAAAACTTGCGGAATGCGCGGCGTTTTATATCCATCTGCGCCTATGTATATAGCCGAAACGCCTGTGTTAGTTGTGAAAGTGAAATTATCTCTTAAATTATCTAGACCTTCAACCGGGGTTAAAAAATCATCATCAGTTAACTCAATGGGTTTTTTTGTCTTGCTTTTGTCCTTGACAGACAATTCTTGTTCTCTAGTAAAATATATGGGTTGACCGTCGTTCATTCCGATCAGGGTTCTAGCCGGTACGCCCGCAATTGTAATTTCTAAACCCTTATCAGTTACAACGCCATAGCATTTACTATGCAACCCCTTAAACGCTAAACAATCAGGCTCTAAGGTGAATTCGTCATAATATTCGCGCTTGCCGTTTTCTAATTCTACATAATGCGCGTTTTGTCTTCTTTCTGCGTTAAATGCTTCTATTCGCTTTTCGGTTTCATCATCCGATATATAAAAAATACTATCAGTATCGCAATACAAACAACGCTCGTACCCTATTACTTTAGAGATCAGCAAATATAATTCATAACGCGCCAAACTTGTGACCATGCAGCCAAGTTGATACGCCAAAAAGTTATTTTTATTACTGTAAAATTTTTCTAAACCTTCTTCGACTTGTTCTTCCGAAATGAACATTTTTCGTATTGAAAATTCGAATTCGTCATTAACTTGCAATTCAGGCTTTAATGGTTGTTGAACCGTGCAACCATAAATTGCATTTAATAACGCTTTTATTACCATTAAATCGAATTCCGCTTCAACCGTTCGCGGGTCTAGTTTGCCATAAGCGGCCGTTAATTCATGCACAAGCGCCTTTTTGTCCGATTTGCCCTTAAAGTATTTATCGACAATATCAACAATGCAGCTAGGTAAACGACCATTTTTCATTTTATAGGCGTCCAGTATTTCATATTCAATTTCATATTGATCGTATAATATCGACAACGTTAACGAATCAACGTACATGATACAAGACCCTTCTATTTCCTTAATGCGGCCGTTATCGTATCGTTCTTTTGTAAACGATGTTTGATAACATTTTGATTTTTGCATGAACGGCATTGAAATATGACTATCACGCAGCGCCGCCCTTGTGACGCGCATTTTAATAAAATAAGTAAACGTTTCCAGTTCTTCTAAAACGTCTTCAATTGTCAGCTTATAATATAAAGAATCATCATATATATGCTGTGGCCGCCCGATCGGAAAACGATTCGAACAAGTTTGCTGTGTAGGGTAATGGCTTTTGAAATCCCTATGTTTGATCGAATCGACCTTAATATATATTCCGCTGTCCGGAATATATTCATAAGTTTTACCGACTTCGATTAATACATCGCGCCAATATCTATTATTATGCGTATAGCCGCCGGCAAACGATTTTAAACAGTATTCATAACAGCGCGCATTTAAACGGGTATCACGAAAATAATGTTTTCTATAATATTTATCGTTTCTGCATGATCGGCGCAGTGTTCGCCTGATATATCCCGTTTTGGTTAGCGGTATTGTCGTCAAATCGTCGCCGTAATAGCTTAACTGTTTGGCTAAACATTCTTTCATTGAAAGAACATCAAAACGATCATAAATCTTTTCATTTTCAGTTAATTCGTCGTCGGGATAGATGATTTTATTATAATCGTATAAACCAACTTGCTTAACATGTTCAACGTTCAATTCCTTCGACCATTTTTCAAGCGACATACCCGATAAACGATATGAACAACGGAATTCAAAACAGCCGCGAACATAGGACAAAAATTTATTGTTATCTTCGATTATTCCTTGATATGCGTCATTATCATCCGGCAGCATATTTATATAAGGCAATAGATATGAAATATCATAACTTAAGTTATGAACATATATAATCAATCGTTTATGAAACTTATTCGAAGGTTGCAACCCTAACCGATCGCGCAACCCCATTAAAAAATCTATTAATTCTTCAGGATAACGAAATAAATAATATTCATTCTTAAAAAGAACCTGAATGGAAGTAATCCATGTTCTTAAATCTTGCGGTTCTTTTGCATGATTATTTGATGTTTCAATATCTAAAAAAAGCGGTTCTAGACAGTATATTAAACCTTTAGCGATAGTAAACCTAACGCCGCCATGAAAAAACGTTTTTGACATATAAACCCCTTCAATTATGTCTTATATTCTTGTTAAATATTTTGCATATTCAGAATTACGCAAACCAAGCCAATCATCAGCGCGTACATATTGCATGACTGTTTCCATTTCCCGATCAGTCATAACCTCATCAATTTTGATATTATCCAAAACCTTCGACCATTCTGAATATTCAAAATGGTCTTCGCTATCCCCAACAACATTATAATTATATGCCTTAAAAAATTCTTCATACTGTTCTTGCGTCAAATTAGGAAACTTTTTCCCGTATCGCTTCATAAAAGTATCATAGCTTTGCTTATGAGCGGCTTTAATACCCAGCTTTGTCGTTGTCGTTGATTCCATGAACCTTTTTAATCGTTCAATATAGTATTCCTTTTCATCGGCGGACAACTTATCAAATTTGGTTTTATTTATAAATCTTAATTTGCCTTGCTCTAACGCTTCTTGATCGTATATCTTGCCTTTTGTTTTCGGATAGCTTTCGGCATACTTTGACATTAATTGATACATTTCTGAAGACTTTGAAAGGCCGGAAACCTTTTCCAGCTTTCTTAATCGCTCGTTTGCAGCCTTTAATAATTCGCGCGGCAACGCTTTTTCATATTGCCCCGTTTTATAATTCCATTCGGAATTTTTAGGCGGCCGGCCTTTCGGCCTAGCCTTATAGACGCCCTTATTTATTAGCTTTTGGGTCTTGCTGATATACTTACGTTTGCGCGGTCTTGCCATAATTGTTACCCCTTCTAATATTATGCAAGCAGCTTAAATGAAAATATCTAGTTACATGCCCCTGATTAATACGCCCGATCGTTTTCGGGTCGTCTGTCTTTTGGCTTATCCATTGGCCACATATACAACAAGGACTGTTTTTCATTTTCCTAACCTCTATATAGATAATTCTGATTATAAGCCATATTGCCGACCCCTTCAATAACAAAAAGATGACATGACAAAACTTGATCGGGACGCCGATCAGGACACAGCCGCGCCGCCCGCCGGAAGACTCCAGGAATATGTCCGTTTAATCGTACGCACATATGTTCTTTTTGTTCATAGGGGAGATGAGT
>JAEEMI010000005.1 GCA_016283155.1 Clostridia bacterium
AATGCAAAGTTTGGAGAGCATTTACAATTCAAAAAAAGGTTCCCGTCCCAAAGACCAATATGATGCATCCATCATCCAAGACCACATTGATTTAACCATTGACCAGAACATCGACCAACAAAGAAACAATAATTACACAGTTACTACTCAACCGGCTAATAATTCCCTAGTTGCTCAATTTACACAAAAAATTAAATTAAATCAATCGACGAAGGAACGAACAAAATAATGAACGTCACATTACAAATTCGCACGGCAACAGAAGATGATTTACTACAGATTGCTAGCATTAAAGTTGATGGCTGGCAAACTGCTTATCGTAAAATAATTGACAAAGAAACACTTGATAACTTATCAGTTGACCAAGAAATAAAATCATTGCAGAAATATGCCTTAAAAGACATTTTTATCGTGGAAAATCACGCAGGCATTTTGGGCTTTTGCCGCGTTTATGATTATGCTACTCCACAATATAACAGTGATGTTGACTGTGAAATTCGCGAAATCTATGTTCGCTCCGACCGCAAGGGTTTAGGAATTGGTAGCAAATTATTTAACTATGTTCTCAATGATTTTCAAAAACGAAAGAAACGAAAATTATATTTAGGCGTTTTAGAAAAAAATTATCCAGCCAGAGATTTTTACGAAAAGATGGGTGGTAAGTTTTTCGAAAAAGTCATTTAACAATCGATGGTAAGGAATATCCGACCGTATCTTATATTTATCAATTAAAATGATAATTACGCATTGTAACGGCGGTAGTATTCGCCCTTCAAAGCCATTAGTTCAGCGTGTGTACCGGATTCAACGATGCGACCGCCTTTGCAGACATAAATGCGGTCTACATTTTGAATGGTCATAATTTTAGTGGTAACAAAAACACGAGTACGATTTTTTAACTTATTGATAATAATATCGTTACATTTCTTTTCCGATGCTGTATCAAAACAATTTAAAGCACGGTTCAAAATTAATAAATCAGGTGCATGCAAAACGGTACGCGCTAAGTTAACAGCCTGTTGTTCGGCATTGGTCAGCATGACTGTGTTTTCCGTAATGTGTGTATTGTAACCATTGGGTAGCAAACGAATGAATTGATCAAAACCAAACATTTTGGCGGCTTGAATTACATTTTCCGGCAAAGTTTTACCCACACCATACATAATATTTTCCGCGATTGTCGCATCAATTAAGAAAGGACGGTCCGAACACATTCCAACACGTTCATAAAATTTTTTACTGCGAATACGCGCTAAATCAATATTATTAACTTTAATTTCCCCACTTTTAGGTAATTCAAATTTTGTCATTAAATCGACAATCGCCGAACCAGTCCCACTTTCTTCTTCCAAGAAAGCGATTGTACTGCCGAACGGAATTTCAAACGAAATATCTTTTACTTTTTCGGTTGAGACATTGTTAAACACAATACTGCCATCAATCTTTTTAATGTTCACATCTTCATCTGCGGTAACATCATCAGGACAATCAATAATTCCAAAGAAAACTTTGGCATAACTTTCGGTTGGTTGGATAATGTTTGATGCTGTAGTAATAATTTTAGTGTTAGATAAGAAACGCGAACTATACAGCAAAAATGCTGGCAAAATAGCAAAATCTGCAATTGATAGTGTCCCATTAATTGCTAAAATACCAAATACAACCGTAATTGCTAAATACATAAAATTGGACAAAAAATTGATATATGTTTCGTTCAATCCCGCTACAGTATTAACTGCAACCACACTTTTGCCCGTATTAATGGATTGAAATTCATCATCACCGGCAATTCCGTTTTCTTGAAAGAAACCGTGCAAGGTTGCGTGCTGCTCGACAAAATTATAAATCTTAGCACTACTTTCTTCCTTACGAGTATAAAATTTTTGTGTTTTATTAACCACAATTTTCGCAATAATTAAAGTTACTGGTAACAGTAAAATAACCAACAAACTTAAAGTAACATTCAATGACAACATCATAATGATGTTCAACACAAAGAAGAATACCGTACGAGCGATTGAATAAATCATCGCCAAGCACTGTTGTAATAAAACTCGACCAACCGCCATTTGGTGTGTAGTTTCACTGATTTCAAATTTATCAATAAAAGATAGTGGTACAACGTCTAATTTACGACGTGCGTCTTGCATAATTCCTAAAGTAATTTTGTATTCATAATTAATAATGATACATTTACAGATTAATGCAAATGTTTCAGAGACAATACATAAAACTAAATACAGAATTAATGGCTTTAAAACTACCGCCAAATTATGATGTAAACCCCAATCTTCCAACGTATTCAATGCTTCCGCCGTCAAGTTTGGCATATAAGAATACAACGCAATTCCAACAATACCTAAAGAAATCACAATTAAAATACGCCATTTCAAAGGTTTGAAATAAGACATCGCGCGCATAAAGACTGACTGTTGATGCGACTTTTTCATTGCGGTTGTTCCTCCTTTGATACGTTTTGTAAGAAGAACGCCGCATATTCTTGGTTGTTTGTTAACAACGACGAATGAGTACCTTTCACATAACTATGATCGGCTTTGGCAAAGAACACTTCGTCTGCATTATCACAGATTAAAGGATTCATCGTAGTAAAAATACACGCTTTATTTTCAGCACGTAACTTCTTCATTACACTTTGCACAACATCATCGGATAAGTTAATAAAACTACCATCAAAAACATAGAATTCCGCCGGTTTTAAAATACAACGTACGACATTGATTAAAGCCTTAACGTGTTGCGGTAAAGGCGAACGCACTGATAACGGTGTATCTAAGAAAGATGGTAATACAGCCAAATTTGAGGCACCAACTTCGTTGAATGTTGCCAAAATTTGCTCGTCGGTCACATTTGGATTAAACAAACGAATATTTTCACGCACCGTATCCGTAATAAATTCTGGATAAGTTGGACAATATGAAATAATCTTTGAACGGTAATATTGTTTATTCACATCTTTAATATTGATACCATTAACTAACACGACACCCGTAGTTGGTTCAATATACCGTAATAAGATTTTTACCAAGGTCGTACGTCCAGCACCAACTTCCCCACAAAATGCCATCATTTTACCTTTTTGTAATTCCATTGATAAATTTTCAATGGTTTTGCGTCCATTCCAAAAATGATGACTAACTTGATACATAACTAATGAACTACCAAAGTCGGTATCTAATTTGGTAATTCCGTTATCAATATCTTCTTCTGGTAACTTCATAAATTGGTCAAAACGATCATAAGCAATGCTACCACGTGTCATCGGATTAATGACTAAATTGAAAATATTCAATGTCGCTGCAGTACACAAAGTAATGTACTGCAAGATTGTATTTAATACGACCAACTGTCCTGCAACTTGCGATCCATTGACTGATAAAACACCATACAAAATGATACCAAAAGTTACGATACCAAAAATGATGTTATTGGTACATTCAAACACGTGTTTAGATTGGTCAATATCATAAGCTTCGTGTGCCAATTTTTGATTACATACGGCCGAATCAGCCAAGCGTTCAGATTGTTTACCTAAAATGCGAATATCACGTGCTCCAGCAATACTTTCTCGGGTAGCAACGATAGAACGATCATAGGCATTAACTGCCTCTGCCATTCGTTTAATAATTACAGCACGATGGATAAACAAGATTCCTAATTCAATTAATACTGCCCCAACAATGAATAAAACATAAATCGGTGACAAAGTCATAATCAAAACACAACTACCTAAGATTGTTACAAAGAAATAGACATAAGCTTGTAAAAATTGTTCGTGACGGTACTTTACCCAATAAGTATCTTCAATCATACACGACAAAAACTTACTGGTACCCCATTCATATAAAACGCTGGTTGGAACACGGGTCATTTTTTCATATAACATTTTACGGGCATTGGAACGGCAATGAACACCATAAACACTAACACGATTACGAGCGTACAATGAAACGAAGAAAATTACGATTAACAAACCTAAAACAATTCCTGCATTAATTAAAAAATGACCAATTTCTGGTAATGAACCAGCATCATTATTAATTTCCTGCGTTACCAAATTTTTCAAAATCATTGGGTAGAAAATGTTTAAGATTTCCATTAAGCAAAAAAAGAAAACGGCTACAAATAAATCCTTAGCCGCTCCTTTTTGGAAACGATAAACACGCATCTTACGCATTCAAACTTAATATACATAAAAATCCGTTATTTCGCAATTAGTTTATGCATTCTTGGCTTAGGACTATGCCTTTGGCTTGATACAGCCCAGTTCACCTCTGTGGTTATCGCCCCAGAACAGTTTCATATCGTTCTTGATGCTGGACACGGTGGTTTTGATAATGGTGCTTGCGTTGCCGGCATCAGCGAAGCCAACATTAATTTTCAAATTGTTAAAGCATTAGAACGTGAATTATTAAATTGTGGTTGTGCTGTTTCATTAACCCGCGTTGATAGCGAAAGTTTAAATTCTCCGTATGCTAAAAATAAAAAAGTCGACGATATGGCTAAACGACGGGAAAAAATTCGTAATCTAAATCCCGACTTAGTAATTTCAATTCACCAAAATGCTTTTTCACTAACTTCAGTAAATGGGTTGCAATGTTTTTATGCTAACGAAACGACTGGCAGTCAAGCCTACGCTGATGCTGTACAAAATCAATTCAACCAAAGTGGATTACCAATATACAAAAAGGTTAAACCAACCGACTTTAATTTAGTGGAACACTCGCCTTGCCCCGCTATTTTAATTGAATGTGGTTTTTTAACTAACCCCAAAGAACGTAAGCTTTTACAAACCGCCGCTTACCAACAAATTCTCGCCTACAATATCGCAATTGCAGTTATTACCGAACACCAACGTCAAAACACGTAAAATACACATTCTTCTTGTAATTTACGTATGCTGAAATAAAGGAGGTACAAAAGATGTGTCATCAATGTCCCACGGTGGGTGATTTCATTTGTTGGATGTTCCGTTGTGTCCGTTGTCATCATACTTGTAAACCAGTTCAGCAATGTCAATGTTGTTGCTGTCAAAGACAAAGCACCAATTCAAACACAATAAATAACAGTTGTTTACGTGGTGCCTGCCCAATCAACTAACGTGTAATGCATAATTTACTTTGCGTGATAAATACTATCTGTAGGAGTAACATTTATGCAATCATTTACCACACAACCACACCAAAGAAACTACCAAGGAAACGTCATATTAACTAACCACAACCGCTCGATAAAACTTCGCAGTAACCATTATAAATTATGGAACGGAATTGCTTTAGCAATTATAATACTTACCATTACGGTTACTGGCGGTTTGTTAGGATCTATGACGTTACATAACCACCAATTAAAATATCAACTTCAGATTTTAGAAGCACAAACTGCAACAATATCCACTACGCAGAGTGAGGAAAATTCACCACATACAGCAGACAGCATCGCTATAACTGCTAACAATGACGTAGATAATCAAAACATAAATACGACACAAAAACGTGGCATCGCACTTGACGACATTCCAATTTCAAAACGGAGGCACGCAACGCAACCTTTACCATCTGTCGAAAATCAATCTGGTCAATTAAATCCACGGTTGAAAGATTAAACCAACACACGGTCGTGCATTTTATCAGCAGTGATTTCAATGACACGCGTAGCAACAGTATCAATAATTTCTTCATCACTGGTGTAGAATAACATCACTGCTTTACTGCGAATCATTCCTTGGTTTAAGGCGGTAATACTTTCCAAATCCAAATGGTTAGTTGGTTCATTAAAAATCAACAAATTACCTTGTTCTAACATTGTCTTAGCCAACATACAACGCACACGTTCACCACCTGATAGAACATCGGCTTTTTTTAATGCTTCTTCCCCAGAAAATAACATCCGACCTAACCAACTGCGAATAAAAGTTTCGTTGGTATCCGTTGAATATTGTTTTAACCAATCTAACAAATTCAGGTTTATACCTTCAAAATAATTGCGATAATCCACCGGTAAATAGGAAGCTGTGATAGTTTTACCAATTGTCACGGTACCACTATCCGGTTTTTCCAATCCCATAATACAGTTAAACAATTTTTCCATTCGAACACTTTTGTCGGTTAAAAAAGCAATTTTTTCGCCCTTATTAACACGGAAAGAAACGTTACGGAAATAACCGTCAACGGTTAAATTTTCAACTGCCAAAATTTCATTACCTGGTTCACGCGCACATTCAAAGTTAATGTATGGATATTTACGTGAAGATGGTTTAATATCTTCAATCGTTAATTTTTCTAATTCTTTTTTACGACTAGTTGCTTGACGAGACTTACTAGCATTGGCCGAAAAGCGTGCAATAAAATCTTTCAATTCTTGAGCCCGTGCTTCAGCTTTTTTATTGGCTTCTTTTTGTTGCTTTAATAGCAATTGGCTGGTCTCATACCAAAAATCGTAGTTACCAACAAACATATTAATTTGGTTAAAATCAACATCGCAAATATGTGTACAAACTTGGTTTAAGAAATGACGGTTGTGCGAAACAATGATGGTAATATTTTTAAATTCTAACAAAAACTCTTCCAACCAATGTGTACCTGCTAAATCCAAGTTATTCGTCGGTTCATCCAAAATTAAAATATCTGGATTACCAAACAAAGCACGCGCTAACAGAACTTTAACTTTAACTTTCGCATCCAAATCTTTCATTGGTTGGTCGTGCAATTCCTCGGAAACCCCCAAACCAGACAACATAATTCGTGCATTACTATCGGCATCCCAACCATCCAATTCCGCGAACTCAGCTTCTAAAGCACCTAATTCATTACCTTGCTCTTCGGTCATTTCGGGCAATGCATAATATTTTTCTTTCAAAGCAATAATTTCCGCCAAACGTTGATGGCCACCAATTACAGTATTAATGACAGTTAAATCATCAAAAGCATTTTGGTTTTGCGCCAAAGTCGAAATCCGTTGGTTTTTACCAACAATGACTTCCCCTTTGTTTGGTGTAATTTCACCCGACAAAATTTTTAAAAAAGTTGATTTACCAGCACCGTTAGCGCCAATAATACCATAACATTCACCAGGTAAAAACTTCAAATTAACGTCTTTAAACAAAATACGTTTGCCATATTGTAACGATACATTAACTACTTGAATCATATTTGGCAGTATAACACGCTTAGCCGTCAAATTAAAGCGTAATTTTTGTAAATTACTGACATAAAAAAAGCAACGTTACCGTTGCTTTAATTAATCATTTTTAATGCTTATTTTCCACGGCGTGCTTTAGCAACAACAGCGGAAATTACCAAGATAATACCAATTGTACCAATAATACAAACTGTCATAAACAAAGCCTTCAACCAATCATCACTCCACCAGCCGCCTTTTGCCGGATTAGCCAAATAATCCGCATACTCTTCATCAATTTTTTCAATATCCAAATGAATTGCTGGACGCACACCATATTCTTGTCCAATCGCAACTGATGGAATACTTGCAAGTGTCTTGCCATCTGACTTAGTTGTTTCAGCACGAACAACCCAAGCACGATCACTGCTATCAGGATCAGGATTACGTAACCAAGCATAATAGTTTTCAGCAGTATTACTCCATTCTAAGATGTTTGGTGTTATAACTTCTTTTGAATTAACTTCGGCACTTAAAATATTCCAATTACGTAATTCACCAATTGATGGTAACCATAAACGATCATCAACTAAACCAAAATCAGCTGTTAATTCATTTAAAACTGTTGATTCTTGAACTTGCGATAGTCCTTTTTTACTATAACACAGTGTCTCAATAGTACTGGTTGATTTATTTTTTGCTTCATTGTTACCCATTACGTAACCAGCAACAACCTTTTCTTTATATTTAGCATATGCTTTATTATCAATCATTGATGCCGCTTCACTTCTTAAAAATTCACGAATATGACTTTCTTTTAAAGTAATCACTTCGTTAGAAGCTTTTTCCCAATCTGTCTTGGTATAACCATTAGCCCAGATGTTAGAACCATCGTGATTATGATAATCATCAGCGAACGACGAAGCGGTTGCGTTGAAATATGTTTTAGTATATGGTTCTACCATCCAAAAAGTCGCCGTACTGCCATTTTTACAAACTAAATACCAATCGTGTCCGAAAAATTGATAAACAGAACCAAATTTCAATTCTTGATTTGGCACGGTATAACGTCCTTTACCATCAAATAATAATGTACCTGTTAAATTACTTTCTGCAGTGGCCGCATTAACCTTTACGGCTTGTAATTGCATTGCTGGTGCAACAGTTGCACCACCAATAACCAATAAAGCCAAGGCAAAGACCAATACACTTAAAAATAAATTAATTTTTTTCATTCTTTTTCCCCTTTCGGGTAAATGATACCCCAATAGAACAAAAAAATCAATACCCTTGCTTAATTTTTTTCAACATTTTTTGTTCTGACTTACTCAAATCAGATTTTGTTGAAGGTTTAACCTTAACTGGTAAAACACCATTTCCCTTGGCAACAACCTTACGAACTGGTGTTTGGTCAAAAGCCGAACGTGCTGCAGTAATTTCTTCTGTGCCTTTGGGTGCACCCATAATTCGTTTTGTCACCGACTCAATCAATTCACTGGAACTTAAGGTATCAATGGCTTCCTGTAAAATTGCATCAGTATCGGGATCATCTTGGTCATTGAAATCAGCATTTTCAATAAATTCTTTTGCTGCTGCTTTGGCATATTCTTGTTCTAAGAAATCAGATTCGGCTTTTGCCGTGCGTTCTGCTAAACGCTGTTCAGCGATGCGACGTGCTTCATCGTGTTCTCGCAAACGCGCGGATAATTTTTCCATACCAAGAATTAATAACCAAATCAAACCAAGGCCGACAATCCCCAAAAACAGCCATAACCATTCCATAGTTATAAATTAACTTGAAACGGCAATTTTGACAACTTATTTTACGGTTTGTTCAGTTTGGGTTATTGCTTTTTTATCACGACAAAACAAAGCATAGAACGCTGGAACAACAATCAAAGTTGTAATTGTACCAAATAATAAACCACCAATTGAAACTACTGCCAAAGGTTGCATCATCGCGCTACTACCGCCGGGATTAAAGATTGACCAACCAAATGCCATCGGGACCATGGCCAAAATTGTTGTTAACGCTGTCATAAAGATTGGACGCATCCGAGTATGCATTGCTGAAACCAAGGCTTCTTTAACCGATAAACCATCGCGACGGGCTTGGTTAGTATAATCAACTGCTAAAATACCATTATTAATGACCACACCCATCAAAATTAACAAACCAATTAAAGCTGGAATTGATAACGGCATACCACACATTGCCAATAATAAGAATGCACCAGTGAAGCCAAGTGGTACGCAGATTAAGATAATAAACGGCATCAAAAATGATTGGAAGATGGCGACCATTACTAAATAAATCAATAAAAAACCCACCAACAAAGCCACGCCCATTGAAGAATAACTATCTGCCATATCTCCTGCCATACCATTATCGAGGATGGAAAGTGATTTATCTTTAAATTCATCAGATTTTAATAACTCAGCAACGTATTGATCTAACTTAGTTTGGATTTCATTAGTATCTGCACTCGGATTAGCTTTAATGGAAATCGTCGAAGCATATTTGCCATTATTTTTGATAATTTGTTGAACACCTTGATCATATTTATCATAGACCACGGCACGAATATTTAATTGATCCATTTGACTGGTAAATTTATTTTCCAAAGCCGTGCCAAATTGTCCTAAGGTTTCAAATGCCGTTGTATAATCACTAGCATCAATCGACATTGTAACCGAAACTTCGTTAGAAACTAAACCACTTGCCAAACTGGATGTAGTAACATCAATTGTATTGTAATAGGTTTTATCAAAATCCTTAAAGGCATTAAACAATTTTTCACTGGCTTGGTCAGTTGTTAAACTGCGTTGATCTTTTAGTTTAATTTCAACCGCCATTTGAGTACCTTCAGATAAAACGCTGGCCCCAGAATCATATTCAACAACACATTTTTCTAAATCATTACCCAAAACCTCAACTACCTTGTCATAAAGTGGTTGAGCTAAAACTGTTTTTTTATCGGTGGCACTAACATTTTGTCCGACTGAATTCAACTTAGCGGAAACCGTTAAAGAACCTTCATCGGTTGACGGCATCAATATAAAACCATTAATCAGCAACAATGCACCAGAACCAACAAATAAAACCAAAGCTAAAATAATCGTTAACCATTTTTTATTGATGGCAAAACGTAAAACTTTATCAAACACATTATTAGTTCCCGCAGTAAAACTACGCCAACCTAGACGCATTTTTTGCCAAAGATTGGGCTTTTTATTTTCAGAAATAGTGATAGTTTTAATGGCCTTAGGATTAATTTTAAAAGTCGAAACAATGGATGGTAAAAACATTACCGCCACTACGAACGAACACAATAAAGATAAAATTACCACCCATACCAAATCAGTAAAAATTTGCATAATCAAACCTTCCAAAAAGAACATTGGGAAGAAAACACATATTGTTGTTAGTGACGACGCTAACATCGCCAACATAATTTGCGATGCTCCTTTAATACACGCATCACGTAATGGAAAACCTTTACTACGTAAACGGTAAATATTTTCCAGAACCACAACCGAGTTATCAACCAACATTCCTACCGCTAAAGCCAAGCCAGACATTGAAACAATGTTCAAGTTAATACCCATAAAATACATCGCCACAAATGTTCCCACCAATGCTAAAGGAATTGAAATACCAATTGCCAAAGTCATTTTGAAAGAACGCAAAAACAAGAACAAAATTAATAATGCTAACAAACCACCCACAACTAAATTTTCGCCAACTGAACCAACAGTTTCATTAATATATTCGCCTTGACTGTTCGTAACATCATAAGTAAAACCAGGATTTTCGGCTTTAATTTTATCCAGAGTCACAATCACATTTGCACAGGCTTCGGCAGTAATCGCATTACTGGTTTTTTGAATTTGAATACTGTAAGTGTCAATTAAACCGCTACTCGAATTTTGCCAAGCTTGATTATGATCTTGCCCTGCTACCGTATTCTCGATGTTAGATGAAATTGTACCAACACCAACCGTAGTTGAAATTTTATCTAAAACGTTGGTTTGAAACCACGCTTGGTCTTTACCCTCGTTAGCAACGGTAACATACATTACCGGTAACAACGATGGGTCAATTTTTAAAATGGTTTTATTAAATTTAATTCCATAACTATCAACATTATCTAAGCCTAAATTCTCAAATGCCATATTTAAT
Organism: Clostridia bacterium; assembly: GCA_016283155.1. GTDB lineage: Bacteria > Bacillota > Clostridia > Christensenellales > UBA1242 > RGIG8050. Next base: position 11,321 of record JAEEMI010000005.1, read on the forward strand.
TCGGTTAAATCGACTGTGGCATCATTATTATATTCTAAAGTCATCATCACAACACCCATTGATAACATTGTCGTACTACCTGTGTTTTTGATGCCTGTCACACTGGAAATCGCCAAAGTAGCATCGTTTGTCAAATCAACCAATTGGTCACTGTTCGGCATTACTTGTTCTAAAAAGATTTCCGCCATAAATGATTGTTGTTTTATTGGATCACTCATTGTAGCAACATAGTATTCAGCAATCTTATTGGTTGCAGTAGCCGTTGCTAAAGCCGAATCATCGCCAACAACACTCAAAAATGCACTTTTAGCAGCATCAAAATCGGCATCATTTTCATAATATTGTTTAGTGTTTTTAAAAGTTTTTGCCATCACTAATTGGCTTAATTCCGTTGTGTGCGCCGGTTGTTGATAGTATTCCCCCTTAGCTTTAACTGCATCGACTAAATATGCTTGATTGGGACTTAAAACAACCACCGCATATGGTAAATTCATCGCTGGAAATAAATCGACTGACATTTTAGAAAAAGCGAAGACACCTAAAATGATAATCGCCATAATGCAAACGAAAACTGTATAAGGTTTGCGAACACCAGTTCCCGCAAACCAATTTTCTTTAATATTCTGATCTAATTGTTCTTGACTTGTTTTCACAAGTCCTTATTATGCAAATTGCAATGTTGTTTGTCAACTATTTTTGTTTATTTTTAGTTTTAGAAGTATTTTTTTCAGAAGTTGCCCCCAGCGTTTCTTTAATTGTTGTAAACAATGTAGAAACATTAGCTAAATCGTTTGGTACGATAATTTTAGTAGCTTCACCTTCAGCTAATGCTTTTAAGGCCTCGTAACCTTGCAAAGTTAAATATGCTGCATCAGGTTTAGCCGCTACGATTTTTTCAATGGCTTGTTTTTGACCTTCGGCTTCGGTCAACAAAGCAATTTTACGGGCTTCGGCTTTCAGGATTTCAGCTTCCTTTTCACCTTCTGCCACCAAAATCTTACTACGTTTTTCACCTTCGGCTAATAAAATATTTTCACGACGTTCACGTTCCGCACGCATTTGTTTTTCCATACTTTCTTGGATTGCGGCTGGTGGTAAAATGTTTTTCAATTCCACACGATTAACTTTGATACCCCACGGATCAGTTGCTGTATCAATAATTTCACGCATTTTGGTGTTAACGGTATCACGACTACTTAAGGTTTCATCCAATTCCAATTCCCCCACAATATTACGTAAAGTCGTCGCGGTTAAATTTTCAATTGCTGACATTGGACGTTCAATTCCGTAGGTATACAATTTAGGATCGACAATTTGGAAGAAAACCACGCTATCAATTTGCATTGTAACGTTATCTTTAGTAATTACTGGTTGTGGTTTAAAATCCGCAACTTGTTCTTTCAAACTAATTGCTGGTAAAGCACGATCAATAAAAGGCACGATAAAACGCATACCAGTACCTAATGTTTTGTGATACTTACCCAAACGTTCCACAATTACAGCAGTTCCCTGCTTGACGATGCGAATTGATAACGAAAAAATAATTACGGCCGCAACGCCAATTACAATAATTGCAATTAACCAAGGTGTGAATGTCATTTTTGATTTACCTCCTGTTTTTTAGTGGTGTTAGCTACTGGCTGAACAATCATTTTATTTCCTTCAACTCGTTCAATCATAACTTCATCATTTTGTTTTAATTTTGCATTGCAAGATACTTTCCAAACTACATCGTTAATTTTGATTGAAGATTCACCATCAATAACATCAGCCAACAAACGAGCTTTTTTGCCGAAATTTTGATCAACATTGGTTGGTACAGTTGGTTTACGCAACCAACGTTTTAACAAAGGACGTGCTAAACACAAGGCTAACGCAGTAACCACAAAGAAAATTGATACTTGCCAATAAATGTTAGCTCCGCAAGCCGCTAAAATTAAAGCGACTAAACCACCAAGTGAAAAACAGCTGGCAAAAAAATCAACGGTAAAAAATTCTAATAGCAAAGTAAACGCCATTACGGCAGCCCAAATTACAATCATAGTTGTTGTCATATAACTATATTATAGGTCTTTTTTGGTTTTATGTCCAAATTTTTTTTGCTGTAAAGCATTAATTCGCTCACGATATTGAATCGCTAACTCAAAATTTAAATTCTTACTAGCTTCGTTCATCAAAGTAGTTAATTGCTCCACCGTTAAATCATTAGCAACCGCATCGCTCTTAGTTTTCTTGGTAATATACAGTGAGTTTTTGATGGAACTATACACGGTACGTGGCATAATGTTGTGTTTTTCATTATATGCCATTTGAATTTGACGACGACGTGCCGTTTCATCCATTGCAGCTTGCATACTGGGTGTAACAGTATTTGCATATAAAATGACTCGTGCTTTTGAATTACGAGCGGCACGACCAATGGTTTGAATTAAAGCACGCGTTGAACGAAACAATCCTTCTTTGTCCGCATCTAAAATTGCCACTAACTCCACTTCAGGTAAATCCAAACCTTCACGTAACAAATTAATTCCAACAATCACATCAAACTGATCTTGGCGGAATGCTGTCAAAATTTCCGTACGCTCTAAAGTATCAATTTCACTATGAAGATAACGCACACGTACCTGATTTTCGGTCAAGAAAGCTGTTAAATCTTCTGCCATTTTTTTTGTCAAAGTGGTCACCAAAATTTTGCCTTTACCTGCTGCTACACTACGAATCTCGTTCAAGACATCACTCACTTGATGATCTTTTCCACGAACAATTACCACGGGGTCCAATAACCCAGTGGGTCGAATAATTTGTTCAACCACATTTTCCCCTGCTAACTCTAATTCATATTTTTCCGGAGTTGCCGAGACATAAATACATTGCCCCAAACGTTGATTAAATTCATTAAAATTTAAAGGACGATTATCATAAGCCGAAGGTAAACGGAAGCCAAAATCAACCAAGACCTTTTTTCGTGCACGATCACCATTGTACATACCGCGAATTTGTGGAATGGTAATGTGTGATTCATCGATAAAGACCAGATAATCATCAGGAAAATACGACAATAAAGTATAAGGTGGTTCCCCAGGTTGCCGCCCATCAAAATAACGCGAATAATTTTCAATCCCCTTTACAAAACCCAATTCCGCCAACATTTCTAAATCATAATTAGTCCTTTGTGTAATGCGATGACTTTCCACGACCATATTATGGTCATCAAAAAACTTCTTCTGTACAGCCAAATCAGCGCGAATTTTTTCAATTGCTTCTTGCAAACGTGCTGATCCAACCGCAAAATGCGATGCGGGAAAAATCGCAATATGTGATAACGAAGAAATTTTATTACCAGTTAAAGCATCTATCTCAAAAATACCATCAATTTCGTCACCCCAGAATTGGACACGTATTGCAACATTTGAAGCATAAGATGGAATAATATCAACAACATCGCCGTGTGCACGAAAACTTCCCCGTACAAAATCGACATCAGCACGTTTATACTGATTGTCCACCAATCGTGTAACTAAATCACGGCGCCTCATTTCCATACCAGGACGTAATGAAATTCCCATTTTGAAATACTCTTGTGGTTCACCTAAGCCATAAATACACGAAACTGATGCTACCACAATTGTATCACGACGTTCGCACAATGAAGATGTAGCCGCGTGGCGTAACTTATCAATTTCATCATTAATCGCCATATCTTTTTCGATGTATGTATCGGTTGCTGGTAAATACGCTTCGGGCTGATAATAATCGTAATAAGAAACAAAATATTCTACCCGGTTTTCTGGAAAAAATTCACGGAATTCGTTACACAATTGTGCCGCTAAAGTTTTGTTATGGGCAATGACTAAAGTCGGTTTATTGACATTTTTAATTACGTTTGCCATTGTAAAAGTTTTACCACTACCAGTAACGCCCAATAAAACTTGGTGTTTAACACCATCTTGAACACCTTTAGTTAAAGCCGCAATGGCTTGCGGCTGATCACCAGTCGGTTGATACTTTGAAACTAATTTAAAATCCATATGGTTAGTTTATCCAAAAAAACGTTTCAATAATAGACTTAAAACAAATGCCAAAATAGCACCACCAACAGTCAAACCCAATTTCCAAGTTAAGGATTGCAATTTCTGGCGTTTTTGTTGTTGACGTTCACGATCGAACGCAGCACCACGCATTGTTAATGAAATTAAGAAATAGATTTTTCCGTCCTTATCTTTTTTCTCGCATTCAAAGTAATCATCTAAAGCCAAATTGCTCATTATTACGTCTAATTGCTTCGCCGTAATTTCGTATTTTGGCATTAAAGCAGTTAATAATTCTTTGGGGGTGAAAATTCCTTTATTCTCACCCTTGCACTTTTCAAAGATATAAGACATTACGCGCGCTTCAGTCTTATTTAGCATCTTTCTTTGGCGCCTCCACGTCTTTCGGTGCAGTTACCGATTTAGTGGCTTTGGTTTTATCATTACCTTTAACGGCGCGTGGAGCATCAACGAAACGGGTTGCACGAGCAGTTTTTACGAAGTAGAAGATTACGCCACCCAACAAGCCAACAGACAATACGATTAAGATGACACCCCAAACGGTATTCAAATTAACATTCTTGTTGGTTGCTTCCGCATCAATCGTAAATTCAATTGATTTTGTAACTGTTGAAGCAGTATAACTGTTAGTCATACTGATGTTAACTTTGTAAGTACCACTGCCTTGTGACAAGTCAAATTTATATTTGTATTCGCCGTGGTTCTTGATTTTTTGAACTTCACTGTCTTGGTCAGACCAATCACCATAATCAATAAATGAACCATCTTCGTAACTAACAGTAACACGAACTTTATCCCAATAATATTCGGTTGCTGCATCTGAATTAGCGGAATTGAAACCAGTCGTTACGTTAGGATCGCCGTTTGGACCTTTCTTGATTAAATCCAACATATCTTCGTTACCAGCAAAGAATACTTTAGTCATATCAATTGTTACATAACGATGACCATTGCTATCTTTTTCAATAATTAAATCTTCGGTTGCTTCAGTAATATTTTGGTCACCCTTACCATTGTTATAGGTCAAGAAACCTTCATTCCAACTGATTTCACCATTTTTCAAGTTACCCAAAGTAATATTGTAACTAACGGTAGTTGAACTGGTTTTGTAAGTAACAGTGTAAACACCGGAAGCGCTAGTTAAACTATTAGCAGTTGGTAAGTAATTATTACAATTGTGGTTGGCATCTTTACATTCATTGCTAAATGTTCCTTCTGGACGGAAAACAAAGTAGCCACCAAATTTATCAGCAATCACGCTAGCTTTATTACTGCTGCCACCAGCGTTTAATTTTTTGCTGGAAACTTTGTAATTGCTGCTACCACTCTTTTGAACCGTGATTTCTACATCTTCCGAACTAATATTATCAGAAATTACATTTGGCATTGGAATAGCAATCGCTGGATACATATAACCTTTAATTTGATCTGTGGTCGTACCATAGATTGGTTCTAAATAGTCATAAATCCAAGCACTATCAATGACGAAATCTTTTGCTGAGCCATAGTTAGCCTTTGTAAATTGTGGTAAAGTAATAGCATATGCTGGTTTATTTTCACTACCAGTACCATAAGCACCAATGTGATATTGAAGTTCGGTAGCACCATTAACTTTAATTTCAACCTCATCATTAGTTGAAACTGCTGAATCAGCCAAACCGCCAGTCAATTCAATAATGTGGTTTGCAGTTGCTGCGTCGTAATCTTCACCCATTAAGATGCTAGCTGTGCTGCTTGAGTTGTTTACTTGAACCACATAGTTTTGTGGTTTGGAAACCAATTTGCTACCATCATTTTTATAGAAGTTATATTCGAAAACATATTTACCAAAATTATTTGGTGTAAATTTATTACCGGTAATGCAATTTGGATCATTAACACCTTTCACAGTAATGGTATAATAACCAACCGGTGTCGTTAAATCAGCTGGGGCATATAAGTTACGGTTTTTACTTAAATAAACTGGATTGTTATTGCTATCGGTTAAATCATAATCAGGCAAAGTGATACTGTTACCCATTGTGATAGTTTGTTTTGCCACCAAATTGCTTCCTGAATCTGTGCCCATTGGAGCAATACTGCTGGTGCGGATACGTGCACCCAGTTCTTCGTTCACGTCAACGTTAATCGTGGTGATTTCTGTAGCAACATTTTTACTGTCGTTAGCTTTAGCACTAACCACGAAAATGTATTGACCACTGACACCAGGTGTAAAATATAAATTGGTTAATTCATAAACACTACGGTTTGAAGCAATTGAAGTTACTACTTCGGCACCAGCATCTTTTCCGTTGAATACATCAACTGGAACCAATTTATCGCCTTTAACTAAGTAGGCTGCAACACTCATTTGACCATCGGTATTACTACTCCAAGTGGTTTTTGCACTACCGATTTTAATATAGTTACCAGTAATAAATTTACTGTCTTCTGCTTCAATACTGGTTGCATCAATATCGGTTGGAGCGGTTGTGCTTTCTTGGTGAATTCTAAATTCAGCACGTTTCCACGCATAACCATATTGTGCAATTTCGTTTTTATCGTAATCAACACCAGCATTAAATAATTCTGAAGTGAAATATGTGCCATTAACTGAACCAACTGGTGTATAATAGTTGTTCAAGTCGGCTTGCATACCGTTGAAGTTACGCGCTACAGCATAAATATAGAATTTTGCACTTGGATCGAAGTAACCATCAATGTTGTTTACTGGATTACCATTTTCTTGTTGTAATTTATCCAAATCAACCGTTACACGTGAAGCACTGGTCGTGTAATCCAATTTAGCAATTGTTTCATATTGGCTACCTAAGTAACGAACTAAATAATAATCAATTTGTAAATTATCATTCGGAGTATTGTTATCACTGAAATTCGGTGCTGGGAAATCAAAAGTACGACTTTCCCACAAATAAACATCACTAACTTGGAAAGCTTTGTTTTCGTCAATTACTGGTGAATTATCATCATTACCCACTGCACCGCATTGGAAGTTGGTGTTGTTTTTTACATAGAAGTATAAATATTTAGTTCTGGTTTTAGCATAACCGTGTTCATATTTTTCGTTGTTACCTGTAAATTTTGGTTCAACTTCTTCGACCACGATACGAATACGATATAAACCTTCAGATTGTTTTAAAGTAATGTTATTATCTTCACTCTGTACACCAGGCGTTGCTTCGAAACCGATGTGTAAGTGTTTTGTCATATCATATTTAAAATAATGTTCTGACGAATTATCACCTTTCCAAACATAGTTATCGGAAACACTATTGCCATCAGCATCTTGAATTTGATCAATACGGAAAGTTGTGATTTTTAAATCAGCAAATGAAGTAGCATTATCGTGTGGGAAAATTGCCGGCAAAGTTAAACCTTGGTCAAAGTTAACAGTAATTTTTTTACTGGTTGATTCATCTGGTTTTTCAGTCATTGGTAAATATTTATCGCAATCATCCAATAAATCACTGAAGTTTTCGTTTAATTCATTAATCTTAGTGTTGTCATCTTTATTGTAGTGTTCTTTTACCCAAGCAAAATTAGGTTCAGCTTTATCTTCATAGATGTTAACACTATCACTCCAATAACGAACATAAGATTTATGGCTTTCGTTTTTGTCTTGTTCAATGGCATCGTAGTTATCAAAATTCTTATCCATTTGATAACCGAACAAAGTTTTGGTTTCAAATTGGAAACGATACCAACCCAAAGCTTTAACTTTTACATTTAGGCCATCAATTTCAATAACATCAGTAACAACGTTATTACCTTCTTTAACAACTCCATTAGCATCAACTGTAAAGGTGCGAACATTTGCTGTATTAGTCCAGTTATTTGGTTGTGTCGAGAATAAATACGCTTGAACTTTAACAATAGAAGTTTGTGCTTCAACAGCAAAAGTATCCTTACCAACTTTAGCGCTATCGGCAGTTGGTGCAGTTAAACTAACACTTGAATAATATGATAAGTTAGAAACGCTTGGTGCAGTTGGAATATTAGCAAAAGTAACATCGTCAACATTGACGTTTTTTACTTCAATATTGCTCAATGGTACAGCCACTAATAATTTATCACTGGCATCAGATAATAAATAAGTAACTTTCAAATTACCAGTACCTTTATTAGTTAAATTAATGGTAACATTTTTATCATCAATGCCAATGGTGTTAGCCGCAAAAGTGTCATTTTCCAAAGCAACTTCAACTGACAAATGATAATTTGTTGAGTTATCTTTTTTATCTTTCAATTCAATAACAGCGTAGTTATGAGCATTATCACTTGGTGTAATGGTACCAACTTTCATTGTTTCGCCACCAACGGTATAAGTACTTGGCAATGGTAATTTCAATTCTGCTAAATTTTTCGGAGCAACTGTTACAACATCACTTGGCATCGTCATACGATAAGTTGTGTCAGTAACCGTTACTGTGTAAGTATCAAACAATTGACCGCCGGCCGTGTAGAAACGCCATTCATATTGACCAACTTCAGAATAGGTATATGTACTTGAGAAAGAATCCTGTACCTTGTTGGAGTGACACAATTTCACAGTACCACTACTGATGGTTGGAGTTGTGATTTCTGTGTCAACTTTAACTGTACGACTCGGTAAATTTGAAATTGTACAATCAACTGTAGCGTCCACGCCCGGAGTTGCCGCGACATTTAAACGAATTGCTGCTGCAACCGATGCAACGGGACTAAATACGCCCAAAATTGCCACTAATAACAATACAATGGCTGGGGCGAATAAATGTTTCAAAACTTTCTTCAATTTATCCATACCGATTATTATAAAGCCAAACCAAAAGATTGGCAAGATATTATTTGCAACAATTCTTGACTTTATTTCAAATAGTGTCATACACTGTGCGTATGACAAACATCCTGATGAATAAAGACGGCAAATACGTCAAAATGGACAATGTCAACTTAGCGACATTACCAACCGACGAACGCATTTGGATTCAATTAACTAATCCAAACGAAATCGAAGTGCATCGTATGATTGATGAGTTGAAAATTCCAGAAGATTTTGTCCGTTCCGCATTGGACGATGAAGAAGGTCCACGTTTAGATGAGGATGACGATACTCATTACACTTTAACCGTTTTTGATATTCCAGTAATTCAGCGTGACACTGAAAGTGATGCACCCTACACAACTATTCCTTTGTCCATTATTCAAAAAGGTAATTTAACCGTTACAGTTTGTTTACAAGAAAATTTTAAATTTCACGAAATTAAACAAGGTACACTACGTACTAACATTCTTTTGGATAGTAAAAAAATCACTTACCAGTTCTTATTGGCTTTCCATAGCTTGTACGAAGTTTATTTGCGCGCGATTGATAAAACCAGTACCCGTTTGGAAAGTAAGTTAATGGAATCAAAAGATGCCGATACCAGTTTGCGTGAATTAATGCGTTTGAAAAATGCGTTGATTTACTTTGCTTCATCGCTACGCCAAAACGACTTGGTAGCCGAAAAAATGATTGTGCAAAAAGGATTAACCGAAGACGATGTGGAAACTTTGGAGAACATCCGCGTCGAAATCAAACAAGCTTTTGCTACTTGCAACCTGCAACGCGAGTTAATGAACGAAACAATGGGTACCTATTCTAACATCGTCAACTATCAATTGGCCGAACGTATGCGTTTGTTAACCATTGTTACGATTATCTTAGCCATCCCAACCTTAATTGCGGGTATTTACGGAATGAATGTCCGCTTACCTTTTGACCAACTGCCCGGCTTAAATGCTTTTTGGCTTGTGATTGTGGTAACTATCATTGCCTGTATTGCTACTGCAATTTGGATGATACCTAACCGCCACGTTTTCAATAAACCTAAAAAGAAACCCCGCAATAAACATCACAAAAAGAAAGATAACTAACAAAAAATGACCCGCTCGGGTCATTTTTCTTAACCATTACATTCCCATTTCAGGACCGCATTCTATAGGGCTGCATTCTGCAGGCTTGACTTCGTTTGATGGCATTGGGTCTGGAGTCTGGTATCTTTCAAATCCATTTGATGGTGTTACCATTTGCGGAGTTGTTTCATGCGGTAACACATATTTTACACCATCGATTGAAGCAAGTACTTTGGCAGGTTGATAGGATGGTTTTACCACTTCAACTTGAGGTTGTTCATAAGGTTGAGCAGCGGCTTCAATAATTTTACGAATATCAATATTTCTGCGGAAAGAATAATCCAAAATATCTTCTAACAAAAAGCCATTACAGATTTCAAGCAAAAAGCCTTCACGCATTTGTTCGTCACCCCAAACACTAGGTGACAAACCGTCTACACCTTCTTTTAATAATTCTAATTGCTTTTGGTTATCAATAATTTTATTTTTATCATACTTTGCACGATTCCAACAGCTCTTAACTAAATCACCAATTTTTTTATCCAAAGCCCCACTGCGTTGTTCCAGTTTTTCTTCAATCTTACTGGTATCCAGCAACATATCAATATTTTCTGGTCTAGATGCCAAATAATTAAGTTCACGAATATCATCGGAAATAACACCGTAATTATCCATACTATATTTAGTTGATAAATAATTACCATCTTCATACTCAACTACATATTCGTGATTAAGCACTTTGGAAATCACCTTTGGCATTTCTTTACCGGCATAGAATTTTTGGTAGGCAATTCTTAATTTTTGATTATTGACTTTTGAACGTCGTATGTAATCAATCGCTTCCGTTTTAATGTCTAAACCTTTTGCCAAGACTTCTTCATCGCTCATAAATTTTGTTGTACATATTTCCTGAAACAAAGGGCTGTTTTCCATATCTTGGAATAATTTCATCGCCTCGGCTGCATCATATTCGCCGTTAAATTCTGTTGCCGATTTTGGCATAAACTGCTCAACAGTGGTCGGTTTTTGGTTAGGATTTTTGCTACTCTTGAATTCCATCGCGGAAACATTGCCAGCAAAAATTGTCGCCATAGCCAATGCTAAAAATGGTTTTTTGGCTTTATGCAAAAAATTGTTTTTTGGTGTATCTTCCATAAATTGCTCCTTTGGTTGTTCATACATTAACAACAATTAAACATAGGTTTTGTAACAGTGTACCCCCCTCCCCATCGAAGTCGCAACTTGTTTTTCGCAAGACAACAAACTTGGTCATCGTAATTAAAGTTACTGACAAAACATTATAGTGAATCAGTCGAGCATTAATTATTTCATTAATAACGCACGCGCGTGCGCCAAAGCCGTCTCGCCACCGCCAATAATGCGGGCAATTTCTTGTTCACGAGCAACAGCATCCAATGGATAAACATTAGTAATGGTTTGATTTTCATTAACATTCTTTTGAATCAAGAAATGTGTATCGCCTGTCGCGGCAACCGAAGCCAAATGGGTTACCACAATAATTTGGGACTGTTGGGACAACGCTGCCAACTTCGCCGCCAAAGCCACGCCCATTTTACCCGAAATCCCCGTATCAATTTCATCAAAGACCAAGGTCTTATCTGGTTCGGGGTTAGCAACTGTTTTCAATGCCAACATTAAACGGCTCATTTCACCACCCGAAATAATCTGTGCCAAAGGTCGCACGGGTTCACCCACGTTAGCCGAAAACAAAAATTCCACACTATCAACACCATTGTTTTTGGGTGCGGTAGTACTAAATTGCACTTCGAATTGAGTTTGCGCCATTCCCAAATCTTTGAGTTGTTCAATTAATTGTGCCCCTAACTTTTCCGCTGCCGCTTGACGTGTTTTGGTTAGCTGGCTGGCTAACTGCATCACAGTGGCAGTTTGGGCAGTGATTTCGGTTTGTAATTTTTGAATCGTATCACCCGCCGACAAAAGTCGTAGTTGCTCCGCTTTAGTCTTTTCACAGAAAGCCAAAACATCGGCTACGGTTGCACCGTATTTTCGTTTCAAGTTTTTAATTTCATCTAAACGGTCATAAACACTTTCCAAGGCATCCGCACTAAAGTCAGTACTGTCTAAATAATCACGTATATCAATTAAGATGTCGGTAATTTCGCCACTCGCCGTTCCCAGTCGTTCTGCCCAACTTTGTAACTTAGTGTCGAATTGTTGCACACCGAGTAACCGTTTTTGTGCAACGCCCAAAGTCCCATCACTCTCCGACAAATTATCAACCACAGACTGTAAACCTTCCGCCAACTTTTCCGCATTACGCAAGACCAAAGCCCGTTGTTGTAAAGTTTCTTCTTCGTCTGCAGACAAATTCGCCCGTTCGATTTCGTCAATTTGATATTGGTACAAATCCAACAGACGCGCCCGCTCTTCCGGATTATCACCATAAGTTGCCAACTCATTTTGCAAGGCTTGTAATTGATTATATGCTGTTTGATATGCTGACAAATCGGTTTTGGCAAATGCATCCAAAATACTCAAATGATTTTTCGGCTCCAATAACTTTTCTGTATCGTGCTGTCCGTGAATATCAATTAAGTTACTCGCTACTTCGCGTAA
>JAEEMI010000006.1 GCA_016283155.1 Clostridia bacterium
ACTTTTTTAACTTTAAGAAGTGAATATTTTTGTTACATAATTGTTACATAAATGTAGTCTACCTTGATATAAATGTTACATATATTGGTGGAAACTGTATAGACTTGTTGTCTAACTTTTTCGTATGCTCCTTCTCGTGATTTCTTTGTTTTGCGACTGTGGAGCGTAAACGGGAAGCCACTTTTGCCAAGGGTAAATGCACGGTTAACCGCCCTTGGCAAAAGTAGTAAAACACTTAATTCAAAAACAATAACATTGAAAACCGAATATTGCTTATAAAAATTACCGGAAATAAATTTTATAAATTTGCTTGAAAATTTCCGATAAAGGAATATAATATTTTTAGGAGTTAATATGAAATTTTTATCCGTTGCAGAATTTGCTAAACAATGGAATCTGACCGACCGTATGGTAAGAAATTACTGTGCACAAGGTCGAATTCCGGGTGCGTTTTTAACTGGCAAAACTTGGAACATTCCCGAAGATGCACAAAAACCAATTCGAGAAATCAAACAGAAACTGACCGACAATCAACTTTTGAATATTTTACGAGAACAAAAACAAATGGGCTTGAAAGGTGGTATTTATCACAAAACACAAATTGAATTGACTTACAACTCCAATCACATTGAAGGAAGCACCTTAACCCACGACCAAACACAATACATTTTTGAAACCAACACCATCGGCATTGAAAATAAAAATGTCAAAGTCGATGATATTATTGAAACCGCCAACCATTTCAAATGCGTGGATTTTGTGTTTGAAAACGCTAAAAAAGAACTTTCCGAAAAAATGATTAAAGAATTACATTTCTTGTTAAAAACAGGAACATCAGATAGTCGCAAAGATTGGTTCAAGGTTGGTGATTATAAAAAGATGCCTAATGAAGTCGGTGGCGAAGCAACTTGCCAACCCGAAAATGTCAAACAAGCGATGAAAGACTTAATTAATAATTACAATGCAACTCCCAACAAAACTTTGGAAACCGTGATTGAATTCCATCAGAACTTTGAAAAAATTCACCCGTTCCAAGACGGCAATGGTCGTGTTGGTCGCTTGATTATGTTCAAAGAATGTTTGAACAATAACATTGTCCCTTTCATTATCGACGAAGAGCACAAAATGTTTTACTATCGTGGTTTGAAAGAATGGGACAAAGAAAAAGGTTATTTACTGGAAACTTGTTTATCTTGTCAAGACAAATACAAAGCTTGGCTTGATTATTTCAAGATTGAATATTAAAAATTACTATTAGCCACAGTGTTAGAATTTCTTAAAGCGTGGTGCACCAATCTTCAGTATATTCGAACGCTATGGAGGTTAAATTATGGAATGCACTCACTGTGGGAATAAAGAATTAGTGAAAACATTAATTGAAATTAAATGTCCCGATGGAGAAGGTCATCCTAATATATCCGATGTAGATGTTTTCTTGTGTACAAAATGTGGGCATTTGGATTTGTTTTCTCCTGAAAAAGTTTCTGCATATCGAAATATAACCACGTTAATTACTGATACTGAAAAACAGATTGTTGAACTTGAAACTAAATTGGTTTCACTAAGTAATGATCTTAACTCTATTAATAATCAAATATCTGAAGTTGAAAAAAAGTAAAAAATGTTGATATAGCAGTTCGTCAATAAAAAGAATTAAAGAACGAACTTAAAGCATTGAAAGATAAACAGAAAATTTTACCAGGAAAAATTGTTTCTATTCAGAATAAAATTTCTGCTTTGCAGGTTGAATTAGGCAGGATGAAAAGTGCATTAAATAATGGTTGTTTTAATACTAATACATTTCAAGTGCATTAAATTTAACGAATTTGTTTTAGATTTACTGCTTTTTAGGTAGTAGTTCAATTTTATGTTAAAAAAAAATTGTTGGAAAATTTTGTGCGAACCTATTTGATTTTTGCGCGAGATATGTTATGATGTATGCGAAATAAAAGGGGAAATTTAAATGAAAGGATTCAAACAGTTTGCGTTTCTGTTGATGGCGGGACTGGTCGGAATGAGTGCTGGTGTCGCGATTATGTGGGGCGTACGCCAAGTTAGTGCGGATGAAGGTTCTGGACACGAGCACGAATTAACTTTGGTGCAAGGTGAAGCGGCGACTTGTTTTGATTTTGGTTTACGTGATTATTGGGAATGTCCAGAGTGTAATTTGTATTATGCGGACGCTGATGGCTTAATCGAAATTGCTGCGGATGAGTTGGATGAATGGCGCATTATTCCTAAATTAAAACACCAAATTGTCAAACGTACTCAAGAAAATGCAACTTGTACCGAAGCAGGACACATTACTTATTATTATTGCTATGCTTGTGGTAAATGTTTTACGGATGAAAATTGTCGTAATGAAATTAGAAGTGAAGATACAGTTTTAGCCAAACACGCGCACCGTATTGTCTATAAAACAGAAACTGAACCAACTTGTGAACACGATGGATGCTATGCTCATTATGAATGCGTGGATTGTCATCATTTATTTGCCGATGCAGAAGGTATCAACCACTATGATGAATCTGAAATTATTATTCAAGGTGGACATTATACCGATAATGCACATTATTTTGCTGAACAACCGGCAACTTGTACTGAAGCAGGACACGCAGCATATTATGTTTGCGCTCGTGTAAATTGCAATCAAAAATTCAAAGATGCCGAATGTAAAGATGCTTATGCAGAAAACGAGGAAGTAATCGCCGCGCAAGGACATCGTTGTGAACATTTAAGTGCAGTTGCGGCAACTTGTATTACGGAAGGCCGTCAAGAATGTTATCATTGTTTAGATTGTGATAAATATTTTGCCGATCAAGATGGCATCACCGAAATTAATCCGGTAATTCCGATGCGTGAACACATTTGGCAATTGGAAACGGATCCGAGATGTTTGGTTGATAATACTGCAACTCCGTATCGTGAATTAACGATTAATGATGAGGTAATTGATCACAACGCAATGTACCGACAAAGTTGTGCTTATGCAGACTGTGATGAATTGCAAGGTGCACAAGAAGTTGGCAGTTTTGCAACTTTAGTCGATGCCAGTTTGTCTAACAAATTAAGTTATGAATTTGATAGTAACCGTATTATTACGGCGGATAAATTTACAATTAATGTTAGTGAAATGATTGTCGATGGTAATAACCGCGATTTTGCTATCCAAATTAATGTGGCGGATAATTATTCTAGGTCATCAAAATATTCGTTCTGCAACGAAAATGGTTTGATTTCTTCGGTTGCTGATATGAGTGGAGTAGTTAGTGATGATAAAATGACCTTAACAGTTCATTTTGAAATCGTGGAAGAAAATGGACAATTGGTTTGGCAGTTTAATTTTGGTGATGACAATGAATATACAGTTGATCCAGTTGATGGCGCTTGCTTGATTTGGAATTTCGATTGGGATGGCGTAAATACTTACGAACAAACCATTAAAATTGAGATTGTGAATGCATAAGTTTAGTAACAACAAATAATAAAAAGAGCGTATAGTAGTTGGTGCATTTTGAAACTAGCGGAATATCAAAAAGTGCGTGCGCTTGTTTACAAGCACACGTTTAACTGCCATTTATCTTGACATAAGTAAAATAAGTTAAATCGCGTATATAATCTTTATACTATTTAAGCATCCCTTTTTGAATAAGTGCGTCTTCTAAATATTTGCCATCTTCAATAATAATTTGATTATATTTTTGTTTAGAGAATTCTTTAATAAAAATCTTAAAATTATCTTTAACTTG
>JAEEMI010000007.1 GCA_016283155.1 Clostridia bacterium
AAAGTATATAAATAACCAATAAAAACCCCCATTTTTATACTATTTTTTGTGCAATTTGCACAACGAACATTTGTTCGCACATTTCCGGTGTGATTTGTGCAATTGTTACAACTTCACCGCGCGTATTTCGTCACACTCTACGCGCGGTTGTTTGGTATAATTAAATGTGGGTATATTTGCCCCAAAACAAAGAAAGGAAAACAAACCCATGAGCAAAAAGAACCCAACAATTAAACCGACCACACGCGGACAAATCAAGCCTTTAAAAGTCCGCGGACTCACCACACAACAAACCCATTTAGCAAGTGAGATAAAGCGGATAAATCAGCGTATTGTAGAACTCGAAAAGCGCGGTTATACAGGAACACAAGCATACAGAAAAATAGTAGGCGCTAAATATGGAAAAGAAAACATCATAACAACAAAACAAGCCGGGATAAAAACCCCCACAAGCAAAGGAACCGCGGGGGGCGGTCTGAAAATAAGAACAGACGTTAAAAACATGACACAAGCCGAAACACAAGCTGTTGAACAGTTAATAAAGGATTTTACATCGGTACCATCTACCATTAGCGAAATAAAGAAAGTCACGAAAGACATACAACAATATTACAAAGAAGAGGAACAGATTGAGTATAAAGAGGAAGAGATTACCGATGATATGATACAGGAGTATTTAGACGACGTGGACGACGTGACCGCCGACGCAATCGCAACCGCTTTTTATACAAAAGAATACGGATTTTCAGATATGTATATACGTTCATTGAACGGTGAAAAATACGCGGATTTGAAACAGGAAGTTATAAATAAACTTGTGTTTCAAAAACGTTTCGGCGGTTGGCAAAAAGACGAAAACGCGCCATTTGATGAGGACTTACTAAATATGTTCTATAGTGATGATGATTATGAGTATGACCGCGCATTAACAACCCTTGCAAAAAAGGGGGTGAAAGTATGAACTGTGCTGAAATACTAACAACATTCACGCCAAAAACCATCAAAAAACGCAAATGTGAATTATTCGATTTGCCATTAACTTTCGACACCGAAACAAGCCACAATCACAACCCACTAAACCCACTTGCGTGGGTGTATTCGTGGGCGCTTTGTATTGACGCATCGAAAGAACTCGCCATATTCGGGCGCGATGTTTTTGAATTTATGCAAGTACTGAAGGACATCGAAAAACATCTTTCAGAATTAACCCGCAAATATAACGCGTGTTATAAGGTTGTAATTTATGCCCATAATGCCCCATACGATTACGCTTATATTTATCAGATATTAAAACAAAATTTTACCATCAAACGTGAGTTTTTTCTAGACAGACGGCACGTCATAAGCGTGGACATCGGCGAACACATAATACTAAAAGACTCACTTGTATATTTTAACAATTCCCTAGAAAACGTCTGTAATACCTATGATGTACGGCATAAAAAATTAGTGGGTGTGGTGGATTATAGCGCGATTCACTATAGCACGGACAAACTGACCCAGAACGATATTAATTATCAGTTAAATGATGTTTATGGTTTACAAGAGTCGCTATTAAAAGATTGGGAATTAAACGGCTACAATATAGCAACCGCCCCACTGACAAGCACGGGAAAAATAAGAAATGAATGCCGTATTGACGCATATACAACAAACGGCTATAGAAAAGACTTTTTATATACCATACCCACACCGCGGAAATTTGTATATATGCGGAAAACGTTCGCAGGGGGCTACTGTCACGGGAACAGGTTTTTAAGGGGTATAACGATTTTTGACTATATCAAACACCGCGACTTTCGAAGCCACTACCCTTCTGTAATGAGAAAATACAAATTTCCGTCTGGTAGGATTATTGAGATTAAAAACCCCACATTACAGGATTTTGACACGCCCGGGTATTGTGTTTGGGGGGTTGTGGGTTTTGTCGGTCTTGAGCTGAAAAGCAAAAAGACACTAGCGCCATATTTAAGCCGTTCAAAGTGCGAAAGCAAAAAGGGGGTAAAATTTTACTGTGATAATGGGCGTGTTCTGGAGTGTAGCGGTAAATTTATTACTTATGTCACTCAGTACGATTTAGAGATAATACTAAAACAGTACAAGTATAAAAAATGCTATGTATTATTCGCATTTAAGGCAATCGCGCGCCCCCTACCGGATTGGTTTATAAAGAAAATTGACGAATATTATAAATATAAAACAGACTTAAAAAAGCGCGTGAAATATCTAAAATCCATTAACGCGCCCCGTGACGATATATATGAGGCAGAAATACGCTTGATAAAATCAAAGAATTTTTTAAACGGCTTGTACGGACTCACCGCAATGGATTTTTGTAAAGCGGATTTTGTGCGCGACGATAACGGCAACATTAACCCCGCTTTTATTGACTATCAAAAAAAGATTGATGATAATTACGGGATTTACAGGAATAAGGAACACCCCGAAAAATACTATACCGCGAACACGTCCACGGGCTTTTTACCTTATTACTGGAGCGTTTTTATAACAGCTTGTGCACGATATGAACTATTTAAATATATAGATATATGCGGCGATAATTTTATTTACTGTGATACAGACTCGATATATTATATCTATGACGAAAAAATAGAAAAAGAAATAAACGCGTTAAATGAAAAGAAATATAAAAACGCCATCGCCAACGGCCTATATATAACGGACTCTGACGGAAACAAGATAACATATGATAGTTTTGATTTAGAAGATACGGGCACACAGTTCCGCTTTTTACACTCAAAGTGTTACGCGTATGTGTCAAAAAATCAATTAAACGTTACTATTTCGGGTGTAGCAAACCGCCGTTTAATAGATGTAAAGGACGGCAAACCAAACTATTTTTATTCGTCTGACGAACTACAGACGATTAAGAATTTAAAAGACGATTTTGTTTTTAAAGTCTGTGGCAGTACAAAAGCACAATATAAAAGCGTTACCCCCGATTTTTATAATGTTGGTAATGGAAAAACAGAATATTGCGCGGACTTTGTTGTCATTTCGGAAAATGAAAAAACATTATCAATCGGCAACGATGATTTTATACTGAATTATTACAACGAAACAATTGAGAAAGGTTTAAAACACGCATGAAACTACTAATTGATATACCCGAACACATTTTTGAACACGCGAAGGAAACACGCGAAGATAGCAACGATAAGTTTAACGCAATGAGAGCGATTGCAAAGGGCGCGCCGTTGCCAAAACGTCACGGCGATTTAATAGACGTTAATAAAAAAATAACTGTTCCCGTATATGACGAACAGTATGAGGAATGGGGTGAGCAAACATTGACGATTTTAGAAGCAGTAAACAAATGGAGTGATAAAGTAATAACCGCAAATGATGTTATTATACAGGGTGAAGAAAGTGAGGATTAAAACACGCATGAAAAACGAAAATATTCAATTTTTATGTCAAGATTGTGAAAATTATAACAGATGTAACTATTATTATGGGCGGTTCAAAAGTAGTTATATTTGTAAATATTTTCATTTACCAAAAGAGCGAAAAACAGTTAATTCAGAACAGTTAAAACAAGCTATTGAACTTTTAAAAAACGTTCGGCGCGAACTGATAGACTATAACGGCGTTAATAATGCCATTGCTGAAGCGCTATATATAGTTATCGAAATTGCAGAAAACAAAGGCAACGAAATGGGGGGCGCGGATAATGAATAATAACGATTACAAAGCTTTTCTTGAAAATGATTTGATTGCAAGGGATTTTATAACGGCTATACTAGTGGGAAAACTTGACGCGCTAAAATGCGGTGATAGCGGACTAAATAAGGGAACAGGGCGCGAACTGAAAACACTATATTATAATATCGCAAATGATTGGTTAAAAAATTATTTCGATAATTACAGCGATTGGGATTATTCGGATTTTAAGAAAACCTTTGTAACACCCACACCACGCGCCAACATATTAAAAATAAATAAAGGGGGCTAAATGCCCCCATTATTTTATGAAAAACGCGTGTTATACATCCGTAATTTATTGTAAACCTGTATGAATAACGTACCTGTCAGATTATCCGAATACCTTATTTTACCTGCGTTTAGATAATCGATAACAGTTTTTTCGTTCGGGTGTATCGGTGTTATGCCTTTGGTGTGTAAATCGGACTGAATGCGCAAATCCCCGAAAGTCCGCGTGTTCGGTTTTATTTCGCTTGTTTTCGGCTCGATATACCAAAAATGAGCGCCGTTCAACTCGACAAACCGCCCTAAAAACATCTTGTTTTCATAAGAAAATACCGCCGTATAAATCACGTTAGCGTTTGCAATGTCGCCGTTTACGTGGTCATGTTCCGCGCTATGGAAAGCGCCCCCGTGTATTTCTTTTTCATGCATAAAGAACATGTTTGATTTTTTGTCGGTCGGTTCGGTGAGATACACGCATATTTTTGTAACGTTGCCGTAACTGTTAGAAAACTCGAACGTTCTCGTCTGCCCCTGTTCAAGTCCTTTTAAGTTTAACGACCATTCACGCATATATGGACACAGTGGCGTTATTGTGTTCCCGACTAGTATAACATGTCCGTCATTATTCCTGAATACTGTAGACATTAACCGCATAAGCCTATAAGGTTCCGAAAATTCGCCCGATAAATATTGCCCTGTAGTTATAAACTCTTCAAACAACATATATTCATAGTTCTGATAAACCCCCGATTTTGTGTGTGCGTATGCTGATAAAGAAAAACCGTGTCCGATTAAATAGCCTTTTTTCCATTTTTCCGTGTCGGGGTCGTATTTTGCTAAAAATATGTCTTTTCTATAACATATGATGCCGTTAAATTCACCATCGGTTATATCTTCCACATTGCAATCTAGGAAATAATTTTCTATTATGCTGTCCTTATTTTCCAAATCGTTACGGCGAACGAAAGCAAAACGTGTTTTGTTTTTCCAGCACTCACGCACTACCCCGTTTTTACACGCGTATGATTTACCATTAGACCATGCGCCCAGAACACACAAAATGTGGTTCTGTTTTGCTAATTTCATTACTTTATCAGACGATACCCACCGCGGTTTTTTCGATTTTTTATAATCGCTTTTCGATTTTGATATTATTCCCATAAGTTCACTCTTTCAATTTCGGCGCGTAATTCAAGTATAAAAAGATAATTTCTCATATACTCTAATTGAGATTTTAATATTTTAATGTTACAAGTTGGTTCAAAATTTAGTGTTCCCCCTTCGTACTTAATAACCATATTATGCAATTTTACAAAACGTATTTTTGTTTGCCAGTATTCAGCCTTGAAACGTTCTTTATAATCGGCGCTTGTCATTAGTTCAATTGTATCTTTTAAATCGTTCATATTATACCCCCATTTATACAGATATTTCTTTAATTACATCGGTTGCAATTATGCCCAAAATGTTGAAATCTTCCCATAATCTGCGGTGTTCGTCCAAAAGTTCCGCGGGTGACATATTCGAACCGCGCGACTCTTTCTCAATGATTTCGCCGTGGGTTAAACCTATCGTTTCGCCGTGCGTTGTCGTTGTGCTTTTTCCGTGGGTTGTCTGGATAGATTCGCCGTGTGTTAGTTCGGTTTTGAGTCCGTGCGTTGTGGTTTCGCTTTTTCCGTGGGTTGTCTGTATGGATTCGCCGTGTGTTAGTTCGGTTTTTAAGCCGTGTGCGGTTGCATCGGCTACACTATTATAAGTAGTCGCTACAGTATCATTATATGTAATGGTTTCGTTTTTTCCATATGTCGTTGTGTTCTTGTCTTTCGGTACGTCTGCCACGCTTTCAAACGCATATGTAAATCCGTTATTTGTATCCGTTCCCGTGTTTGCGTTTGTGTTCGTTCCCGTGTGCGCGTTGGATTCTGTTCCCGTGCGCGTTGTGGTATCCGTTCCGCTGTTTTCTGTCGTATCTTTTCCGCTATGCGCTGTTGTGTCCGTTCCTGTGTTCGCTATGGTGTCCGTTCCGCTATTTTGTGTCGTGTCTTTTCCCGTGTGGGCGGTCGTGTCACTTCCTGTATTTGCTATGGTATCAATTCCACCATGCGCGGTCGTATCGGTTCCCTTGTGCGTTTCTTTTTCGTAATTATCAAAGTCGTTCAAAGGGTTATAATCGGCGGTGTGTATTTCCCATAACCTTTTATACTCTTCACGCTTATTCTCAAAAAGCGAACGGACTTTCGACCGCGCTATTTTCTGGAATATCAACGGCGCGGAAATGGTCAAAATGTCGGCGGGTTTAAAATCATAATCGACCCATGTACAAAAATCATCAGAAAAGACAATACGGCACGAAAAATTTTTAATAATATAATCATCAATACGCGAAACATCATTTACCGCGTTTATTATGGTATTTCCGGAAATAATCGGGCGCGGATTGTGTGTTATAGTCGTGATGTACTCAAACCAATCATCATTTATATATGACGCGTTGGGTGTTTCCGTCTGGTTTTCCTGTAATGTTCCCACAATCTGAAATGGTTGTGTATTATTGCCAACGACATAATTTATATAATATCCGATGTGTGCGCGGTCGTACTTTTTAAGCGGTTTACTCATTTTCGTTTACCCCCTTTGTTTCTGTTTCGTTTTCCGTTCCTGTTTCCTTTTCCGAAAAATTAGCGCGGTTATATTTCGGGTTTACCCTAACTGTTGCGTTTGTATTGAAAAACCTGTTAAAATCTTTTAACCCCTGTCGGCGCGTTTTTAACATGTCATCAATTGAAATCAATAATAACTGTTCGTCGCTTTCAATCTCGTTTGATGTTACCTGTGCTTTTTTCTGATTTGACATTTTCACGCCTATATCACGGAAAAACTGCTCGATTATTTTATCCCTAGCGGCAGCAAACGACATTAAATTTTCATTGGTATTGTTGCCGAAGTCCACAGTGCGAAAACAATTTATTATAGAGTCGTCCGTTATCGTGTCGAATTTACCCACGCGGATTTTATCGACAAAATTTTTTATACTGTTTCTAACGCTATCGGTACTACCCACGGGCGCGTTACCGAACCGCGTTTTAACTGTATAAATGTTTTCACTTGCCTCAAGGTCTGCCATACGGCGCGCGTAACGTTGTATAAGTGACAATAACGCGCCATCCGAACGTAGATAGAATATATTTGTGTGTAAATCGTTGTTGAACATTAAAACCGCGTTTTGTTTGTGTTCGGTGTTATTCTGAAAATATAGCGTTTTTGTTGGTATTATCGCGTTTCCGTACGTTCCACTATTGGGGGTATAATACTTATCATAGCCGTAAATATTTGTTGGAACGGCGACAGGTAAACCCCTGTTGTCATAAAATGGGGTTGCGTACCCCTGTAGTATTAGTAATAACTCTAGTTCGCGTGACGGTATGGATTCGGGTAGATTTTCATACTCGAAAATTGAAAGCGCAAACCCCAGAAACTTAAAAAACCAATACTCGAACCCCGCCGAAACATCATTAACATCATACATGTTTTTTAATGCCGTTTTTAGTGTACTTGCTATAGTTCTCATTTTGTACCCCCTTTATACATAAATCCCGTTTTTCATTAAACTCATTATTTCGTTTAGTTCGTCATTGGTTCCCGTGAAACCGTCGGACATTTTAAAAGTGGAACACTTTAAAAATCCCGCAAAACTCGAAACAGTTCCCGACACGTTGGACGGGGCGCCACATAGCATTAACGCGTGGGCGGGTTTTATGGTCTTCTTTTGGTAAAAATGCAGATGTATCTGAGTACACCCGAAAAATCCCAGACAACCACTTGAACCCCCGCGCGTTACCATCGGCGGGTTATCGACCGCCTGTAAAACATTATAAGCGCCCAAAACACCACTAGCGCCACTACCTGCCACACCGCCGATACCGCTTGCAACCGATAGCGCGTTACCTGTGACCGCGCCCCCGATAGCCTGAGCGCCACTTGAAACCACACCGACCCCAGACGATAGCGCACTATTTACCGAACCGATAACATTGCTTAAATATGTCGTTTGGTCGATTGCCGTTATCGGGCGTTGTGACGAACACACCCCATCGAATGTATCTAGTTCGATGCCGTCAGCGTAAACGTGGCACGAACAAGCGCCCGTAACAGCGTCGATTGAGTACTTGAACGACATATATTTGTTTAAGTATTTTGTTAATTGCAATTGGTGGGTACCGCAAAACGGCAACGTTACCCATAGTTGCTGATATGGTTCCAAATCCCTAAAATCATTGTAAATGGGCTTTAAGTAGTCGCCCCCGCAATCAATCAATTTGTTGTTCTGTGTTACGTATCCGTTACTTGTGGCGGTCGGACACACCCACGAACCCACATGGGGTGTGGCGCCCACGCTTGCAACGCTGCAAAATTCTGATATAGCACACGGAAAATAATTTATACCGCTAATCGCGTTTATCTGATTCGTTCCGAAAAGTTGCGTACCCGCTAAAATGTCGTTGATGTTCGCGGTGTCGAACACATCGGCAAAAAACCCCGCTAGGTGTGACGAACTCATAACGTACATTCTGGAGCCATAACTATAAACCATGCCGTTAGTTCCGTTATCGTTTCCAATGTCCGCTAAACCAATGTCGGGTCCTAAAATCTCTTGATTCGTCCGCGCTATATAGTCATAATTCAACGCCTCAGTTATGTCCTTTAATCCGTTAATATAGTCGTCCGCGTCCTGTTCGTTTTCCCAAGTCGGTATATCCGTGTCAAAAATATTTACGCGGTATGAAACATTATCAAACTTTAACGAGTGTTCAAGAAATGTTTCGGTAACGTCTGAAATATTATAAAAATCATCATCATCATCATATACAATTCCGTCTGATGCGTAAAAATCGTAACCATTCCGCCAACCCTTTAACCGCCATTCGTAAGGGTGTCCCGCCGTGGGGGTTGTCTTGTATAAGCATATTTTACCGCCCACGGGCTTAATCCTATAATTGATGTTCTGTATAGGTGTCCACGTTGAACCCGAACCGCGCGCAAAAAGATTTTTCATTTTATAATATTTTTGGTCGTTGATATAATCGTGTTCGGGGTCGGTGTGGCTAGGTACGTTTAACAGTCCCGTTGTATTATCGGGGTCGACCAAAAACGCCTCCGCATGTGCGAGAGTGTCAAAAATTGGTACGTTGGTACTAATGCGCGTTATCTGGTAATATGTACCAACGTACGCACTCGACATAGTACCGCGCACGGTATTACAACGCGTTACCATCTCATCAAACCGACTCCATAACCATTGAACAGTACCGGGCGGTGTGTTACCCGGTAAACCGATAGAATAAAAGTTTTTTTGGTTACCGCCCGACATATCATATAACATAAAAGGTGTCTGACCTGTTACCCATTGCTCTGAAATCGGGTTATATGTCCTTATGCCAAAATATACAAATGAGTCGTTATCGCCCCCGCCATCTATCAAATATAACGCGACGCGTGTATTAGCTTGTGCATATTGTGCGGGTAGTGTTACCTCGATCCCTATCGGGTCGGCTTGTGCGCTGTTTGATGTGTTACAACCAAAAGTTTCACTCGATATACCCTCATAATATTCGAGTTCCGTACCGCTGAATGTATCATCACTAACAGTAAAATCTTTATAAGCCCACCCATCAATACATATTTTTATATCTTGATTTTCGTTGCACTCAAAACCCAAATCGGCAACATAATCATCATAAAACTCGATGCCGTTGCATACTTTGTAAACATTGTTTATTTTAGTACCAAACATGGTTAAATACCCCCCGCGATTGTTAAAATATATTCCCCCTGTTCGGGGTGGAACTTGTATGGCAATACCCTATTAAATATGGTATAACCCTGTTCACCCATTACGACGCTATCGGGTAACATCAAATCATAATTAGAACTTGAACGTTCGGCGACACAGTACGAGTTATATATAACGTTCCTATAGTTGTATAAACTATCGCCGTGCAGATGTAAAATTATCTTTTTTCCGTCTATCGTGGGCGGTTTTCTGAAATAGTAATAGCGCCCGAAATCGGGAATATACGCATAGTTTTTATTTATGTTTGTCGCGTTGTATTCAATTTCTATTTCTGGATTCAATAAATCGCAATCGTCACGCAAAACCCCATTTATAGTTATGGGGGCGGTCATGTTTCGCGTGATTGTATTATATGGTTTTGTTTGGGTATAAAGTGTAATTTGCATTTTGCCCCCTTTAAAATTCCCCCGCGTAAAGTTTTGTTTCATTACGCGGGGGTGGATAGAGAAAAGGTGAAAAGATGGGTATTATTTCTTTGCTGTTCTGGTGTTTGCGGTATTTGTGTCGGCAATCGTGAAAATTACACCCTGTTCGTCTAGGTCGTTTACATACTGTTCTACCGCGCCGTGAGTGTAGTTTGTATAACGAGCGCCGTTGTACCTGTCTGTAGTTACATAAATATCCTCTGATGTGTTGGCGATTGCTTCCCTGTCCGCAATGATTCCGATTATACCGGACATTGTGACATCGTGACCGCTAGCGGTTGTTATATTTATGGCACTGTTGCCCGCAAATGATGGAATAGCGTTGGCGGTTGTGTTCGGCGCCTGCCATTTATCCATTTCCCTGTAATAAGGGAGCTTTGAAAAATCGGTGTTAAAAATCGAAACACCATTTAACAGGTATGTGTTATAGGCGCTTACAAAATCCGTAAGCATATACACAAGCATTTCGCCATCGGGTGTATTTGTCGCGATGTGACCGACATTAAAAATCGTGTTGTCATCATGCATATAATTGTAAATGTTGCGTATGCGCATACCCGCATATTTCAAAAATCCCTGGTCTGTAAGACATTGTGCCATAGTAAGGCTCTGGCCTGTAGCGGTGTTATATTCAACACGCAAATTTATAACGCCGTTGTTAGCGTTGATTTTTTCGCCGATAAAGTTTGTTACGGCGGTCTTACCCATTAAATTTGTGTGGGCGGTAAAGTTTGACGCAATCGCGCCCATAACGCCATCGATAAACGCGCCGTATTCTTCCCCAGAATGGAACGACTTTTTAAACAAGTCATCGGGAACGGTTGTTATATCACTCCACGCGTCAAAATCGCCGAAAAACTTTTCTTGATAGGAAAATTTGTGTATTCCGAGCGGATTGGGTGTATAACCATTTTCGCCGATTTTAACAGATTCGTTCTGTTTCATTGTGTTGGGTAAAATGCGGATTTTGCGCATAATACCGCCGTACTCGAACCCATCGCGGTAAATTTCCGGTAGTTCGAGTGTGCTCTTTAAATAACGCACGACTGTTTTACCTACCATGTCAGAAATGGAGCGCCCGTATGCGTCTTTAAAATTATCGCTTGAAATAGAAGACTGTCCGAGCGATATAAGACCTGTTAAATCTGTTTTTGTGAGTCCGCTAGTACCGCGAAACTGTGACATAAGACTGTTTAAAACTGTATTTGTCTGGTGATATGTTGCCATAATTAAACCCCCTTTTTAGGTTAATTAACAATTTGTAACATTTTCACAATAACAGATTGTGGGTTTTTTGTCAAATCGCATAAAAAAACGGGGCGGTTTTAGTCGCCCCGTGTGTATGTGTGCTGTTGTGTGATTGTGTTACTTTCCGGACTCTACCAACGAACTAACGAGCGCCGTTATAGTGTCCTTTAACGCGCTTTCGCCTTCTCCGTCGTCCAATGTGTAAACGTGGTTGTAATATTTGCCGTCTGTTCCCTTATAGGAAGGAAAAGCGAAAAACGGCGCGCCGTCCTTTGTAAAACGGATTTTTCCATTAATTACGAGCGTACCGCCGTTTACATCAATCGATAATGACGCAAAACCGGACTCATACACGCGCATAGTTAAACCGTTTATTGTGCTTTCGTCATACTGTTTCTTCTGTTCCTGTTTCTTGTTTTGAACTTTCATGTGTTTCTGTTCCTTTCTGTTCTGTTCTGTTCTGTTCTGTTTCGTTTTCGGTTTCGTCTTTCTGTTCGTTTAA
The DNA here is from genome assembly GCA_016283155.1 of Clostridia bacterium. Taxonomy (GTDB): domain Bacteria; phylum Bacillota; class Clostridia; order Christensenellales; family UBA1242; genus RGIG8050. The sequence goes on from JAEEMI010000007.1 coordinate 11,978, forward strand.
TTGCTTTTCGGCATTTTCGCCCGCTTTTTCCGTTTCGCTTTCGGAAACTTCGCCCGTGTTTGGATTAGGCGGCGTTGTCGCTTTTAAGTCCTCCAACGCCTGTTTCTCAAAAAACTCGTTCCACCTGTTCACCTTTTTTCACCCCCTTTCTATGATGGTAATCGTTAAGTTGCCGTTGTCGTCAATGCTACAAAGATATCCACCGATTATTTCAATCTTATACAACTCATTGAGAGCGTCAAAAATCTCACAAATTGGGGTCTCTTTTCTTTTCATTACAAAACCTGTTCCGCGTATTATTACCATATTACACCCCCATAACAAACAACATTTCCCAATCGTTTTTAAAACAACCGATTGAAGTAACACGTCCACGGCGGTACGTTACAAGCCAATAACCGCCATCGAAAGCGTAACCGACTTGTTTAAGTGTCGAACCCTTAGGGGTTCTCACGGCTAATAAATCGCCTCCGTCTGTAATGTCGCGGCTTAAATCCGTCATTAAATCGTACGCGGATTTATAGCCGTACTGTTCAAAAATTGCGTTTCCCATCTTTTCACCATCCTTTCTATAACGCAAAACAATATTACTATATTATGATAACATAATGAGTTATTTTGTGTTGACAAACTTTAATAAATATTTTTGTAACAATTGCACAAACACAACCAGAAATGTGCGAACAAATGTTCGTTGTGCAAATTGCACAAAAAATAGTATAAAAATGGGGGTTTTTATTGGTTATTTATATACTTT
>JAEEMI010000008.1 GCA_016283155.1 Clostridia bacterium
ACTGTGTAATTATTGTTTCTTTGTTGGTCGATGTTCTGGTCAATGGTTAAATCAATGTGGTCTTGGATGATGGATGCATCATATTGGTCTTTGGGACGGGAACCTTTTTTTGAATTGTAAATGCTCTCCAAACTTTGCATTTTGTAAGGAATGTTATTATGGGTGTTAATTTTGTTAGTGAATATCATTTTGGCATAATCCGGTGTAAGATGTTTTTCATCAACAAATAAATCAGTGTTAGTTTTATCGTCAAGATGGTAATATGACTTCAGCACAATTTCGTCATCAGGTTTACGCCCAAACAAAAATAATCCAATACTCATCGGTGTGTCTTTGTAATTAATTTTGAATTCATGTCCAGTGTGGTCAGTTTTATCGTCAAGGTTACTAATCAATTTAAAATCGGTGCTTTGTTCGACTAATTGATAAATTGATTCAAGTTGTGCTTCGTTGACAAATAAATCCAAATCGCTATGATAACGTTCTAATTGGTGGTTAGTGGCGAAATATCCCATTAGTCCACCTGTGTAGTGCGTATCAAAATCTGTGCCGATAATTTGATTAAATTTGTCAAAGATTTCTGTGACTAATTTGTGATTTTCTGCTAACGGCATCGCAGGGTGGGTTAAATTCATACTTTTCAGCCAATTTAAACGATTAGTTAAAGATTCTTGTGTCGTGTATTTGGGTGATATGACGGTGAGTAAATCAATATGAGCAAGAACATCTGTGGCTTGAATGTGACCTTTGTCAATTAAATCACTGAGTGATACAATCAAGTAATCAACGACATCATTTTCGTCCATCCCATTTAACCGCGTAATTAAATTTTGACAAATCTGTTTATCGTTTATCTCTGTTAACTTAGCAAAAGTTTCAATGATTTGTTTGACTGACTGTTTTTGTTGCTCGGTCATAAATTCCCTTATTATTCAGTAATTTCTTCAAAACGGTATTTTTGTTGGACGTCGGGATATTTTTCGTGGTCAACTTCGGATAAAAACATAGAAAGCGGTCGCGCATAAATTCCGTCCTTGTGGTTGGTTTTGCCGTTGTTATCCATGCAACGGTAGACTACCAATCTTTCGCCGGTTTCGCTGTGTGTGGCCACGGTAATCACAAAGGATCTTGCCCCTTTGAAATGGCGCCACATTGTAAATGGTTTAACTTCACGTTCCATAAAAATTTCTCCTTTTACTTATTCAACTTTGCCGCAGCAATTTTTATATTTTTTACCGCTACCACAAGGGCAGGGGTCATTGCGGCCAATCTTTTTCAAGTTAACGTTTTTTTGCATCACGGTTGCTGGTGCAGGTTTGGGCGGCTCTTTACGTTCAATGCGAACTTTGAACAGGAAAATCGCCGTTTCATTATGAATGGCTTCCACCATTTGATTGAACATGCCAATGGCTTCACGTCGATATTCGGCTAATGGATCTTTGCCACCGTAACTACGTAAACCAATACCATTACGTAAATTAACCATTGCATCAATATGGTCAACCCATTTGCGATCCACGATTGAAAGTAAAACATCGCGTTCAAAAGCATCAAAATTGAAACCATCAGCTTTTAATTTTTCAATCTTGGTTGCGTATTGTTCGTTGACGGCATCAAGCACCATTTCGTAAACGTCATTGAAACTGGCTTTATCGGTGTTTTCTTGGTCCAGATATTCAGTGCGGGTGCCGAATAATTTATCAGATAAAATTTGGTTGGCTTTTTCCAAATCCCATTCGGTGTAGTGGCGCATTGGGTCAATGGCTTGACTGACAACGTTATAAACTAAATCTGGGAAAAATTTAACAATTTGTTCGTGAACGTCTTCACCATCTAAGATTTTATCGCGTTCACGATAAATAACCATACGTTGATCGTTAAGAACATTATCATACTCAAAAGTTATTCGGCGGCTGTCAAAGTAGTAGCCCTCGACACGTTTTTGTACCCGTTCAAACAGTTTGGTAATCATTTTACTTTGGACATCATCCAAATTCAAGAAACGCATCGTACCACTAATTACATCTTTTCCGAAACGTTTAATAATTTCATCATCGCAAGAAATGTAAAAAATTGAACTACCGGGATCGCCTTGACGACCGGAACGACCGCGCAGCTGGTTATCAATACGACGGCTATCGTGACGTTCGGTACCAATAATGTGCAAACCGCCTAAAGCGACAACTTTTTCGCGTTCGGCATCTGTTTCTTGCTTGAATTGTGCTAAGTAGTCTTTGAATAATTTACGATTGGCTAAAATCTTTTCGTCTTTGGTTTCAAAGTAAGCGGTGGCGTCGTAAATTTCTTGGTCAGTTAAACCGTCTTTTTTTAATTGTGTGGTCGCCATATGTTCTGGGTTACCACCTAAATGAATATCTGTACCACGACCAGCCATATTGGTGGCAATCGTAACACTACCTAAACGTCCAGCACCTGCTACAATGTCGGCTTCTTTTTCGTGATTTTTCGCATTCAAAACTACGTGAGGAACTTTTTTAGATTTTAAGTAGCGCGAAATTTCTTCACTGTGTTCAATCGTAGTGGTACCAATTAAGACTGGTTGTTTGCGTTCGTAACGATATAGTACGTCTTCGTAAATAGCGGCTAATTTATTTTCCATATTTTGGAAAATTACGTCGGGAGCATCTTCACGAATGACAGGTTTGTTGGTCGGAATTGCAACCACGTCAACTCCGTAGATCTTTTTGAATTCATCTTCTTCAGTTTTGGCTGTACCTGTCATACCAGATAGTTTACGATAGAGTTTGAATAAATTTTGAATAGTAATGGTAGCTACGGTTTTATCTTCGTTTTTAATAGGCACACCTTCTTTGGCTTCAATTGCTTGGTGTAAACCATCACTATAACGGCGCCCCACCATCGCACGACCAGTGTTTTGGTCAATAATAATAATTTCTTTTTGTGCATTAATAATGTAATCAACGTCACGAGTGAATAAGTGGTGTGCTTTCATCGCGTTATTGATAAAGTGGTTTAATTCCATATTGTTGGCATCACTGATGTTTTCGATGTTAAATGCACGTTCAGCTTTGGTAAAGCCTGTTTCAGTGAGACGTACTGCGCGTTCTTTTAAATCAATTTCGTAATCGTCTTTAGTTAAAGAACGTGCAAATTTATCTGCTACTTTATAAAGTTCACTATTGTCTTTGGTTGGTGCCGACATAATTAATGGCGTACGGCTTTCATCAATTAAGATACTATCGATTTCATCGATGATGGCATAATTCATTCCGCGTAAAACGCGTTCTTCTTTGCGGTGGGCTACGTTGTCACGTAAGTAATCAAAACCAACTTCACTGCTGGTAACATAAGTAATATCTTGACTATAAGCAAACTTTTTTACATCTGGGGTGGCGTGCGATAAACTTAACCCCACAGTTAGACCTAAGAAGCGGTGGACTTTACCCATCCATTCACTGTTACGTTTGGCCAAGTATTCATTAACTTCAACAATATGGACACCTTTACCTGCTAAAGCATTTAAGTAGGCAGGCATTGTGGAAACCAAAGTTTTACCTTCACCAGTTTTCATTTCTGCGATACGACCTTGGTGTAAAGCAATTGCACCTAAAACTTGAACGTAATAGGCTTTTTGTCCTAAAACGCGATAAGCAGCTTCACGCACAGTCGCAAATGCTTCTGGCAAGATGTCGTCCAAAGTTTCGCCATTACTTAAGCGTTGTTTAAATTCTGATGTTTTTGCCACTAACGCGTGGTCATCCAAAGCAGCATAATCATCTTCTAAAGCAATTACTAAATCAGCAATGCGTTGTAACTTACGCACAGCCCGTGTATTATCACTTGCAAATAAACCCATAAATACAGTATATACGAAATATGATTGTGCCACAATCACAATTCTAGTCTTGATTTGACAGTCTTAGCCGAAATATGACACGAATTGACAGTCCAAAGTATTTTGTTCTTGTCATAATTTGGCAATGAAAAAATTTTTACTGACAGTCCTGTCTATTGTATTGGTGGTAATTTTAGATTTTGCAGCGGTTGCTGATATTATTCGTCCATTTGCTGTGTCGTTCATTTTTGTTTTAGCCGTAACGCCAATTCCGAAAATTGTTCCGGTATTAACATTGATTTTTACTGAACTTTGGCGTTGTCCACAGCAATTAAATTTAATTTGTGTTTTATTTTCCGGTGGCATTTTTTTATTGACAGCATTAATTATTCGCTTAGTTAAAGGTAAAAAGCGTTGGTATTTTCCAGTATTACTTGTGGGTTTTGTGCTCTCGCAAGGAGTTAATCTTTATGTTGCTTTGGTTAAACACAACGCTTTACCACAAACCTGCATTGCGGTCTTAGTCGGTGGAATTTTTTTATTAGCTGCCTATGTATGCGTGAAAGCAATTGTGCAAAAGAGATTTGTTTTCCCCTGGACGATTGATCAAATTGTCAGTTTAATGTCTTTGGTAATGGTTTTAGCATTGGGGTTGTGTGGTTTACCAAATTCGTATTTTGATATTTATAAGTTTTGTAGTTTATTAATGATTTTATGGGGCGTGTTCTATGTTAATTCAAAATCAACGGTAATGTTGGCAGCGGCTTTAGGATTAGGTAAAGCATTTGCTACCACAAATTTAGTTTATGTTGCAATAATGGTATTGCTCAGTATTGTTTGTGTAATTTTTAAGAGTAGACAGAGACTTTACAGCATTGTTGCCTTGTTCTTTTGTGATTGGGTCATTGGTCTATATTTCAATGGTTATGGTTCATATGATTGGTGGAGTTTATTGCCCGTTGTCGCAGCAGTGATAGTATTTTTGTGTGTACCACGGACGACAGCTCGTTATTTTACTTTCGGTGCCGATGGGTTGGGTGGCTTTTTGGTTTCTAAAAATACGATTAATCGCAATACAGCAGGTATCTCAATGCGGATGCGTTCGTTAGCGACAGTCTTTAACGAAATGCAAAATACGTATCGTAATCTTACGCGGGCAGCTTTACCACCACAACAAACAGCTGTATTATTATGTAACGAAATTGCGGGTAAAGTTTGTGATGGGTGTCCGCATCGTGGAGTTTGTCGCAAAACGACTAATGACAGTCAAGAAGTTGAAACTGGTATTACAACTTTAGCAAAAAATGGTTTAAAACAAGGTACAGTAACATTGTTGGATGTACCTAATACTTTATCAGTTAAATGTACGCGCATTAACAGTTTGTTATCTGCAATGAACAAAATTTTAGTAGTTAATCAAAATAAGGAACAAATTATTGCTGGATTAGATAGTGGTAAGATTTTAATGGCTAACTTACTGGCAGGAATCTCCCAGTTGTGTAGTAAATTTGCCAATGATGTTTGTCGTAGTGTGGTCTTTGATAATGAACGTGGTGAAATGGTCAAAGAAGAATTACTCTTTCGCAACATCTTTGCTGAAGATTGTTTAATTACTAAAACTACGCAAAATGAATATGTGGTATCAGTTTTAGTTCCACGTAGTGATGCAAAGAACCAACGTATTGAAAAAGTAGTAAGCAGTGTCTGTGGACACAAAATGATTGTTGATGAAATTGTTGATGCCGACACTAAAGGATACGCGATTGTGTCAGTACGGTCTGCGCCTAAGTATGGCATTTTATTTGGAATGGCTGGGGTAACCAAAGGTGTGAATCAAACTAGTGGTGATAATTTTTCATTTTTACGCATCACAAATGAAAAAAACTTGATGGCATTATGTGATGGAATGGGAGCTGGTGAACGTGCTGCACGTGCCAGTACTTTGGCTTTATCATTAGTTGAAAATTTTTACAAGGCGGGATTTCCGGATGAAATCATTATGTATTCTGTTAATCAATTACTGACATTTACTGGGCAAGATGTTTTTTCGGCCTTGGATATGTGTGTTTTCGATTTAGCAACTGGTGATGTTAATTTTATAAAAGTTGGGGCAGTTGATGGCTTTATAAAACGTTCACGAGAAGTGGAAGTAGTAGAAGCAGGATCTTTGCCATTGGGAATTTTAGATGAAATTGAGCCCAAAATTACCAAAGCAGTTTTGTCAGCAGGTGATATGGTTGTGCTAGTTAGTGATGGAATTTTGGATGTTTTTGGTGGTGAACAAATTGCATTAGCAGGTTTCATTAACAACTTAGATGTAACTAATCCGCAACAATTAGCAGATCAGCTGGTTGCCGAAGTTACGGCTAAGTCTGATGGGTATCCTGCCGATGATTGTACAGTTACGGTCGCACAATTAGTAAAAATGTAATTTGCGGTTTAGCCGGATAATGCTATATTAAAGTATGGCGAACTTATCGTGCGTCGATGCTTTAATTAACTGTTTCACAAAGTTACCGGGAGTCGGGTATAAAACCGCGGAACGTTATGCTTATCGTGTGATTGAAATGTCTCATCAAGATGCCGAACAATTTAGTCAAGCTTTGTTGGCGGTTAAAGATCAAGTTAAGTTTTGCCAAGTTTGTGGTAATTTTGCGACGGGTGAAAAATGTGAAATTTGTGCCCATCGAAAAAGTGATACTGTTTGTGTTGTTGCACATCCCAAAGACATTGCGGTTATCGAACGTTGTCACGCTTATAATGGAACATACCACGTTTTGCACGGCGTTTTGTCACCTTTGAATAAAAAAGGACCAGAACAATTAAATATTAAATCTTTAATGACACGTTTACAGGGTGGTTCAATTAGGGAAGTGATTATTGCGTTATCAGCTGATGTGGAAGGTGAAGCGACTGCTAACTATTTAGCTTCTTTAATTAAGCCTAGTGGTATTACAGTTTCACGGTTAGCAACCGGTATTGCAATGGGTGTAGCATTAGAGTATGCGGACGAAATGACCATTGGTATGGCGTTGCGTAATCGCACTGAGGTGTTGTGATGGTTATTACGTCGAAATTTGTGCCGCAATTATTTGCCTATGAAGACGAAGAAGCCAAACGAATTTTGCGTAATTTAAAAAAAGTAGAAATCAAAAATGAATATAAATTGGTTGATTTGGGCGTACGTGAATATGTGAGTATTCCTAAGTTGGATCAAAAAGCATTTCGCTATGTAGAAAAGAACGGTAAATTATATTTAAGAGAAAGTGTTTCTTCGGTTGGCGGTTTGGTCCAAGATAGTGCATTAATTAACCTGGGTGATTTTACTATTGGAGATGATGAAACAGGTGAATCTTTGGAATACTTAGTCAGGGTTAAAGATGCGAAAGCTAAACAACGTGCTCGTCAATTACAAGAATGTGAACGTATTGCTCGTGCATCGTTACAAAAAATTCAAAATCAATTAAAGAATGATGAGATTATTAAAAAGTGGCAAAATGAATTACAAGAGGCCAAACGTTTTGTGCGTTTAGGTAAAGAGGATTATTACCAATCACAAATTGCAATTATTGCCAAATATGCCAAAGACGACGAAACTTTGGCCAAATTATTGGTTGATTATGATCAGAAAATTAATGCAAAAAATGAGAAATGGTTAACTCAACCTTTAAAACTTAAGAAACCTAAACCACAAAAAGTAGCTGAACGCATCGGAACAGCGGAACGTGAAGGAATTGGTGAAATTGATCCAAATAAAAGACAAGCGTTTAAAGATTATTATGCTGTGCGTTCGCAACAAATGACACCATATTTAAATAGTGAAGAGGAAGTTGCCCAAGAATTACCACCTGCTCCAATGATTATTATGAAAAAACAGCAGGCAGTAACTCAAGAAAACATACAATCCTCTGAAACAAATCTCACAGCGAAACATACTAAAGTTGCTAATACTGACATTAATCATATGAAAGAAGCCTTTCATACGCAGTATCGCGTAAATCAAAATGGTACAGAAGTTGCGGACGAAGTTGAGTTGTCACATTAAGTTATGAAATTATGTAATTTTCGTCCCATCTGTTGGTTAGCATTAATTGTTATTTTAGCGATTAGTTCGGCGATGCTGTCAACTTGGTGTTCTGCTGTTGTGGCTGTTGGTTTGTTAACTACATTAGTGTGGACTAAAGTACCACGTCAATTTAAAATTGTGGCGGTAGTCGTCTATATTTTAGCGCTTGCTAGTTATACCTTAACAACTTGTTTTGTGGCAAATCCGTACGTTCAAACGTATGACCCTAATGATGGATTGCGTGGGATAATTTTAGGGTATGTGCGATGGTATTTACCAATGTTTTTGTCCAAAGATAATGCTAATTTGTTGTATGCAATGATGTTTGGTGATAAAAGTGTTTTAACGTGGGGTTTACGCAGTGATTTTACGGCGGCGGGCTTAGCGCATATGTTGACAGTTTCGGGTTTACACGTTGGCTTATTATTTAGTGTGATTAGTTTATTGTTACGTTGGTGTCGTGTGCCAAAAAGAGTGCACATATGGTTAATTACTCCTGTTTTGTTATTTTATGCTTATCTTTGCGGCTGGCGTTATGCCATTATGCGGGCAGTGATTATGTGTTTGGTTTATGCCATTGCCAAACATCATTTACACGTTGCCGATCCATTATCTGTTTTATCTTTGGCTGCAGTAATAATTTTAATCATTTATCCTTATGCCTTAGTTTCGGTTTCATTCTTGTTATCGTTTTCTTGCGTGTTAGGTATTAATTTATGGTATCAAACCGTTTACCGAGTGTTTTCATCACAAACTGTGGCAATGTATGTAGCCGTAATGCTCGGTAGTTTACCATTTATGATTTATTTCTTTGGTTCAGTTCCGTTATTTGGGTTAATTGCCAACGTTATTCTAGTACCAACGTTAATTTTAGCCTTTCATTTTGGTGTCTTTGCGGTTAGCACTTTTGTTTGTGGTGCAGTGTTATGGCTTGCTGAACCAATGTTAAACTTTGTGCGGTGGGTTACCCGTGCATTAGGTGAATTACCTTGGGCAACAATTAAAGTCAGTCACAGTTTACTTGCGGTTTTTGTTTATTTAGGCGCGTCGTTATTGTTATCACGGTTTATTTTCTTACGACCTAAAATTAAATATTCACTTGTCGCTGTGTTGTTTACTTGTTATTTAGTGTTACTTGTGGTTTAATGTAATGGATGGATTTTGCGCAGTTAAAAAATAGTTTAAAATCTAAGATTGAGCCCGCGTATTTATTGTACGGAACAGATTATTTTTTAATTAATAAAGCTGTATCATTGATTCAAGCAGCAATGCCGGACGTTGAAGTAACAAAATTCAATGATGATACACCAAGTGAGACTATTATTACAGCTTTAGCGACAACATCGTTTTTTACCAATTCACGTTTGGTTGTTGCAACGTTAAATGATAAACCGGTACTTACCCCGATTAATCAATATTTAAAAAATCCTGTAGCTGGCAATGTGTTAATTCTCATTAATTATAACGAGAGGCCAAATGCGAATATTAAAGTAGCAACTCCAGTAAATTGTAACCCGATGTCAGCAGAAATTCTTGTTCCTTTAATTGCTAAGCAGATTGCACCACATCAAATTACGCGTGATGCGGCGGATTTTTTAGTGGAAGCCACGGGTGGTTACTATACATTAATTGATAATGAATTAACTAAATTTTTGGCTTATTATGATGATTTGCCAGTTTGGGAAATTAAGCATTTAGAACCATATTTAACCAAAACTTTAGATTACCAGATTTACGAATTAGGTGCAGCAATTTTAGCACACCAAGTTTCTGTGGCAACAAAAATATTATCGTGGTTAACCAGTGGTAATACTAACGAATATCTGATTTTTGGCGGAGTAGTGTCGCAAATCCGTCGAGCATACTATGCTACCGCCAGTTCGGCTGATATTAATGTTTTAGGAAAAATTTTAGGTTGTTCACCGTATGCTATTAAATACAGTCGTCGTGATTACGGTGCAAACCCAACGGCGGTAAAAAATTGTTATGCACGGATTTTAGATTTAGAATATCAGATTAAATCTGGTCAGACGACGGTTGCTGCGGCTTTGGACGCCTTAATATATCGTTAAAATGCAATGGGTACGGGCAACCAACAATTTCAACAATTGATTCGGGTTGGTTTTGCATTGCACCTTGCCAAACAAAAGTTTTACCATCAGCTGCTTGGTGCGGTGATAAAATTTCTAAAATTTCGCCAGGATTAATTTTATTTTTCAGAATCATTGTGTTGTCACCGGTAACTAAACCAATAAATTCATAAGTTTGTTCTTCACGTGAAGCGGGGTAATATTGCGTTGGCTCTTTGGCAAAGGTAAAACCTAAAGTATAGGGACGATGTGAAATCTTGTCTAGTTCAGTTAAATAGTTGCGTTTGATACCATCCAATGCTTGGCGATAAGCGTGAGTAACTCCAGCGACATAGTAAGCACTTTTTACTCGACCTTCAATTTTGAAGCTAGTTACACCCGCCGTAATTAATTCGTTTAAATGTTCAATTAAACATAAATCGCGACTGTTTAAAATGTAAGCACCATGTTCGTCTTCTTCAATTGGCCAATATTCATTTGGTCGTTTAGTTTCTTGTAGTACGTAATGGTATCGACACGCGTGAGCACATTCACCGCGATTGCTGGCACGGTTAGTCATATAATTAGATAATAAACAACGTCCGCTGTAAGAAACGCACATTGCGCCGTGAACAAAAACTTCGATTTCGGCTTGACCTTTAACCGCATCGCAAATGACCTTAATTTCATTAATACTTAATTCACGTGCCAATACTATTCGGGTTGCGCCTAAACGTATATACTCCAAAGCAGTGTACTGGTTTGTTACATTGGCCTGTGTGGAAACGTGCACTGGAATCGTTGTATTTTCACGAAAAACTTTAATTACACCTAAATCCGCCACAATGACTGCATCAATTTGTAAATTTTGTAAACTTTTAGCGTAAGCAATAATTTGTGGAAAATCGTCGTTACGTGGAATAATATTGACGGTAACATAAACTTTCTTGCCACGTTCGTGAGCAATTTTAACAATTTGGCGGATTTCGTCATCGGTAAAATTAATGGCGTGGGCGCGTAAGCTGAAATCCTTACCTCCTAAATAAATTGCATCGGCTCCGTAATCCATTGCAATTATTGCACGGGTAATATCTCCGGCCGGTGCCAGTAATTCTAAGTTTGTTGCTTTTGTCATCTTAATTTATTTTAATTGTTATTGATTACGCGTGCAAATGATTTATGATTGCATTTGCGAATCAGGTTGAAAAATGCTACACTAAATCAGTGAAAGTAACTGTTTACCGCGGAAAAAATTTTGTTTTGACGAATGAGTATGTGTTGCAACAAGCGGCAAACCAACCTTTATTGCAACCGGTTTTTGTGCTTGTGCCTGACCGCTTTACTCTGCAAGCAGAACGTATTTTATTAAAACAACAACCACATTTACTAAATACACGTGTCATTACCTTTTCAATGTTATATCGTTTGGTGGCGGATGAATTAAACCAAAACCAAGCGCCAGTACCAATATTAGATAAAACCAGCGCCGTTTTAAATTTATGGACCGCGATTCGTCAAGTGCAAAACGAATTGACTTGGTTTAAAACCAGTGTGGGACATTATGATTTTGCCGAAAAAATGTTTAATACTTTGAACCAAATGCGCAGTTCGTGTGTCGATTTTGCTAATTTGGAAAAACAAGCCAAATCCGTGGTGACACAAAAGAAATATCATGATATTAATTTAATTTACCAACGTTATTCTCAGATTATTGCACCACGCACCGATACATCGGGGATGTTAGAATATTTAATCGCACACGTTAGTGAAAGTGTCAGTGTGCAAAATGCTAATATTTTTGTGTGTGGATTTACCAGTTTGTCGCCTGCACGTTTACAAGTTTTAAATCAATTATGCCAGACCGCTAAACAAATTACGATTGCTGCTAGTGAAGACGAGTTTAGTACACAATTATCAAAATATCCGCATTACCAAATTCAGGCGCCAATGTTTGCACCGGAATTGTCAACTGTACGTAATGAAACAGAACGCGGGGAAGCTACCATTATCATTGAAAAAATTGTCCAACTCTTGACTGATGGCATACCTCCTGAAGCAATTGTTGTGTTACTTAATGATTTTGATACATTGGCACCGGTTTGGCAGGTCGTTGCCGATAAGTACAATTTACCAGTTAATTTGGATGTTGGAACTAAATTAAGCACGACCGCGGAAGCTAAATATTTACGTGATTTATTAGAGTTGTTGGCGAATGATGATACCGAAAATACAGTAGCAGTATTATTTAACCAATGCAGCGGTGTACCAGATGAAGCAGTTTTTGAATTAGAAAATAAAATTATTAAGGCAGATTTACGAGCACGCGCAATACCAGAAATCAAAAAATTAATTGCCGAAAAAAACATTGTGTCATTATGTGCCCAATTGAAAACACTAACGTCTAATGAGAAATTACAAAACATTTTGGAACAAATTGCGATTGATTATGGTCAGCAACCATTTAATTTGCGTGAATTGATTAACTTGTTTTGGACGTTATGTTGTGCGACCAAGGTTTCGCAAATTCCACAATATATTGACCGCGTTTTGATTGCGCCAGTAGACGAATGGGTGCCCAGTCGAGTGCAATATTTGTTCATTGCTAATTGCACTGCGGATAATTTCCCGCAAGGGCAATCTGATGATGATATTTTACAAGAAGCCGATTTGATTGGAACGCAAATTACACCAACTCCCAGTTTACAACGTGTTCGTAATTATCGTCGTGCCGAACTTTTAAAAACCATTGCGACGACGCAAGTAACCCTATCAGGAACTAATGAAGATTTTATAATGGTTGACTATCAACTATATAACCAATTCGAATGGCCAAATGAGCAACAATGCCAAACACCATTAACGATTGGTCGGCAACTATTTTTCCCCAACCATAGAGTAAAAACTACTTTATTAGAAAATTATTATGCTTGCCCACATCTGAATTTTATTCAAAATGGTCTAAAATTGTATCCTCGTCCGTTGCATCGTTTACAAGCCAATACGGTTGGGTCGGCGATTCACGCGGCTTTACAGGATTACTTCACAAATTATAATTTAGAACAAGCCCTAAAAGTTGGTCGTGAAACCTTAGCTTTCGATTATCCACCTTTAACTAAAAACATTGAAAAAGAAATGCGTTTTATTATCCAGCAATTGGATACGATTTTTCGAACTGGGAATTTTCAGGCAGAAACCAAAGTTGAACTTGATATAAAACATCCACTCAAACACGGCTTGACTTTAGTTGGACGAGTGGATCGTGTTGATGTAGCAGATTTAGGTAATCAACATCGTGCCATTATGGTTTTAGATTTTAAAACTGGTAATGTCAGTGAAAGTATACCCAAGAGTATTTATCTGGGGCACAAATTGCAATTACCAGTTTATAGTAGTGCTTTATCAAAAACGATGGGACGAATCGCTGGTGCGGCTTATTTACCATTAAGTAGCGGTTATGCAACTGATGAAAAGAAATTTTTGTTAAAAGGTTTTGTTGATCAAGAATTGAAAGATCTTTTTCCACCAGCATTAATTAAAAAGAATGCTCGGTATTATATTGATGGGGATACAATCTTAAAAATGTGCCAATACGCTAATGATTTAGTTGATCAAGCCGTCGAAAAGATTCTAGCAGGTGATGTTAGACCACAAGCTGTTGATCAAACAATTTGTAAATATTGTCCGATAAAAGTGTTATGTCCTAATGCGGAAAAACATTGTCGAGCAGATAACTTAACCACAGAAATTAGTTTTAAAACTTTTGCGGAGGTTATGCAATGAGCAAAATAACCAAACGTCAATTAACCAGTGAACAGCAGCAAGTAGTAGATTCAGAAGCTATTAAAATTAAGGTCTCTGCCAATGCGGGTAGTGGTAAAACATTTACAATTATGCAACGGATTGCTCAAATTATTAAAATTGGGAAATCAAAGTTAAGTGAATTGTTAGTGTTAACTTTTACTGATGCCTCAGCACAGGATATGCGCAAAAAATTAAAAGAGCAACTGGGTGATGTAGTTTCGCCAGTTGAATTGCAAGCGGCAACAATTGGTACTTTCCATAGTTTTTGTGCGAACATCGTTCGAGCGTGGTTTACTGTAGCTGAAGTTAGTCCTAGTTTTGCGATAATGGATGAAATCGAAAGTACAAAAATAAAGACAACGATTTTTGAGCAAATTGTTCTCGAGCATTACCAAGCTGTGGCAGCGGCGGTTGATATGTTTGCCGTAAGTCGCAGTTTAGATGAATTGCGTGATGTTGTTTTTAAAATTCATTCATTTTTAACTACGCGTGAAAATCGTATGGAATGGTTGCAAACTAAAGCTTTGGCGGCTTATGAAACTGATATCAATCGTAATCCTGCAATTCAAAAATTAATGACTTATTATCGTGATTTGGCAGCAAAATATCAGGAGGCTTTTGTACGTACTGGTGGTCCTAAATTCCATTTGGATTTTGTTAACAATCTTGCTGGACAAATTATGGCCGCCAAAACTTACGAAGATTTTAGTAATTTGGTGTTTGATTTTCCACGTGCAAAAAATGGTGAATTAAAAGAAGAAGATGATTTCAAAAAATTACGAGCGGATTTTCGCGATAATGTTTGTAAACCAATTAGTGAACAATTTAAGTTTGCTGTTACTGAAATTCAAAAAGATATTCTTGCCGATCGTCGAATCGTGCAACAGTTATTACAGTTGGTGCAAATTTTTGATGAGGCTTATAACGCTAAAAAGGCCGAATATAAAAAGTTAGATTACGATGATTTGGAAAAATATGCCCTGAAAGTATTGGCTAATTCTGACGCAATTACGGCTATTCGCGCACAATATAAGTATATTTTTGTTGATGAAGGACAGGATACTAATCCCGTACAGTTTAAAATTATTGATCTTTTGCGTGGTGACGATAAGTTCTTCTGTATCGTGGGTGATGTTAAACAAAGCATTTACGGCTTCCGTGATTGTGAACCAGAAAATTTTGCTCAAATGAAAGACCAAAATGGTTCGTTATTACCTTCTTTATTATTGGGAAAAAACTTCCGTAGTACAACACCAATTTTACATTTTGTTAATGCAGTGATGCAGTCATTAAGTGCTGATTATGAAAAATTCACTTTTATTGGTGAACCAGATTATCAAGCGATGCAAGGAGTCGTTAAATTAGATCTTGCTAAGGATTTGAATTCACAAATGGAATTGGTTTACCAACAAATTCTACAATATCAAAAAAATAGTGCAGCTGAACTACAAGATATCGCGATTTTATCCGAAACGGGAACTCATTTTGAAAAACTGCAAAAGTATTTAGCCGAACGTGGTATAGCAACTGTCATTGATCGTAATACTGATGCTTTGCACGAGCCGGAAATCGTTTTGTTAAATCATTTTTTATTTGCGGCGATGAATCCAACTAATGAATTATCGCGTTACCTTGTTCTGCAATATCTATTTCAATGTTCCAATGATGATTTGGCTCATTTACGTTTAGCACAAATGAGTGCTGAATTAACACAAAAAATTACCCATTGTGATGAAATTTTAACAAAATATCGTCAGTTGGGACGTGTTGCAACAACTTATGAAGTTTTAACGCAGGCGGCAACTGAATTTGGAATGTTAGAATTACCAGTTGTGAATGCATTTTTGCGTGCCATTCGTAGTGTACGTGACTTTGATACTGTAGCACGTTACCTTTATTTAATTGAACATCAATTAGTAACGATAGAAATTAATGTTGGGGCATATGCCCAAGATGCAGTTAAATTGATGACAATCCATCATTCCAAAGGTTTAGAATTTAGCTATGTGATTTTATTTAATTTTGGAACTAAATGGTCACAACAACACAGTGATAGTGGAAAAATTGCACTGGATAAAAATTTAGGTATTTGTGTGGCTTCGGTGGATACGGAGATTTTTGTACAAAAAAGTCCAGTGTTACGTTTGGGAATTTTAAAATATCAACAGGACCGTGCTTTAGAAGAAAAGAAGCGTTTGTTATATGTAGCGTTAACACGTGCAAAAAAACAAATGGCGATTATCGGTAATTGGCAAGCCAATCAATTTGCAATGCGCCCAAATTCAATGTTAGATTTGATTTTTAATCAATCACAACAATTTTCTTGGGTTCATCAACACGACGAAGTTGAGATTTCTGAACCACATTTTACACAACACGTTCAATCACAACCACAATTAAAACGATGTCCGGTGGTCGGTAATCCCAATGTTTTGGTCAAACAAAGTGTTACTGCATTAGCCACAACAGACGAACCTTTCCAAGATTATGTTGCAC
>JAEEMI010000009.1 GCA_016283155.1 Clostridia bacterium
AAACTTTACTTGCCTTACAAGACAATCGTCAGGACGGCGATTCACAATACAACTATGACAACATTATGGAAGACATTTTCGGCTATATTGAAGAAACCAAGAACGAGGACAAAAATTTATTTTAGTTTGTACCTCTTGACACTAATAAAACACCAGTCCGCTAAGACTGGTGTTTTTACTATCACAAGTTTTAGAACTTGTCTAATTTCCATTTCTGCATTGCGGCGCGGGCGATAATGTACCGTTCAAAACCGTTTTGACAATCTACAAACAATTCTTCACAGCTTACCGCTTTGTCCCTAACCAAAATTTTGGCTTTCTCAATCAATACTTGTAATTCAGTAGAATCATTTTTTAATTTCAAGGATAATAACTCCTTTCGTAAAATTTTTGCTTCTTTGTTTTTTAATGTCTTAAACAAGCAGTTATCTTCAACTATATAATCACGCAAATCATCAAAAGATGCGTTAAGACTTTCAAGTTTTTGTTCAATCTCTTTTTGACTAATTTCACTATTTGGACGGTTATTTCTTATTTCCCAAACCAAATGATCAAAAACTTCCCGATTATGTTGATTGGCTAAAATTTCATTTTGTAATTTATTTGTGATAATATTCTTAAAACGATCAGAATATGGCAATTCGTGATAAAATTCAAAAGTCATTGTTTCATCTGCGTGTTCGCCATTAGCAATGGTAATTTCGGCTGGATTAGTTCCCGATATGGCTAACATCGAAAAGTGTTCGGCTTGTTTTGGTGAGTAGTGTTTAATCCAAGAGTCTGCCAACGTGGCTGCAAAATAGGGGTCAAAAAAAGGTAAAACAACAATCATTTTCAGATGATTCTCTTGAACAAGATTATCAAGATTTAACAACAATTGGCAAAACTTTTCATAATTGATTATTTTTTCACAAGCCAGTGATTGTGGCTCCAAATCAATAAAATACTCATTACTTTTGCCAGTCACTTTTTTGTTAAGGTGTGATTTAATTTCACTAACAATATCGCCGTCTGGATAAGCGATCAAACAGTTATCAAAATTATCCATCAATTCAAACTGTAATGCTTTTAATAATATTGAATTTGGACAAAACGCCACTAGCATATGATTTTGTTGATAAAAATTTGAAAATGTGTTTTTTCTTGCCGTTGTCATTTTACCTCCCATTTCATTAAAGCGAATTAAATTGTTTTTGTGGACTCATTTTTTCAAAATGAACGATAACCGGATCTACGCAAAACTTCGATTAGTTTTCTTTTGAATTCACGGTCATCAATCATATCATTAACTCTAAAATCAAACCTCGCGCCACTATAGTTTGAACTTGCTCTAACACTTTCCGCGCCCGCATTATTTAACAATGCGGTAATTTCTTTTTCTGGGTCAGCTACTTTCATTATATAGCGAACTTCAACATCGCCATTGTAACCGCGCCTTATATCAATATTTCGAGCACCACTCCTTTGTAGTTGTGATTGTAACTCCTTAATTGGATCTTTGAATTCTACATTAATATTTACTGATTTCATTTTTTACTCCTTTTTTATTTTGTATTTTCCAATGCTTTTTTCCAAATTTCAATTTGTCCATTTGGTTCAAAC
Source organism: Clostridia bacterium (assembly GCA_016283155.1). Lineage (GTDB taxonomy): Bacteria > Bacillota > Clostridia > Christensenellales > UBA1242 > RGIG8050. Next base: position 1,603 of record JAEEMI010000009.1, read on the forward strand.
GTTTTATCTATTATTTCTTTGCAACTAGATCTAATTTTTGTTTCATCAAAAATTTCTTTTTGTAACATTGCAACATGCTTATTACAATCATCGACCAAATAACAGGACCCCTTGTTGCCTTTATCATTAAACCTATGATCTTTTTGGTCGACATAAAAAACTAATGATAAATCTTTTATAAAAATTGTAAAATGATGATACGGGTAAGTTTCTTTCCACTCCTTAGGTCTAAATGATAAACTTTGATTCCCCCTATTTTTATCCGTTTTAACATATCGACCAACATTATCAGCCACTGTCCAAGTTATAAGTTCAAATTCATTTTTTTCTTTAATTAAATCGAACATAACATTAGATATTTTTTCAACCCAGTTCGGTCTAATATGGTTGTAAATATACTCCAGCACTTTGTGGTTTTGGGAATTGTTATAAATTTTTTTCGCTAATTCTTTTGTTTCTTCTTCATTCATAAATTCACTCCTTATAGTTTTTTTATAATCTTCAAAAAGCGACTTAATTGATTCGTCATTATTTTTAATACTCGTTAAATCCAATGCGGCACCAATTAAACCATAATCAATTCTTTTCCACGCTGAATCGTCAACGATGTCATCGTCATTTGGCGTAAGATAAATGTAATACTTGCGATACTTTTCCCATTTAGGTTCGTTATCTATGTATTCTTTATAGGCTTTGAGTTGGTCATCATGTTGCCAAGAATCCACTTTATTTTCAATTACAATAGCAACCTTTTGCTTATCTTTATTGGTATTAACAATTTCAAAATTAAGTAGAATATCAATTGGACGACCATTATTTGTATAATGTTCTCTGTCAATATTAACATTTTCAATGTTGCCATATAAAATATCAAAGAAATCAAAATCACTGATACAACCTTTTTCTACTAGAACTCTCAAAAAGTTTTTGAGAAAATCGCTTTGCCTAGGGTCAAAAAGGAAAGCCAACATATTGCTATGCATCAATTCTTGACGCTGAATTTTTAATACTGTAAAGATGTTATCTTGGTCATAGCCTGCCATTTTTAATGGTTTAAGAATGCTTTCATTAAAATTAAGCGCAAATTCTTTGAAATCTTCTTCAGTTGGTAAATCAGATTGTTCCACTTTGTACCTCCTTCGTTTTTTGGTTGGCACAAAATAAAAGTGCCGCCCCCAAACGAGGACGGCACAGTGCTAATGCCGAAACCCTCGTTGAAGTGCGACCTTACAACCTTTCCACAAAGTGGTCTGGTTTTCGGCAAATAGCCAAAATTTATTACCACTTTGTATTCTTGGTTGCTCCTGCTATGGTTGTATTCAGTTGTAAGGTCGCAAGAAAATTGTAGCATACTGTTGCCAAAATAGAAACAAAATTTGTGTCTAATGTTTTGCTTAAAAGCCGACATTTTGGCTACATAGTGTTTAATAAATGAATTTGTATGTTTTCTTGATAAATTAAATTGTTGCACACAATTTTCAAAAAAAAACGGCAGAAAAAACATTACAAATTACAATTCTGAACATATAATAATATCGAAAGACAAAAGACCGAATATTTGAATTTGGCAATAAAAAGTATTTAACCAAAGCAAATTCGACATATGATTCAGTAGTAAAACAAATGAATTTAACTGCTCTACGCAGAAGCATTTAACGAATGCGACCATTCTGCTGGAATATATAATTTAATATTAAAAGGTGAACTCACAATGAAAATCCAAAGCAAAAATTTGCCAATTAAGGCGCAATGTTTTAGTCAAGTCCAAATTTATAAATACTCGGACGGAAGTCAAGTTGGCGTGCTAAAAAAATCTAGTCAGAAGACAATCACGTTAAAAAAGCGCGGAAGATTTCCCCCTGTCAATCGTAACGAGCCAATGACAAAAGCGGCGTATAGACGGACACTAAACTGCTATTTTGAACGGCTTCACGAACTGGACTTATGTAACGAAAACTGTCGCTTTGTTACTTTGACAATTTCCAAAGAGCGTTACAATTCTTATGATAAGATTTGTAATCACTTCAATTATTGGATTGACTGCATTCGGGGAAAAGTTGAAAACAACTTTGCTGGTTTCGTCCGTTTTGTAGAAGTGCAAGAAAAAGGTTTTTTCCACATTCACTGCATTTTAGTTTTTAACCAACCAAACATCGTTTTAACTTGGCGAGAACTTAACAAAATGTGGAAATGGGGGTTTGTTAAAATCAAATCTATTGACGACCGCTTCGGGTTAATTGATTATTTAACAAACTCCAAAAGTAGCACCAAATACAAAATTAACAGCAAATTTACCCGCTACCCTAAGAGCGCACGAGTAATTTACATTAGTCCCAATTTACCCAAATTAAAAAGTGAAAACTTTTTAATTTCCGCAAATGAATTCACAGTGTTAGCACAGGACGCCCAATGTATACACATCAAAACGCACCACTACATTGGAAGAGAAACCCAAGAACTACAAACTGCGATTGACAAAATCGTGCTTGTAAAAAAAATAAATTAAAAGGAGTAAAAAAATAACTTGGTTTGTTAATAGTGTTTCCTTATATTCACTATCTGTGTTTAAGTAAAATCAGGTTACTGAAATTTTTATGGAAATAAGAATTATCGCAACTAAAAAGGGATTGGGGTACAAAATGGTCAAAAGCACACTGGGTTCATATAAAAACAAGGAAAATAAAGAACGATTTTCCCCTTTACTTGAACTTATGCTAGACGACATTAAAAATGGAGAAAAATCAAAAAGTAAGGAGGAATTAAATAATGAACAACAATGAAACTACAATAAAGGTTGCAGTTGGTTATTGTCGAATTTCATCCGATAAACAACGCGAAGAAAGTATTGACAATCAAAAGCGCGAAATTGAACATTATGCCAATGAGAATAATATTTCAATAAAATGTTGGTATGTCGACGAAGGTTTTTCAGGAACAACCAATAACCGTCCTGATTTTAAACGACTGCTTAATGATAGTCATAAACGCAATTTTAACATTGTGTTGGTTTATAAACTTGATCGCTTCTCTCGTGATAAACTTGGTAATGCAATTGCAAAAGAAGAACTGCGCAAAAATGGTGTCACCGTTGTTTCCGTCATCGAAAAAATCGAGAACAATCCAGAAGGTAAACTTTCAGAGAGTATTTTTGAGATTATGAATGAATACTATGTTCACAACCTAGCCCGTGGAACTTTGAACGGAATGAAAGAAAACATCTTAAATGGTTTAAGCATTGGTCCATGCACCTATGGTTATAAGTTAACGCCTAAACTTGATGAATATGGTAACCCAATCAAAAAAATCCGTCACGGAAAATGCAAGGAAATCAAAATCTTTACCACCGACCCAAGGAACGCGGAAGCGGTTAAACTGATATTTTCAATGTTTTTATCTGGTGCAAATCGCAACCAAATTTTAGCAAGATTAAAAATGCTTGGCTACAAGAATGCCAAGGGCAAAGATTTTCAACCAACAAACATTGACCGAATTTTAAGAAACGAGCGTTACACAGGTTTATATTTTATGAAATGTAATCGAGGGAAAATGGTTAATTATAATCCGATTGAGGTCATAAGCAAAGAAAATGGTTTACCCAAAATCATTGAAAAAGAAGATTTTGATAAAGTTCAGCAAATATTAGATACTCGCAAACATCGCCCCAATAGCCATTCTGCCGTTAATTATCTGCTAACCGGTAAAATGGTCTGTGGCGAATGTGGCGCGCCTTTTACTGGCTCCACGCACTCCAAGAAAGGACATCTTTACTATTATTACCGCTGTGGGCGTAACAACGAAAACTGTAAAATGGTTTCTATCCGTAAAGAAGCAATTGAAGATTTTGTAATCGAAGAAATTAGAAAAATCGTTTGTAGTGAAGAATACACACTTAACATCATTGACCGTTTCATTGAATACTACCAAGAAAAGAATAATAACAGTGAAATCATTAATGGTCTTGAAAAAGAGTTGAAAGAAGTAGAAAAGCAAATTTCCAATCTTACTGATATCGTCGCCAATACTGGTAAATTCTTTGACGCTTTTGAAACAAAACTAGACTCACTTTCAAAACGCAAACAAGAAATTCTTACAGCCCTAAAAAAAGAAAGTGATATTGGCATTACCCAAATAGTTTCCAAAGATATGGTTCGTAAGTCGTATTTGCGAATAATTAAATTACTACAAAGCGGCGAAATTGAAGACAAGCGTTTGATTATTGACATGGTATTAAATCGTGTGGTCGTTTACAAAGACAGAGTTGAAACATTTGTCAATATTCTGCCTTATGACGACACTAACGAGGAAATGTCAATTACCAGCGAAGATTTGTCGACATATGGTTTATTGGAGGCGGCAGAAAACAAAAAAGCCGCCCCAATAAGCAATATTCCGACCGATAATCGTCTTGGTGTCCCCGGCGGGAATCGAACCCTCATCTGACCCTTAGGAGGGGTCTGTTCTATCCATTAAACTACAGGGACGCATCATCAGTTTACCATATCAACTGTCACTTTGACTATGGTTTTATCACAATCAGTTTGATAAATGTACAACTAATGTTATAATCAAGACATTAAAAGGAGTTTAATAATGAAAAAATCATTGGGTGTAAAAACATACATTTTTCCACAACCCGTTTTAATTATTGCCACATACGATGAACACGGACAACCTAACGCGATGAACGCTGCTTGGGGTGGAATGGCCGATGATAACGAAATTATGGTTTGTTTAGGTAGCCATAAAACGACCGCTAATTTAGCCATTAACAAAGCCTGTACGATTGCAATTGGTGACATTAAAAATGTTACCGCCTGTGACTATGTTGGCATTACATCAGCTAATAACACGCCGGATAAATTCACAAAAACCGGTTGGACAACTACCAAAAGCGCCTTCGTCAACGCTCCCATTATTAATGAATTACCATTAACCCTGGAATGCTCTTTAATTAAGATTGTGGATGGTTTAAAATATTTTTTCCGCATTGAAAATGTCAGTGCCGATGAAAGTATCTTAACCGACGGCAAAGTTGATTTAAACAAATTTCAACCAATTTGTTTTGAACCAGCCGAACATAGTTACCGTGCCTTAGGTGCCAAAGTTGGTCAAGCATTTTCCGAAGGGCGAAAATTAAATTATGACAAATAATCATACCATTCATAGTTTTACCCCACTAATTCAACCCGACAGTGAAATTTTATTTCTGGGTTCTGCTCCCAGCGTTTTATCACGTAAAAATCAATTTTTCTATGGCAACCCGACCAATCGTTTTTGGAAAATTCTTTCCACACTTTATCAAGAAGATTTTGTTAACGCTGATAACATAACTAAAACTGCATTAATTAAAAAGCATCATCTTGCTTTGTCTGATGTCTATGTTACTTGCCAAATGAAAAAAGTTGGTAGTTCACTTGACAGTAACATTATTAATACTGTGTTTCAAGACATTCCCCGCATCATTCAACACACTAACATACGCCGTATTTTTATTACCTCGAAAAAAGCGTACAATGATTTCATTCAACATTGGCAAGGTACTTTCGCAGAAAACATCCAAATTATTAATTTACCATCGCCATCCGCGGCTAACCGCAGCATTTATAAAACTGACGAAGATTTAATCGCTGCTTGGCAAAAAATTATTTTTAACAACTAATAACCATACTAGGTTACCAAAGTTTTACAGAACATCTTGCAATTTAACGTTGCATCAGTTAAACTATCCACTATTAAAAGAAAGGAGTATCATTCATAATGGAAGAGAACAAGAAATTGCATAACATCAACCGCGAATGCATCAATAAATCATCTTGTAAATTAGCACAAATAGGTAAATGCCATTGTGGCAAAGATAAAACCATTACTAAACAAGCTAAATTACGAGAACAACCTATTGATCAAGCATTTGAATGTGCCCCAGATAAATGCTGGGACTGCACTAATATATTATGCTAATCAAATTATAATAAAAAAAGTGATAAAGATGCACGTTTATTCGTGCATTTTTTGATTTTGCAAAGCCAGTAAACGTTGACAAGCTGTTCGTGTATTGGCATATGTATTGAAACCTGTTAAACGAATATAGCTTTCCCCTGCTGTACCAAAGCCAACACCAGGTGTACATACAATTCCTGTTGTTTTTAACAAGAAATCAAAACACTCCCACGCAGTTCTGTATCCTGGACAACGTACCCATACATATGGTGAATGAATACCACCAACATAAGACCAATGTAATTGATCCAATGTTTTACGAATTAAACATACATTACGACGGTAGTAAGCCAAATTTTTATTGATTGATTGCAAACCGACCGGTGTTAAAGCTGCTTCGGCACCACGTTGAACAATATAACTTACACCATTAAATTTGGTTGTCTGACGTCGTCGCCATAATTGATTTAAGCTGACACCATCCGAAGTGCATAAATTTTTTGGCACAATTGTGTACCCACAACGTACTCCGGTAAACCCTGCCATCTTAGAAAACGAATTAACCTCAATTGCACATTCGCGTGCACCGTCAATTTCATAAATGCTATGCGGCAAATTTGAATCATTAATAAAACAAGCATATGCTGCATCATAAATAATAACCGACTGCCGTTGACGTGCAAAATCCACCCATTGTTTTAACTGTGCTCGACTGTAACAAACACCAGTTGGATTAGCGGGATTACATAAATAAATTATGTCAGCCGTAATATGTTCATCTGGTAACGGCAAAAAATTATTGATCGCCGTGGCGTAAAAAAATTGTGGCTTACGCCCTAACATTACGTTGCTTTCCAAATAAACAGGATAAACCGGATCACACATCGCCACAGTTGCATTATGATCAAAAATATCTAACAAGTTACTTAAATCACTCTTGGCCCCATCGCTAATAATAATTTCATCAACATCAAGTTCAACTTGAAATTGTTCCCGATAATGTTTAGCAATCGCATCACGTAACCACGGATACCCAATTTCTGGTCCATAACCACGAAAAGTTTTTCCGTGTCCCATTTCTGTACAAGCCCTTTTCATAGCTTGGACAACCACTCCAGGCAACGGTCGTGATACATCGCCGATGCTAAGTTTAATTATCGATACATCGGGGAAACAGGCTTGGAATTCACGTGTCCGTTTTGCTACCTCACTGAACAAATAATTCTCTGGTAAATTTAAATAGTGGTGATTAATTTTCATTTTTTACTCCATTAACTTCAATGATACCGTGAAAAACGGTTACCGCTGGTCCAAGTAAACGAATGTGTTCTTGTGAACAATCCACCACTAATTCGCCTCCAGGTAACATAACTCGAATGAGTTTTTCACGGTTACAAAATCCACGTGCCACACTGGCAACTGCCGCCGCACAAGCTCCCGTACCACACCCTAATGTTTCCCCACTCCCGCGTTCCCAAACGCGCATCTGCAATTGGTTTTCACCAACCACACGCACAAATTCAACATTAGTACCATTTTGGAATAAATGGCTATGCTCAATCCGTTTACCCAAACGACTAATTTCGTAATTTTCAATTTTGAATTTTGGAAACAAAACTACATGTGGGTTGCCAATTTCAACCGCAGTTAAATTGTGCATACCGATTAATTGGACGTCGGACACTTTGGCGATGCCCATTTCGACACAATAATAATTTTCCCGCAAACGTCGCACTAACTTAATTCCACTCTTAGTGGCAATCCTTACCAGGTTATTTGACACCTCGCCACGTTCAATCAACCACTGTGCCACACAACGCACAGCATTACCACACATCAAACCTTCACTACCGTCCGCGTTGTACATTGCCATCGTTACATCCGCCCTCGCTTTGGCTGGCAATAACAACACTAAGCCATCGCCACCAATGCCAAAATGACGGTCGCTTAATCGTTTTGCTAATTGATTGGGATTAACAATTTTTAGTTTGCGCGCATCAACATAAATGTAATCATTGCCCACGCCCTGCATTTTGGTAAATTCAAGCAACATACTGCTATCTATGCAAAATAAAACTAAAACGTGAGTTACAGTTTAATTCATTGTAATTTCCACTGGATTATGGCGTAACAAATCTGTACTGGTCAAATAATATTTGATACCGTTTTTGGTATAAACCAAATCACCGCGTCCGCCTTTGCCGTGCAGATGTCCATAAATTACTGCATCCACGTGGTATTTTTCACATAGTTTAGTAAATGGCGAATCATCACGTAAACAGTTAAACGGCGGATAATGTAAAATCGCAATTAACTTTTTATCCCCCTTATCGCCCGCACTTTGTAAAGACAATTCAAAACGCAACACTTCACGGTCATAAATTTTTTTATCTTCTTCAGTTTGGGTACGATTACGTTCCGGGGTTTGCCAACCACGCGTACCGACAAATATTGTATCGCCAATTGTCACACTATCATTTTGTAAGACTTTAATACTATCTCCAACAAAAGCACGAATTTTAGAAATACTTTTCCACCAATAATCGTGATTACCACGAATAATGATTTTCGTGCCATTTAATTTACGAATAAAGTCAAAGTCGGCCTGTGTTTCTTCCATACGCATAGCCCACGAAATATCTCCCGCAATAATGCCAATATCATCTGGACCAACTTTAGCATTCCAATTCTTCTGAATTTCCGCTTCGTAATTTTGCCAATGGTCGCCAAAAATATCCATTGGTTTATTTACACCAAAGGATAAATGGAAATCGGATAGCGCAAAAATCTTCACTTGTGCTTTCTCCTGAAATCAAATTTCGCCCAAGCACCATCTTCAGGCGGATTAACAATAAATTTCAAGTGGTCGTGTGTTGTTGGGTGGTCAAATTCTAATTGATACGCCCACAACGCAATATCTTTTACCCCAGTACGATTGCCGCCATAACGTGCATCGCCCACAATTGGATTACCGATGTGTTTCATTTGCACACGAATTTGGTGTGAACGTCCTGTCGCTAATTCAACTGCCACCAAAGTATCACCATCAACTGTATTAATCGTTTGATAAGTTAATTCAGCCCGTTTTGCCCCGGTTGTCGTTTGTGGAACAACCGCCACCGTATTATGAATTTCATCTTTCGCCAGCCAATTAACTAAAGTTGCTGTCCGTTGTTTTGGAACTCCTTTAACGACCGCATAATAAATTTTGTGGAAAGTACCATCTTTGATTTGTTCAGTTAAACGTGCTGCCGCTTTACTGGTTTTCGCAAAAACCATTACGCCACCAGTAACTCGATCTAAGCGATGTACAATTCCCACAAAGCCACCTGTATAAGCTTTCAAAGCCTCTTGTAAACTTTGGTCGTGCGAACTATCAGCCACGGTTGGCACATTCTGTGGTTTAATTACCACGAGTAAATGATTGTCTTCATAAATAACGGCAGGTGTTTCCATATAGACATTATACATAGCCGCAAAAAGTTAGTAAACAATTTGCAACAATTTTCAATTACTGTTAATATATATGTACAGGAGGTATGTATCAATGGGATGTGAAGGATGTCCAGGTTGCGGCAAACCAGCAAAATAATTGAACAATGATGAAAATAGGAAAAGAAGCAGTATTAGCCATTATTGAAAGTGCCTTATTTGTTTTAGGTGCAGTTTTTTTCTTGTTAGTGCTAATCATTCCTTCTAATCCTGTTTGGGCATTAATTGCTGGCATTGTATTTGGAGTTACGGGTGCAATCGTTTGGTTGTGCCCGTATGTTATCCATTTAATCCAAAATCTCATTCTAAAAATTCATCATCGCATTGAGCGTATCAAAGGACCAACTATCAACGCCGAAGACGTCGCCGAACAAATTCTTAAATCCGACAAAACACAAAGAAAGAGTTACGAATTACACCGTGCTGACGCCTACGATAATATCACTGACGATATTATTTCCCAAGTTGAAGAACCTACCACTACCAAAAAAACAAAATCAACGACTAAATCGACTTCCAAAACCAAATAACAAAATTAAAGCCGTGTAACAACCACGGCTTTTTAAGTATTGTTTTGCATTGAATAATTACTGTTTAAAATGGACTATCATCGGTCGGATTAACGATTGGTGTTACTTTTAACATTGCCTCGGAAACTTCTTGCTTAACTTTGGTTGCTGGAATCGGTACGGAAGCAATACCATTGTTTTTATTTACATCCTCTGGATTCAAGAAAGTGGTCAATTCGCCAATAAATTGTAATTTGAAATATGGTGTCGGACCACTACGGTTTTTCGCAATGATAATTTTGGCTTCGTAATCACGACTGTGTTCGTTTTGTTCACTTTGTGTTTCCGTCTTTGGTTTATGAATAAAAAGAACAATATCCGCATCTTGTTCAATTGCACCAGACTCACGCAAATCCGACAACATTGGTTCATCGTTTTCATTTTTAGCGGTACGTGACTCAACACTACGATTTAATTGTGACAATAACAAAACCGGAATTTCCAATTCCTTGGCCATCATCTTCATCATTCGGCTATTTGCAGCCACCTGCTCTTGTCGACTTTCGCGTCCATTAGCATTAGCTGATCCCATTAAGCCCAAATAGTCAATCATCACTAAATCCAAACCACGTTCGCGTTTTAAGCGCATACACTTACGCATAATTTCCGCCGCCGTAATTGAGCCACTAGCGTCTAAATAGATGTCTGCTTTTTGTAATTTAGCATTCGCATCCCATAAGCGTTGCCACTCTTCTGGTGTTAATTCCCCGTGCAACGCGTGCGATAAAGAAACACGTGCCACCGAACAGAGTGCACGGTTGGTTAATTCAGTTTTGTTCATTTCCAAAGAAAACACTGCTACTTTGGCTTTTTCTTTCAAAGCTGCATTCAGCGCGATGTTCATCGCAAAACTGGTTTTACCCACACTGGGACGCGCACCAATAATAATCAAATTACCTTTTTGTAAACCATTGGTAACACTATCCAAAACAGTATACCCCGTACGAATACCACGCAGGGCTTCTGGATTATGCTGCACCAAATCAAAATTATTCATTACAGTTGGCAACTCTTTAGCAATCTTGGTTAACTCTTGACGTTCATCTTCTTTACTGATATCAAAGATTAACTTTTCAGCATATTGTAAAGCTGCGTGTCCATCTTCAAATTGTTTTTGTTTATCATCGGGTTGATTCAAAGATTTTGAAATTTCCGCAGCTGCACGGTCCAAACGGCGTAGAGTTTCATCTTTACGTAAAATTGCAACATAGTGACGGAAATTAACCGTGGAAGGAATAATGTCCATCAAATTGGTTAAATATTCATTACCACCCACTGCTTCCAGTTTGCCAGTGGCTTTTAAACGTTCCGACAAAGTGACCAAATCGACCGCAATATTTTTGCTGGTTAAATAGCAAATTGCTTCATAAATTATGCGATGCGCAGGTGCATAGAAGTGCGAAGGTTTCAAACGCGTAAAAACTTCCAGACAGTCATTGTCTAACAGCACAGCGGCAATCACGGATTGTTCGGCTTCTAAGTTGTGGATCATTGTTTGATTATAACATTAATCTGGATTGCTTGCAATATCTTTTGATTTGTGGCATAATAAAGTGTTGGATAAATGGGCAATTAGCGACTGCCTGTAACCCGTGCGCTAACCGGGATTGACCACACGGCTGAGAGCGTGTACCGAATAATGATAGACAGACTCTGCTGGTGTTGACGTTTGACGGCTTAGTAGTCGGTGAGGTTGTGAATCGTGTCAGGTGGGGAACCAAGCAGCACTAAACAGTTTTCGCCGAGCTAATTAAGTGTCGCCAGACCGAGCCATTAGACTGGTTATCGTTTTTTGGGAAACGACCGAACCGTGTTCCAACACCATTAGCACCGCTTTTATTGGCGGTGTTTTTTATTTTTCTAAACTATCTTTGAACTTTTTACTGGCTTTGAATATCGGTTTAGTTTTGGCTTTAATTTTAATTTTTTCCCCCGTCATTGGGTTACGACACTGTCGTGCCGCGGTTTTCTTCATTTGGAACTTGCCAATATCCAGAACGACTTCATCGCCACTTTTAACTCCGTCAACGATTTGGTTTTCAAGCCAAGTTACCATTTCCTTAGCGTTTTTTTTAGTCGTGCCAAATTCAGCACTGAACTCCATAATTAAATCACTTTTTCGCATATCATTGTTATTTCCTTTGACAAATAATTTAATCAAAACACTACCACTAATTAATAAAGCGATTCCATAACACAACAAATTAGCGATACTTACCGCCATAATTCCTAGCGGTTTTAATGTAATGATTTCAAAAATAATTTTAACAATACCACCACCAACCAATGCCCACATTGGCACACGTTCATAATCAACACCTTGCAAAACGCTACCAACTACTTGGGTCAATCCAATTAGAATTACCGCCCAACTTTCAATTCGCAACAATAAAATTCCAACTGCTAATTCATCTGGCCGTCCCGAAAAAGCCCGCCGATATAATAACGTCAAAATCAATTTAGGGAAAAGCCACAACCCAATGGCAACTGTTGTGCAAAATAGTAAAATAAATCCTAAAACCAACAAAACTTTTTTGCGCATTACTTGCATCTGTCCCTGTTTAAAAGCTCGTGACACCATTGGTAACATCACCGTTGCCAAAGCCACACCAACCACACTGGGTAAATTAATTAAAGTATGTACTGCACCAGTGGCAATTCCATAAAGTTCCGTTGCTTGTGACACCCCATTTCGTTTTAAAGCATTAACCAAATAAAAACTATCAAATAACTGTACTAACGGAAAAGCCAATGACATTACCATAATCGGTGCAGAAATTTTAAAAATTTGACCAATTACACGCCAAGATAATAAACGCCCCGAACTTAACGCAATTTGCGTTAAGTCTTGTGTTTGATAAGAAGAACGATTACGCATTGTATAAATCACAGCCAACATTACGGCAGCAATTAATTCAGATACTGCTACTGCTAAAATTGCTCCAAACACCGCCCACAAGATACTATAACGAATCAGCCAAAAAGCTAAACACAAACCCACAACAACTTTAACTAACTGCTCAATAATCTGGGAAATTGCCGTTGGCAACATATTATTCAAACCTTGGAAATAGCCACGATAAGCTGAAATCACACAAACAAACCACACTGCTGGTGCAATCGCTATATATAACAACCAAATTTCTGGTTTACCTTGCCAAGTTGCAATCGGCCGTGCTAAAACCAAAAATGCAAGTGTAATTACAGCACCAATCACGATTAATGCCAATAAAGCATTAACAAAAATTTGTTTAGTGTGTTGATGATTATCGCGTACACGCGCAATCATTTTGGATAATGCCACTGGAATTCCAGCCGAAGAAATAATCAACAATAACGAATAAAGCGGAAAAACTAACTGGTATAAACCTATACCATAATTACCGACAATATTTGATAACGGAATTCGAAACAAAACTCCCAGTAATCGACAAAGGATACCGGCGATACTGAGAATCAGTGCACCTTTAACTAGACCCTTTTTCGCCACATATTCAGTATGTGTGAAAACCTAATTTTTAACGCACAATTTTACCGCGTTGACGTAAACGCTTACCGTGATCTAATTCAATTTTACGGATACGTAAATTCTTTGGTGTGACTTCCAATAATTCGTCTTCGTTAATGAACTCCAAGCATTCTTCCAATGTAAATACTAATGGCGGCGTTAATCGTAATGCTTCATCACTACTCTTAGAACGCATATTAGTTAATTCCTTTTTCTTACAAACGTTAACTGTAATATCATCACCCGCTGGATTTGAACCAACTACCATTCCCGCATAAACCGTTACACCAGCACCAATAAACATTGTACCGCGATTTTGGGCATTGTATAAACCATAAGCATTACTTTCACCATCTTCAAACGCAATTAAACTACCTGACTGACGAGTTGCGATATCACCTTTGTAATAATCGTAACCATTACTAATGGTATTCAAAATACCTTCACCTTTGGTATCAGTCAACAATTCACTCTTATAACCAAACAAACCACGTGCTGGAATAATAAATTCCAATTTCAAACGGCTACCGTGCGGAGTCATCGTTACTAATTCAGCCCGACGTGCACCCATTTTTTCCATTACGGCGCCCATACTAACTTCAGGAACATCAATGAAGGCTTTATCCATTGGTTCCATTAATTTACCATTTTCATCTTTCTTGTACAAAACCTTGGGCATACTAACCGCAAATTCGTATCCTTCACGACGCATGTTTTCAATTAAAATTGACAAATGCATTTCCCCACGACCACAAACTTTGAACGCTTCGGTCGAATCAGTATCACTAACTTTTAAACTTAAGTCTTTATCAGCTTCTTTGTATAAACGGTCACGTAAATGACGACTAGTAACATATTTACCCTCTTTACCTGCCAAAGGACTGTCATTAACCAAAAAAGTCATCTCAACACTGGGTTCACTAATTTTAGTAAATGGCAAAGCTTTTGGATTTGCGGCATCGCAAATAGTGTCACCAATACCGACATCAGCACAACCCGAAATACAAACAATATCACCGCCTTGTGTTTTTTCGATCGGCAGTTTATTCATTGCCATAAATTCACAAATTTGTGTTACTTTGAAATTATTTTTAATTGCTGCGTCGTGATAGTTTACCCGCACCGCACTTGCATTAACTGTCATTTGACCACTGGTAACTTTACCAACTGCCATTTTTCCAACATATTCACTGTATTGTGTTGCCGATACTAACATTTGGAAACTACCCGCATCATCATATTCTGGAGCCGGTAAATACTCAATAATTTTATCCAATAACGGTTGCATATCTTTGTTAGCACTTTCCACTGTCAAACCAGATACACCATTACGCGCACTAGCATAAACAAAAGGACTATCTAATTGTTCTGAACTAGCATCCAAATCCATTAATAAAGCCAAGACTTCATCTTCAACTTCCTTGATACGGGCGTCAGGACGGTCAATCTTATTGATGACAATAATTACTTTATGTCCTAATTCCAACGCTTTTTCCAAAACGAAACGGGTTTGTGGCATTGGACCTTCAAAGGCATCCACAACCAACAAAACACCATCAACCATTTTTAAAGAACGTTCGACTTCACCACCAAAATCCGCGTGCCCGGGGGTATCCACAATATTAATCTTGACACCTTTATAGCGCACAGCACAGTTTTTTGCTAAAATTGTAATACCGCGTTCACGTTCCAAAGCATTACTGTCCATTACGCGATCAGCAACGACTTGATGGTCATTAAACGCACCACCTTGTTTTAATAATTCATTGACCAAACTAGTTTTACCGTGATCAACGTGAGCAATAATTGCCACGTTACGAATTTTTTCATTCTTTTGCAACATAATAGGGATAAGCATATCACAAAAGATTTAATTCTGCAACAATTCATTAATTATTGTAATTTAACGTTTTCTTCGCCCAAAATTTGATTTAGTTCATACATAATTGCTTTACATTCGCGAATCTTAATTTCTGGAGCAAAAGCGTTACCAGTGGCAGTATCTTTAATCACTACTGGAATATCACCAGTATACGAAGTCAACGCATTAAAACAATCAGCTTTCACAACTTCATCTTGTAAATTAAATCGTAAATATAATTTACGTTGATGACTAACAGGAACTTCCAATGCTGGCGTTTGTTGTTGGTTTAACAATTCTAAACTATCTGCTACAATCAACGGACTTTGTCCATCACGCATTGATAATGTACCGTGAATTTTTACCACACTTTCTTCTTCGACTGTACTTTTAACACGTGCCCAATTTTTGGGAAACATCATAACATCACACGTACCATATAAATCTTCAACTTTTAAGATTGCCATTTCTTCGTGGTTCTTTTTAGTATAAACTTTTCTAATTTCTGTTATCAATGCCCCCATCACCACACTGGAACCATCTTCAAATTCTGGTGCGTTATCATTTTCTTCCTCATTTTCTCCAACCGCAGCCGCATTTTCACCATCTTCAGTTTCACTCTCGTGTGGCATTTTTGAGATATCAAAACTAAACTGACTAAATTGGTCCATATATTTATCCAATGGGTGACCACTTAAATACATACCAACGTATTCTTTTTCAAAACGCAATTTTGTATTTTGGTCGTATTCCTTAACATTAGGCATCGGTACATCGACCACCGTTTCAGTTTCCACGCCAAACAAACTCATCTGTCCCATATCCGCTGCTTTTTTATCATTTGTTACAGCTTTTACTACCGCCGGATAAACACTCATTAATTGACTTCGGTGAGCACCTAAACCATCAAAACAACCAGATAAAATCAAACTTTCCAAACAACGTTTATTTAACGCTTCAATTGGCGCACGTTTGCAGAAATCTAAGAACGAAGTATATTCACCATTTTTATCACGTTCGGCGATAATATCATTTACCACACCTTCACCAACATTTTTCAAAGCAGATAAAGCGAAACGAATTGATTTATTATCCGCATCAACGACGAATTCGGCAGCACTCTTGTTAATATCTGGTGGTAAAATTACTGAGCGGCCCTTTACACGCACTTCAGTAATATAATGTGTCATATCATCACGTTTATCGATGCGGTTACTGATCATTGAAGCCATAAAGAACGGATAATAATAATGTAATAAATAGGCTGTTTGATAAGCCAAAAACGCATAACAAGCCGCGTGCGATTTATTAAATGCATAACCAGCAAACTTTTCCATCTTGGCAAAAATACTTGCCGCCACATCAGCTGGCACGCCATTATTCACTGCACCTTTAATTTTCATTTCTTCACTACCATAAAGGAAAATCTTTTTCTGTTTTTCCATTTCGGCAACTTTCTTTTTACCCATTGCACGGCGCACAATATCCGCTTGTCCCAAAGAATAACCTGCTAAATTTTGGAAAATCTGCATAACCTGTTCTTGATAAACAATTTGCCCATAAGTTTCTTTTAAAATGTCTTTTAACAATGGATGTTCATAAACAGTTTTCTCTGGATGGTGTTTATTCTCACAATATGCTGGAATCATATCCATTGGACCTGGACGGTACAATGATACACCCGCAATTAAATCTTCAATACAGTCAGGTTTTAACAACTTCATAAATTTTTTCATACCCTGACTTTCTAATTGGAACACCGCATCAGTCTCACCAGCACTAATCATCTTGAAGACATTTTGATCATTGTATTCCATATGGTAAAAATCAATTTTCTTGCCAAGTTGGTGTTCCACGGCTTTAATAGCACCATTAATATCCGTAGTAGTAATTAAACCCAAGAAGTCCATTTTCAAGAAACCTAATTCTTCAACTTCGGTTTTGTCGTATTGTGTTGTTACTACACCACCATTTTTTGCTAATGGGCAAGCTTCACCAACCACACGTTTACATATCACAACACCAGCCGCGTGTACACTACAGTTACGTGGGAAATCTTCTACCTTAATTGCCATATCAACAATCTTTTTGACCATTGGATCATTTTTGTACATTTCAGCCAATTCTGGTTTATACAAATCATCAAACTTCGCTTTCTCTTTCGCCAATTTTTCTGGATCTGTAATTTTGGACAAATCTTTTAAACCAAAAATGTATTCCAAATATGGTGACTTTTGTTTTTGATTAATCTCAATCGGTTTTGTAATTTTTGCCACTTCAGTAAATGGCACATCAAACACACGTGCAATATCTTTAATTGCAGCCTTAGCTTTCATTGTACCAAAAGTAACAATCTGACAGACGTTATCACGTCCGTACTTATCAATTACATATTCAATTACTTCGCCACGACGTCGTTTACAAAAATCCAAATCAAAATCTGGCATACTACGACGTTCCAAATTCAAGAAACGCTCAAACAGTAAGTTATACTTTAATGGGTCAAGTTTTGTAATGCCCAGAGCATATGCCAAAATTGAGCCAGCACCTGAACCACGTCCAGGTCCAATTGGAATATCATTCTCGCGCGCAAAACGCATAAAGTCCGCAACAATGAGGTAATAATCAATAAAACCTTGACTTTCCACAACATACAATTCTTTTTCGTAACGTGCTTGAATTTCGGGTGTAATTTCGCCATATAAGCGTTTCAGACCTTCTTCTGCGTTACGTTTGAAATAGGTAATATTATCTTCTCCTGTCGGCGAAGTAAATGCTGGAATCAAGTCGGCACGAGCAAATGGGTCACAATTACATTTATCAGCGATAACAACAGTGTTACTAATTGCTTGCGGTACATCGGGGAATAAAGCTGCCATTTCCGCGCCAGATTTATAATAAAACTGGTCAGTTTCAAAACGCATACGATCAACATCGTTGACCTTTCGCTGGGTTCCAATACATAGTAATGCATCCTGCATTTCGGCATCATCTTTATATAAATAATGGATATCATTAGTAGCAACCAATTCAATTTTCAGTTCATCAGCTAATTTCAAAATACCACGATTAACTTTCTTTTGTTCCGGAATACCGTGGTCTTGTAATTCCAAATAGAAATCTTCGCCAAACATTTTTTGCAAACGCACAGCATATTTTTTTGCTTCGTCATATTCATCAAGATTTAAATAATATGGAATGTGTCCTGCCAAACAAGCTGAAAAGCAAATTAAGCCCTCGCAATGTTTTTCCAAGAAATCATAGTCAATCCGCGGTTTATAATAAAAGCCCTTCGTCCACGCCGCCGTGTTGATTTTACACAAATTAATGTAACCAGTATTGTTTTTACACAACAAAATCATATGACCACGGTGTTCACCGGGTTCACGCTTATTCATATCATCAACAATATAAATTTCACAACCAATAATCGGTTTAATCCCAACACCTTTACAGGCTTGATAAAACTTATAGGCACCATACATATTACCGTGATCAGTAATTGCACACGCACCTGCCCCCTGTTCTTTAGCAATTTTGACTAATTTAGAAATACGTGCAGCACCATCAAGCAGACTGTATTCTGTGTGTACGTGTAAATGGACGAAACGAGGTCCATTTGTATTAGATGAAGGTTGGTTCTGTGGTAAACTTTCGTCCATTGAGATAGTATAGCAAAGACTGCGGTGCAAATGCAAACTCTATCTCTGTTGCACAAAGGCATTGTTTATTTTGTTGATACAGACGGTTTAGTTCGGCTTTACCATATTTGCCATCACCGACAATGTATAAGCCAATTGTTGCTAAATGAGCACGAATTTGATGTGTACGACCAGTTAACGGACGAATTTTAATTAACGAAAATTCGCCTTTGGGACGTACATATTCCACAACTGTTTTCACCGGCAAAGCACCAGGCTGTTTCGTTTTCTCAATTACTACCATTCCCGCATCTTTATCTTTTGTTAAATATCCTGTTAAGGTTACAGGCGATTTTTTTAATGTTCCGAAACATAAAGCTAAATATGTTTTATGCACTTGCCCATTAGCAAACGCATCTAACAAAGCATTTTCTGCCGTCGCATTTTTAGCAAAAACGACTAAACCTTCGGTATTGACATCTAATCGATGTACGGCTGTATATCCCAGCAAATGTTCCAAAGTATTTTCACCGGTCGGACTGCTGGTTTCAATTCCCTGATGTTTAAACACAATTGCAACATTATCGTCCTCCCAAATCATTCGATAAGGTTGCCAAGTTCGTAATGCATTATCGGCATAATAAATTTGTACAACATCACCGACTGCCAAATTGACATCACGATTAACACGTACACCATTTACTTTTACATCTTTACGTTTTAAAATTTGTTGCACAAAAACATATCCCGCGCCCAAAAGATTAGCTTTCAAGAGCGTACTCACATTAGTTTTCTGTTTAACTGTAAATGTCTGTGTTTTCATAATTTATAATGTAATTTTCCAAATACTTCCCATTACGACTGAACCAACGGCAAATACCATTGAACACATAAAAATCACCATTAATAAACGTTCCGTTTGCGAGATACTCAAACGATTACCATAAATTTTATGGTGTACAAAAATTAAAAGGATTTCCGCCGACACAACGACCAGTCCCAAAATAATGTTAATTATGTAATAAAAATCAAGTTTCTGCGATAACCATCCCGACAATAACATCATAACTGGAAACATTGCGATATTAATCACACTGGATACAATATACAATGTCAGCAACCATTTAGTCGAATTGGGATTATCTGATTTAGCCGTATATTCTTTTACCAATTCATCAATTAAATTTAAATAATGCGCTTGTTTTTCTTTGCGCACTTTGTTGTGAACATAATTACGGAATAAATCAGCCGCATCAATCATTTGGTAGTCCAAACAATTATCTAAAAAACTTTCTGCCCAAGGTACATTCATCGGATCACTTTTCGTATTAGCAAAAGCTTTTAAATAATCATAAACCACACCAGCATCATAACCAGATAGTTTAACTAACAAATAAGCCGGACTTTCCAAGTGCGGAAAATTGCTAACAACTTTCGACAACAACATAAATGGTAAATCGGGACCATATGTCATTTCCAAAGCTACACATTCCGCAATAATTGAATTAATTTGATTAGCATCGGCACAACGACTTTCCACAATTGCATTTGCTGCTTGCGCCGAAATTGTTTCGCCACATTTTGGACAAACCAAAAAAGGTGTATTTTGCTTTAACAACAAATACTCGTGACACTTTGGACAATTTCCTGCTTCCAAATTCATATATTATGGTTTAACACACCCACAATAATTTTGTCGATACATTTTTAATTGTTTTGACAATTCGACGCTGCGCTTAAAACCATCTTTTTTCTTAAAGTCACTCGGAATATATTGATTACCACCAATGCTAGTACCAATTTCGTTAATCAATGCCGCGGGCTTGTGTGGACTGGTAGTTAACGAAGTTGCAAAATAATCAAAGCCCAATTTCTGTACATATTCATAAGCATTTTCCAATCGCAAACGAAAACAACGCGCACAGTTTTGGTTTTGCCAATTTTCGTGTTGATACGGATGAACAATCACTTTATCCGTCAGTTTATATAAACCTTCCAAGCGTCGGTCGAACTCTTCCTGTGAATCCAAATTGTTGCCCCAAAATAGGCAAGTTACATCATAGTCAACCGACAAACGTTCGACTGCCACTGTCGCACATGGTCCACAACAACAAGCTAACAATAAACGTGGCTTAGGCATTTTCCCCCAACAAAGTTTCAACTTTAGCAATTGCCTGTTCAATACGTTGGTGTAAATCCAAATCTACTACCGTCATCGCATATTGCAAAGCCGAAGTGACTTTACGTGCATCCGCATTACCGTGCATTTTTACGACCGATTTTTTCAAGCCTAAGAAAATAGTTGCATTGGTTTTATCCATTTTTTCAGCTTTGAATTTTTTCAATTTTCTACCCAAAAATAAAGCGCCAATTTTTGCACTAAAACTGGATTTAATAATTGATTTCAAAGATTTGAAAACGAACTTTGCCATACCTTCACTGGTCTTCAGTAAAACGTTACCCCAGAAACCATCAGCGACCACTACATCGACGCTACCTTTAAAAACCTGGTCAGGCTCAACATTACCGACAAAATTAATTATCCCAGCATTATGTAATTTAATTAACATTGCGTGCGCTGTTTTTACAACTTCGTTACCTTTAGTCTCTTCCGTACCTACATTTAACAAAGCCACACGTGGCTGTTCCATTCCCATCGCTTTTTTGTATGCATCCGCCATTACCGCAAATTGCACCAATTGCACTGCGGTACAATCCATATTAGCACCAGCATCCAACAACATAAATTCTTGTCCCTCAATTAAAGTTGGCATAACTGGACACAAAGCTGGACGACTAACTCCCGGAATCCGTCCAATTTTCATAAAACCACCTGTTAACACTGCCCCGGTTGAACCAGCCGAAACAAATGCACCACAATCATCACGTGTTTTTAATTGCTCTAAACCCAACACCAAACTGCTGTCCGTTTTTGTACGAATCGCTGTCGTCGGATGTTCATCCATTGCGATGTTAACTTTGGTATCAATAATTTCAACACGGTCGCCGAATTGCTCCACTTGTGGTTTAATCACACTCGCATCACCCACCATCACTAATTGCAATTCTGGATTTTGCTTTAACGCCACCAATGCTCCGCCTACCATCGCCGGCAAACCGTTATCGCCACCCAAACAATCTAAAACAATTTTTTTCATATTTAACATCATAACATAAAATTTATAATGCTAACAGTATTTTTTAATCAATAATTTTATTTATAAATTTTTCTTTAGCGGCATTGTAAAGTTGTTCATTAATAGCACCCTCATCATATAACTTTTTTAATTTTTCTAATTTATTTGAGATTTCATCATCTTGATACTCAATTTGTTTTTGAACATTTTTAGTTTGTAAATCAATTGAAAACCAAAAATAAAAGAAAAACGATGATACTAACAAAAGTACAATTGGTAAAACTCCGGTTTCCATCGCCAAAGCTCCAGTTACAGTTTCTAAATTTGCAAAACATAACATAATGAATTGAATAACAATACAAATAACTTCTGCAAGTATATTAATAAGAACATTCAATTCTTGAGATATTTTTTTTGAAAATATCCTACCAACACAAAACATAACCCCAGAAAAAATAATAGCAACCGATAATATTAATTGAACGATACAAAGGAATACTCCTTGACCTAACAAATTGGCTGCAGTCATCAACGTTAACGCAGTCATCATCCAAACCGCTCCAGCAATAATTTCTAAAATAGCACCAATAAATAATATTTTTTTCTTTTCCATAATTATCCCTTACCATTAATAATTTAATATAGAACACATATAGTGTCAATATGGTTTAAGTCATTGGCTTAATCTACTGTATTAAAATTATCATTCGGTTAAACCAAATATAATATTGAAAACCAAAATTTAACTACAAAAATAACACAGTTTATCCGCCTCAACACCATTTTTTTACAAATAAAAAGCCCCACATATATACGCAGGGCTTAGATTATTTTAATTTAGTTTACATCTCACGACTTGGTTCAACCATCGGTGAAATCGTCTTTTTTAGTGCTTGAGTTTGATTCTGTGTTTTTTCAACTAAAACTACTGAATAAGCCAAAGGTGCATTGCCATTATTATCCTTTTTATTGATGAACGCACATTTTTCATTCGCATGATACCAATAATAATCTTTGGGTAAAAATAACTTATACGGAGCAACTGAACTCGTAATGCATTCATTCATGGCATCACATACAATAATTTCTACACTAGGATTTAATTTTTTCAATTCCTTAACAAAATCATCAAACATAACAGTAGCCATTTTTTCTCCTTTCATTGATATTTTCACAAATATCACGTGATTGATTTATTATAAATCAACGCTGAGGTTACGTCAATATCAATATATACAACAAGAAACAGCATAATATTTTTATTAAAAATTACTACTGCAAAAAAAAGAGCCGAGATAACTCGACCCTTTTTGATGTTTCGTGTTTTGACGATTATTTAATAATGTCAGCAACAACACCCGAACCAACGGTGTGACCACCTTCACGAATTGCGAAGCGCATACCTTTTTCGATAGCAACTGGAGAAATTAATTTTACAGTCATCGAAACGTTGTCGCCAGGCATAACCATTTCAACACCCTTAGGTAATTCGATTACACCAGTAACATCGGTTGTACGGATGTAGAATTGTGGACGATAACCATTGAAGAATGGAGTATGACGTCCGCCTTCTTCTTTTTTCAAAACATAAACTTCAGCGGTGAATTCGGTATGTGGAGTAATTGATTTTGGAGCAGCCAAAACTTGACCACGTTCAATATCTTTACGTTCAATACCACGCAACAATAAACCTGCGTTATCACCAGCCATAGCTGAATCCAATGATTTACGGAACATTTCAATACCAGTAATGGTAGTTGTTTTGTTTGCACCTAAACCAACGATTTCAACCACGTCACCGATTTTAACTTGACCACGTTCTACACGGCCAGTAGCAACAGTACCACGACCAGTAATTGTGAAGACGTCTTCAACCGGCATTAAGAACGGTTTATCAACATCACGTTTTGGATCAGGAATGTATTGGTCAATTGCAGCCATCAATTCATCGATACATTTTAAATCTGGTGATTGACGGTTACCAGCTTGAGCAGCAGCCAAAGCTTTTGCCGCTGAACCTTTGATGATTGGGCAAGTATCGCCTGGGAAACCATTCTTGGTTAACAAGTCACGGATTTCCATTTCAACCAAATCTTGCAATTCAGCGTCATCAGCCAAATCGCATTTGTTCATGAACACAACAATGTATGGAACACCAACTTGGCGAGCCAACAAGATGTGTTCGCGTGTTTGTGGCATTGGACCATCAGTAGCCGCAACAACCAAAATTGCACCATCCATTTGAGCAGCACCGGTAATCATGTTCTTGACATAGTCAGCATGACCGGGGCAGTCAACGTGTGCATAGTGACGCTTTGCGGTTTGATATTCCACGTGAGCCGTGTTAATCGTAATTCCGCGAGCTTTTTCTTCTGGAGCGTTATCAATTTCGTCATACTTACGAGCTGCAGCGTTACCGTCCAAAGCCAAAGTAGAACAAATAGCCGCCGTTAAAGTGGTTTTACCATGGTCAACGTGACCAATCGTACCAATATTTACGTGTGGCTTGCTCCTATCAAATTTTTCTTTTTCTGCCATTTTTCTAATTTTCTCCTTTTATAGCAAGTGTTTTTATTATGCAATATTACGTGTTATGTGTCAACTTTTTTTTCGACCATTTCAGTTGCTAACGATCTCGATTTTATTTGACAAGCTACCGATTTTTCATTAAATATGCCCTATGTCAATTCAACATTTGCTGTCACTACTTTTTGAGAACGAAATCCAAAAATTAAACACTGATTTTAGCGAAGTCAACAGTAGTACTGCATCTGCTCCTTTAGATGGTTATGTTCATTTATTAGACCAAGGTAACGCAATTTTTATTACCGATGACCGTAAATCATATTTAATTACGATTGAATTTACTGCATTTTTCCATTTAAAAACCGGTGACCGTTTACAAGCACGCATTTCGTTTAATCCAGCCACTGCCAACTATGTCGTTTGCGAAATCATCAATGTACAACATGTTAATTATGATGAAGCGCCAGTTATAAAAAACAACCAAAGCCTAGATTTATGCGGTAACACCATCAATTTAGGCACATCAATTATGATTCCTGCCACTGACAATACGGATATTGCAACCAAAACTGCCCAAATTATTGCGGCACTGCCCGACCACATCATTCCAATATTGTTATCACTCGATAGTCGCCCAACCAATTTTGACATACCAAACGCTTATTTTACCAAACCCAATTATAGCAGCCGCGAAAAACTTATGACTTGTTTATTGGCGTTCTTTCAAGCTAAACAACAGGCCGACATTGGAAAAGACGTAGTACTATTCATTGATAGTTTAGATAAAATGTTTTTCGCTTTTAATAATTGCATGCAATCGGCAGGTACGTTTAACCCTAATTTATTTTCCAGTGCTGCCGTTATGGATTATGAAAATATTTTATGTTGCAGTGGTAACCTGAAAGCTGGCGGTTCATTAACCTTGCTTGGCTTTCATCAAAATGGAACTTGCCCACAAATGTTACAAATCACCGACCGCTTGCACCAAATCATGGACCGCATTATAGAAATTAAATAAAAACAATATGTACAGTGTTTTATAGTGTCGTCAATAAATTACATTTCACGACCAATATCAACATTAGCACTTTGTTCCAAATCAGATTGTTCAACT
>JAEEMI010000010.1 GCA_016283155.1 Clostridia bacterium
ATATTCCAGATGGAGAAACAAAAACCTTATCTGAATTACAAGCGGAAGATTACGAAAAAGAAGCCCATTATTGGGGAACGGCTCTGGATGATTTTGCCAAATGGTACAAGGAAAAATTAACTAAAAATAGTTAATCACGAAGTTGACCATTTTCCTGGTTCGGCTTGGGTTTTAGTTGACAGAGAATAATTAATGTTAATTAATGTAAAGTGAACATAATGTTTATGCCCTCTTTCTGTTTTCTGGCACTACATTTTCAGTCCAATTTGTTTCATCTAATTTATTTGCATATAAAGTTTTAACACAACGCACTAGTGGAAGTGTTTGATGTTTTTCCCAAATTTGTATTGCATAAAACTCTTGCTTTGGTATAACGAAAGCACGATAAAATAAATTTGATTCCTCTGGTAAATCTTTAAAAACATTTTTCTTAATTTGTGTATTAAGAAATGCAAACCATTCAAGCCAAGATTTAAATGCGCTACGAACATATTTTGGATTATTTTCATCATTAATAATTTGTTTGATTTTTTCAACTAATTTTTCTTGTGTTTTTGCAAATTGAAATTCCTTATCCATTATTTATTCTCCTTATAGTATACACTAAATTTATTATTTTGATAATTTTCATCGTTATAATTTTTATCGGGTGAAAGTAGATGATGTACATCGAGAATTAATAATGTAAAGATTTCATCTCCATTTTCCCTAGTAAAAATCCCAATAATTCTAAATCCATTTTTTAATCCAAGTTGCCAAAATTCAGCGAAGCTAAAACGTTGCATCCATACCTTGTCAAAATCTTTTCGACCTTCGTGTTGTTTTTTTATTATTTTATTTATAATGATTTTTTCTCTATCACCATTAATCGGGTGCATGTGTGGTAATGTTCGGAATGAACTTTTAGATTCTTTTGTGTAAAAATCTATCCATTCTTGAAATCTTTTAAAACACTTAACAAACCCAGCTGCATCCTTGTAAAAATTTGTAAAATCGTCACTACGATTTCCGAGAGAAACCGACTTCCATAAATACTCATATGTAAAATCAAACTTCATAAGTTATACCTTTGAATTAAAAATATCTTCATCAAGTATCGGATTATTAGATATATCCCAATAGGATAAACCGTTGCGTGCTTTTTTCCATGCTAGCATTTCGTGTGATAAATTTTCTAATTCATCACCATCAAAATTATATTTATCTAAAATACTATCTAAAAATTCAGCAATGTTTTCATCAATTGAAACATCTTCACCGAATAATTCAATCAATGAACTTCCGAAATCTGCATAGATTGGATAAATCGGAGCATAAACTGGTCCGTGCACCCATGCTTGAAATTGATTTTCAAACAATTTATTAGTCAAATGATTAACATCGGTATTATTTTTCTGTAAATATTCTAAATATGCGAAAAAAAGTAATTTGTGTAACTGTTTATGTGTTAATGGCTTTTTATAAAGAAAGTATTTAGCCACATCTTCCGCAGATACTGCATAATTTACTGCCCCCATTTTTACCACCTCCTAAAGATTAACTTTTACATGCTAATTAGTCAAACTTATTTCGCAAAATTTTGGTGCTTATTATATCATATGATAATTACCAATTGCAAGATAAATAATATTATCCTTGGTGTGATTAAAAATTACCACTATATTCTTTACTTGTTCCTTAATCCTGCCACCAATTTTTAAAATAATTCAGCGTAGGTTCAAAGCCTGATACACCTGACAAGATTTCTTGATAAATTTAATATTGATGAGTTCGGATTTGTTAATCACAGATTTAACCACAAATAACCGCCACAGTAGTTCTTTTGGTGAATGTGGACGATTGCAGTGATTGGTTCAACTACTAATTGCCCATCAATGATTCGGACAAAGTGTAAATGATTGTGTATGTAAATTTTCTTGGCAGGGGTAGCAGGATTCGAACCTACGATGAATGGGTCAGAGCCATTTGCCTTACCGCTTGGCGATACCCCTATGATTAAACATCAGTGAATAGGATCTATCTGGTAACTTGTTAACAGATATTCCTATTTTTAATTATATCATAAATTCAAGTAAACCGCCACAAAAATTATTTAACAAAAATTTATATGATACTGACAAAAAATAAAAACTAATTATTCTTTACAAACTGCAACAGATATAGTATAATAACCATTGTTACCGTAGGGGTGTCGCCAAGCGGTAAGGCACGAGACTTTGACTCTCGCATTCGTAGGTTCGAATCCTGCTACCCCTGCCATTCCAAACCTAATCCGAACATAAAAAAGACCGCGCTAGTCGGTCTTTTTAAATGTTTAGAAAATTTGCTCGGCATCTTTGCCAAGGGCACGCGATAATTGTCTTTCTACTGCTAAACTTTTTTCAACGCGGGTATCAAAAAGACGCCCTTTCAAAACATCTATTTCATTTGGATTAAACGCAAATTTATATAAACGTTTGCGATTAACCAATTGTTTTTTACTGTTTTTATCATCCTGACCGAGTAAAGGTAAAACCAATCTCATACGGTCAACAGTATTTACCAAAACATCTTGTTGGGTTTTACAATCTTGATTTTTAATGGTAATTGCTTTGCCTGATAAAACGCCACCATAGGTTTGGTTCCATAATTGTTTAACTTGACCAAGTTCGGTTTGATGTAAGTCATTATATTCCTTAGTAACGAATCTTGCAGTAATTTGTTGTAATGCTTTATCGCGATAAAAAGTTGTGTTCAAATGCTTTAATTTGCTCATAATTTATCTCCTGTATGGGCGACATATTAACACACTACAAACACAAATGCAAGACTAAATTTCGGCAAATTGCATTATGAACACCTTATGTAATGCGATGCTCGACAATCATTAAATTGTTGGTCACTCAAATTTAAAACGTTTCCTAAACAATTAACCAAAGTAAAAGTCATTACCCCATTATCTAATTTAGTTGCATATGTATTGTAATATTTTTTCCTCAACTACAATGTTGTACCAGCATCGTCTTTGTTGGTTACTTTTGTTTGTTCGTCAGGAGTGCTTTGATGATTGGCAATAATTCTTTGGCGTTTACGATTAAGTGAATCAATATAAGTTGATTTATCTTGAATCTGAGCATATAAGTTTTCAATATCGTCCATCAATTGCAACTTTTCTTCTAACGTATGATGACCGCCTGCAATCTCGTTATAGAGACGACCAATTTTCATATTAACGTTTAAACGATGTAATTTTTCTGTATTTGTATTTTGTTCGTCCATTTTTACTCCTAATAAAATATTCTAATTGATTTAGTTTAAAAAAGCAAGAATGATTATTTTTCGTGCTTTGTTTAACCGGATATGTTAAACTAAAAACAGTTATGAACAAAGTCTTGAACAAAGCTGAAGAAGTTGAAACCAGCATTCGCAAAACATTTCATAAAACATTGCTGGCAAAATTTTGTCGTGCCATTTGCGAGTATGATTTAATTCAACCTAACGATAAAATTGCCGTTTGCATTTCGGGTGGTAAAGATAGTATGTTAATGGCAAAACTCTTTCAAGAATTAAAACGTCATAACAAGATTCCGTTTGAATTAGTATTCTTGGTAATGGATCCCGGCTACAGCGCAAAAAATCGTGCTTTAATTGAAAGTAATGCTAAAAACTTAAACATTCCAATTCAGGTCTTTGAAACTGATATTTTTGAGAATGTTTTTAAAGTAGAAAAATCACCCTGCTACCTTTGTGCGCGAATGCGTCGTGGACATCTCTACCACCAAGCTAAAGCCCTGGGTTGTAATAAAATTGCCTTAGGCCATCACTACGACGATGTGATTGAAACCATTTTAATGGGAATGCTTTATGGCGGACAAATTCAAACAATGATGCCTAAATTACACAGTACCAATTTTGCTGGAATGCAATTGATTCGTCCAATGTACCTGATCCGCGAACAAGACATTATTCGTTGGCGCGATGTAAACCAACTTAATTTTATTCAATGTGCTTGCAAATTTACCGAAATAAATACAGTTAGCGATCACCTAACTTCCAAACGTAAAGCCGTAAAACAGTTAATTGCCAATTTAAAAGCCACTGACCCACAAATTGAACGCAACATTTTCCGCAGTATGGAAAACGTTAATCTGGCAACTATCATTACCTATAAAGATAAAGATGGACATTATCACAACTTCAAAGATGACTACCGTCCGAAGAAACTTGAAGATTGATTTTTTGTTCGCTTTTATTTTTTAATATGTTATAATTAACCTATGAAATATGTATTTAATGTCATTTTTTACAATTTAGTCGGTGCGGGTGTTGGTTTAGCGGTAGGCGCTTACTTTGGTCACTTAAACCAATTATGGATTCTTATTCCAGCCATTTTGGCCGGTGTCTTTTTATTAGCTGGAATTATAACTACCGCCGCAATCATTAAAGCAGAACGCGAAGCCAAAAACGCTGGTGTATCTTTAAAAAAAGATGATTTTATTTTACAAATGAATGAAACCTATACTGTGGGTAAACGTAGTAAAATTAGACCAGGTGAATACAAAGTGATGGCAACCGATGAAGGTAACAAAGCATTTAATTTACGCATTAACGATTATGTAAAAGAATATAAACATAATACTACTGTAGTTTTGGCGGAAGGCGATACGATTTCGGCGCGTTCCGGTAACGTAATTTTACGCTAACAAAATCAGATAAATTGATATTCATTGCCTTAGTTCTGTAATATAATAGAGAGTAAATGAAAAAACTTGGTGTACTGTTATGTGTAATTTTGGTGGCTATTTCAATGTCAGCTTGCCAAACCTTTAATGACGATGCCACCGAAAATTACCCACAAAACAATCCGCTAAACACCACGATTTTTTTACAAATTAAAGCGATTCCATTGGGCTCCACCGCAGATTTAGAACTAACTAAATGGTTAGGTGCTGTACGTTCAGAGCACGAAGCTATTACTGATGAAACCGCAACCAAAATCACACAAATTGAACCACGTAGCACAATGGAAAATGAAAATACTTACGCCATTGATTTAACCATTCAAAATGCACCTGCCTCAACTTTGGATAAACACGTTCGCCCATTTAAAATGATTTACACCCAAACGGTATTCAATCCCATTGCTTTATTACCAGATAGCGATGTTTTTCTTTATATCGTTGGTTACTCTTCTGAAAGACGTCATAGCGACAGTAACGCAGTACAATTGATTACTGACGACAATGGTGAATATGTCTATCTATGGACTAACGGTGAAATCATCGAATTTGTGGATATTTACCCGAATCGTCCGTTATATTACCTCTTAACCGTAGCTGGTGCGATCGTGATTGGTGTTTTAGTTTTTATTGTAAGCCGATATAATGATTGTAAAAAGCGTAAAAAACTGTTATAATGCCCATTATGGCTATTGCAGTATTTGGTGATATTCACGGTAACTTAGAAGCCTTGGAAGCAATTTTAAAAGACATTAAACGTAATCGTAAAATTACTGCAACCTATTATTTAGGTGATGCAATTGTTTTCGGACCAGACAGTGCGGCTTGCTTGCGTTTGTTAAAAAAATACAAAGTCAATTGCGTACTTGGCAACCACGAACAACGCGTAACGAAATATGACGAATCAGCAACCGCAATGACGTATGCAAACAAAGATTTAATTGAAGCAACTTTCGCCACATTAAATCGTGAAGATTTAGCGTTTATTTCGCAAATGCCGTTGGAATTAAAAATTGATTATAAAGGTGCAAAGATTTTATTTACCCACTATTGCCACGATGAAACTGGCAAAGTAATTGATACGCAATTAGAATTTAACGAAAAAGATTTGCGCAAATATTTCAAAGATAAAAAATGTGATGTGGTCTTCTTTGGTCATATGCACAAACGCAAAATTTTAATTGATGAGGAAAAACACTCTTACATCTTGCAAGGTAGTTCGGGTTGTGTTAAAACCGACAAAACTTTCTATACTCTATTTGACGTTGTCGATGACTATGGCGATGGTAAAAATTTTGATATTTATCGTGTCGATGTTAAATATAACCGCAAACGTTTTGTAACCAAAATGTTAACTGCAAATTTACCAAGTAAAGAAATTTATGCACCATTTTGCTTTGGCATTGACTTTGATAACATAAATCAAAATAAGGAGAACACAAATGAATAATAACATTAAAGAAATTGCTGAAAAATTTTTAACCGAAGAAAAAATTCCGACGAAAGCCGCAATCTTAATGGCTAGTTTAGGTTTAAACAAAAGTGCTGGTGATATTGCGGATATTGCCTATGGAATTAATTTTAACCAACATCCCTATAACGAAGAACGCCAACAACAAATGATTGAATATCTAGGTTATGCAATGTTGAACTGGGAAATTTTAGCATTAAGTACTGGTATCTCAGCTGACGAAATTGCCAAACGCTTTTCAGCAGAATGGTTGACAAAACGCACTGGCAAAGCATCAATTAAAGATTTATTAAAACATTTAAAGCCTAATGCATTAGGCATAGAAACACCAACCACACATTCAATCGAAAAACCCATTTCCAGTTTAATTCGTCCCACAACCCGTGAACCTTTAAAATCTGATTTCACAAAACAATTCTAATTAAACCAACGGCTAAACAGCAAGCCGCCACCTAATAAAAGCAAATAATAACCAAACCACCGTAAATCAATTTTACGGGTGATGTTTAACATTGTTTTAATCGCGACAATCCCCGATATAAACGCCATCAGAAACGCTAAGCACAGATTACCAATACCTAGATTTCTGATACTCCCCCCTTGCCATAATTCGTATACCAAAGAGGCTAAAATAATGGGAATAGACATTAAAAACGAAAAATCAGTTGCTGCAGAAGATGATAAACCACTCAATCGTCCGGTTGTGATTGTTAAACCACTACGCGATAAACCTGGCACAACCGCTACCCCTTGTGCCAAACCCATTGCCACTGGTTGCCACCAACTCTGTTTTTTACTTGCATTAAATTGTTGAAGCCGCAATGCACACGGCAATAACAAATAAATTCCAGTTACACAGAATGCATACGGTAATGCTGATAAGGTAAATAAATTATCAATAACATTGTGAAACACAACTACAATAACACAAGTAATTACAGTGGCGACAATTAATTGTACGGTGACTAAATTCCACGGATGACGAATTAACTGCCATAAACGTTGCCGATACACAACAACCACTGCTAATAACGTAGCAATATGTAAGATTAAAGTTAATAATAAACCGCCATCGGTAATCCCGAATAAACTTTCAAACAACAACAAATGTCCACTGGATGAAATTGGTAAAAATTCGGCTAACCCCTGAACCAATCCTAAAAACACCGCAGTATACCAAGCCATAATAATGTCTATGTTTTCGTTTGGTAAAAAATGGCTGGAAGTGCTATGCTTAAAGAGATGCAAAAAGAAGATTTAATTAAACGCTTACGTTTATTTGCAACAATTACGACCACTTTGTTTGTCGTATTGATTGTTTCACTTTTAATCCAGTTTGGCTTTATTGCCCATTACCACGCAGAAGTCAAACGTTTACAAGATCATAATACTGAACTACAACAGGAACTGGCTGGTTTAGAGGCCGACTTAGAATACATCAAAGGCGAATACGAAAAAGATAAAAATAGTAGTCATTAAGGTTGAATTATGCAAGATACCAAAACAAAACTCAATGCCCAAATCCACGCTGGACGCCGTAAAAAATTACGCGAACGTTTTATTGCCAATGGTTTAGATAATTTTAATGAATGTGAAGTTTTAGAATTTGCCTTGGGTTTTTGTATTCCACGTCAAGATACTAATCCGGCGGCACACAGTTTGATTGAAAAGTTTGGATCCTTACAAGCAGTCATTGATGCTGAACCTGCTGACTTAGCTAAAGCGTACGGCATTGGTGATCGTGCCGCAGTTTTTATTCATTTCTTAAAAGCCATCACTTCTTATCTTGCAAAACACCGTGCCACCAAAGTTAAAATTGTAACACCAGAAGATGCCATCCAACACTTAGCGCCGATAATGCGTTCTTATTCCGTTGAACAGTTCATGGTAGTTTGCTTAGATGTTGCTGGTAATGTCATCAAAATTCATAATATCACCAATCAAGAATTAGAGATGGTGCACGTCAACGTCCGCGAAATTATTAGTGTGGTAACTTCAGTAAAAACTGCACAAGTCGTTTTAGCACACAACCATTTAAACGAAAATCCTGAACCGTCAATGGCAGATATGCAACTCACGCGTCGTTTATTGTTAACCTTTCAAAACTTGGGCATTAAATTCGTGGACCATTTAATTTTTGCCGATGATAAAAATTATTCGTTTCATTGCAGCGGACTTCTGGAAATCTTAAAAACTAGTATGCCTAAAAATTAGCATAAATAATTAGCGACAAGCAAATTGATAAATAAACCCAAAAATAGAACATAGTTAAAATATTGACAAAAAAGTCAAACCCGATAATAATAAAGACAATGGGGAAAAAGTTTGTCGGTCAAGAATATATGGCGGCAACCAATGGTAAGGGTCTACACCAACAATCCAAAGGCAACCGAATTTTTTCACGCTTAACAATGACTTGTTCGACAATCATCACGATTATCTCTGTATTGATTGTTGGCTTTTGTGTTGCTTTCCAAATGTGCCCCGTAATTGGAACTTCAATGATGACAACTTTGAACGCCACCGGTAAAGATACTGATAACGCGTTAACCTGTGTTTTCGGTGAACCAAAACACGGTGACATTGTGGTAATGAAAATGTACATTCAAGATTCACACTTTATTAATTATGTTAAAGCGGCACAAGGTGACTCAAATGCACTCAACCAACTACATTTAACCCAAGCCGAAGCCAACAACATTATGAAAAGTATCAAAACCGAATATACTGAATCTGACAGCAACGGTAATTATAAATTCATCGTCAAACGTTTAATTGGTAAAAGCGGTGATAAAATCAGTATGCGTCGTGTCGGTAGCAATAAATATTTCATTTATTTAAATGGTCAAAAATTAGACGAATACTACCTTGACCCATTAGTTGCCGCCCACGATGCACCAAACTTTGTGCAATTATGGAATGTTTTAAACACTCCTGATACCGCCGATATAGACGATTGGGTTACCACTGACTATCATCAAGTTTTGACAGCGAATGCTGATACAACAACAGATGGTAACGGCACTCCCAGTGCTTACCAATTAAACGTACCCGAAAATCATTATTTTTTAATGGGCGACAACCGTGGTGGTGCTTTCAGTACCTATTCCAAAAGTTGGGATTCATCTTATTTTGGACCATTGCCAACCACCAGTTATTACAGTTATTGTATTGATGTTTTAAGTGCCAGTATGAGTATGCCCGAATACTTATGGAGTAAATTTGTGTATTACGTTTGTTTTGGTTGGGCTTGGCAAAAATGAAACCCAAGATTGTTATTATTAGTGGCTTAACCGCCAGTGGCAAGACTGCGCTATCAATTACCTTAGCACAACAATTTAATGCAGAAATTATTTCTGCTGACAGTCGGCAAGTCTACCAAGGTTTAGACATCGGCTCAGCTAAAATCACACCAAGTGAGATGCAAGGTATTCCACACCACTGCTTAGACCTAGTGGACCCAACCCAGAATACACATTATTCAGTTGGTGATTTTCAACGTGATGCTTATCGCGAAATTGATGCCATTATCGCGCGTGATAAATTGCCAATTTTAGTTGGTGGCACTGGATTATATACGCGTGCAGTTGCCGAAGGTTATGGCTTTGACACCGAACCAAATCTTCCACGCTACAATGTTTTACAAATTTGTTTAACACCACCCAATACGATTTTGGCACCTAAAGTCAAACAACGAAATACCGAACGTGTGGCACAAGGAATGTTTGACGAAACCCGCAAACTTCTAGCCAAGGGCGTACCAAGTGATTTCCTTTACAAACTCGGTCTTGAATATCGTTTAAACGTACGTTACTTACAAAACGAAATTGATTTAACAACTTATTATGACGAACTCTACCACCAAACGGTGCAATTCATTAAACGCCAACGTACTTGGTACCGCAAAGAAAATCCAGTTTATACTCATTACTTAACTGATCCGGCACAATATTTACCACAAGCCACCCAATTAATGCGTGATTTTTTGATTAATGATTGATTATTTAACTTAACTTGTGATAATATAAAAATATGGAAATTACTCCCAATAAATTAAGAATTGTTAATGCTGAAGACATTAAGCCGATTAAACCACGTAATTCAGTTAAAAATAAATTAATGGTCGCTACCATTGCTGCCGGGTTAGGTGTGGTTGCCAGTGGTATTAAAATTGCTGACACCAGTAAAGAATTGCATCACCACCATCAAAAGCAGGAAATTTTTCAAGTAAATGTAGATGAAAAGCAAACACCAATTCAAACAGAAAACACAACCACAAAAGAAACTATTATTCCAATCATTCATCACGCTGACGGAAAAATTGATGTGATTGTTAACGGAAAAATTTTACCTTATACAGAAGCAATCACTACGTATCCAGAAATTGCCGATAACGTTAATGCTCGTCTTGCTGACCGACCAGAATTGAAGCCAACTACGATTGAAGATACTTTAGAAAAATAAGTTCTTTAAATTTACCAAATTTTTTTGATACACATCTTGATTTATGTTTAGTAATGTGCTAGCATTGCGCTATGAATAAATTAAAGAATTTTCAAAAACCTGAATTTAACAAAAAACAAATTAAAGCATTGACTGCTGAAATCCTTAAAAACGGTGGAGTAATTTATCCATTGAATATGAGGAACGAAGAAATTAGTAATTGGCTAGATAATTTAATGACCGCCTATCAAAAAGCGGATGAAATTCATGCTCAACAAGCACAAGACAATGCAAAAAATCTTTAATCCATTGTGATATTAACCAATTTTTTATTTTCACATTGATTTCAGTTTTAACATATGATAACATAAAGTTATGGCAGAAAATAATATTCAGAAAAAACGCTATACTTATACATTTGACAGCAAGTCAAATTTACGTCGAGAATATCGAAAACAAATTGAAAATGGTAATACTAACCGTGATTTAATTTTAAGTGACAAGAATTTATCTCGGGAAGAACGCGCAGAACACCTGGCAGCTTGGAACGAAGCGCAAAGAGAAGCGGCACATATCAAAACCGAAAAAGATAATGAAATTGGTCGTTAATAAAACCAAAGCGGAGCAATGTGTTCCGCTTTTTTATGTTTTTTTCAAAAATTTTGTGGTTATATCTTGATTTACATTTGCTGATGTGCTAGCATTACGGTATGGAAACACAAGTACAAAAATTAAAAAAATTATTAATTAATCCCGTGGAACGTGAAGCCATAGCAGAAACCCCCAAAAAACTGGATGCTAATTTTGAAAATGAAATTAAACTTTATCGTGCACTTTGGCAAGGTGTCCCCTACGAAACTCCCAAGGAAATTAATGCCAATTGCGATAACTCAATCACACGCTAACTATATAAACCAAAAAGCGGAGCAACTCAGCCCCGCTTTTTTTAACAAGCATTCATTATTTTACTTAGCAACGATAAAGTTGATTAATTTATTTTTGACATAAATCGTCTTTTTAATCTCGGCTGGCAAATTAACTTTTGTACGACATTTAGCAACTACAGTTGCTTCGTCATCGGCAGTGTTGATTTCCAAACGTGCCACAATTTTGGCATTAATCTGAACGACAATTTCAACTGTGTCTTGAATCAATGCTTTAGTGTCAACGGTTGGCCAAGTAGTATTTTTAATTTCTGGCCATAACTCTTCGGTTATATGTGGCGCAAATGGATTTAACAAGGTTAATAATGTTTGATATTCAAAGCGGTTAATTGTACCTTGTTTTTCAATGGCATTCATCAAAATCATAATTTGCGATACAGCTGTATTATATTTCATTGCTTCCATATCAGCAGTAATTTTTTGAATCGAATAATTAAAGATATAATTAAGTGCTGGACTAAACGCATTACCATCCACCACTTTATCTTGTAAAGCCCAAACACGTTGCAATAAACGATGACAAGCTTTGACGCCATCATTGCTCCATACGGCAACTTCTTGGTAATCACCAATAAACAATACCCACAAGCGCAAAGCATCCGTGCCATATTGGTCAGCCACATCACGTGGATCAACTGTATTACCCAAGCTTTTACTCATCTTGACACCACCTTCACCCAAGATGATACCTTGCGAAATACGTGCTTTACAGAATTCATTGACTGGGAACAAACCTTGGTCATACAAGAATTTTGTCCAAAAACGCGCATAAAGCAAGTGACGTGTGGTGTGTTCATTACCACCATTATATAAAGTAATTGGCAACCAAGCTTTCATTTTTGCTGGGTCAGCAAAGCATTGATCATTGTGTGGGTCGCAATAACGGATAAAATACCAACAACTACCCGCCCAACCTGGCATTGTATCCGTTTCACGTTTAGCATCACAACCACATTGTGGACACTTCACATTAACCCAATCAGTAATTTTTGCTAACGGACTTTGTCCGTCTTTTGTGGCTTCATAACTTTGTGTTTCAGGTAATAATACAGGTAAGTCTTTTTCCGGAACAGGTACCATACCACAATGTGGACAATGAATAATAGGAATTGGTTCACCCCAATAACGTTGACGTGCAAAAACCCAATCGTGCATTTTGTAATTTTTAGTAGTCCTTGCCACACCCTTTTCAATCAACCAATTGGCGATATTTTGTTTAGCTTCCTTAACCGTTTGCCCAGTAAAATCGCCGGAATTAATTAATTTTGAGTTGGCTGGCACATAAATATCTTTTTCCAAAGCGGTACCATTTAATTTACCTTCAATGACTTGAACCATTGGAATATGATATTTTTCCGCAAATTCATAATCACGTTGATCGTGTGTCGGAACAGCCATAACTGCACCAGTACCATAATTACACAAAACAAAATCAGCAATATAAATAGGAACTTCGTGACCATTAACCGGATTAATGGCAGTTATGCCATCTAAAATGCAACCAGTTTTATCTTTTGTCATTTGACTGCGTTCGAATTCGCTTTTACGCGCAGCAGTTTGACGGTACTTTTGTACTTCGTCCCAATTTTTAATTTGCGATTTTAAAGTTTCAATTAACGGGTGTTCTGGTGCTAACACCATAAAGGTAACACCAAAAATTGTTTCAATGCAGGTAGTGAAAATCTTAAGTGTACCACCTTGCTTAATCGGAAAATCCACTTCGGTACCGTAACTACGTCCCACATAATTAATTTGACTGGTTTTAATGTGTGGTAAGTAATCGGTTTCGGCTAAGTCATCAATTAAACGGTCCGCATATGCCGTCATTTTCATCATCCATTGTGGAATGGTTTTTTGCGTGGTTTCCGCGTGACATTGACAGCAAGTTCCGTTCTCAACTTCTTCGTTAGCCAAGATACCACAATTGGGACAATAATTAACGTTGGCAGTACCTTTATAGGCAATGCCTTTTTTATAAAATTGTAAAAATTGCCATTGCGTCCATTTATAATATGCTGGATCACAAGTAGTAATAAAACGTGACCAATCAACGGACAAACCAACACGTGCTAATTGTTCACGGAAAGTTGCAGTATTACGTGCTACAACTTGTTGTGGTGGGATATGTTCACGAATGGCTGTACGCTCTGCCTCTAAACCAAAGGCATCAATTCCCATTGGAAACAAAACATTTTTTCCTTGTAAACGCAAACGACGAGCCAAAGCATCCAAAGCGGTATAACTACGCATATGACCAATATGCAACCCCTTACCGCTGGGGTAAGGAAACTCAATCAAAATATAAGCATTTTCCTTACCGTCGACGTGATCTTTAGTTTCAAAACGTTTGTCTTTTTGCCAGACTTCTTGCCATTTTTTTTCAATGGCACGGAAATCATAGGTTTTCATATAACTCCTTATTCGGCAGATTCGCCGTCTTCGTCTTCTTCTTGTGGTTCAGCAACAGCCACTGCGACAATCTTAGCACCTTCACCGATACGCATAATACGTACACCTTGCGTGTCACGACTAATCTTAGAAATGTAACTGGCTTTCGTACGAATCATTGTACCGTTATCACTAATCAACATAATATCTTGTTCTGCACGAACTTGTTTTAAGTTAACTAATGGTCCAGTTTTTTCGTTAAAGATACCAGCTTTAATACCTTTAC
Organism: Clostridia bacterium; assembly: GCA_016283155.1. Taxonomy (GTDB): domain Bacteria; phylum Bacillota; class Clostridia; order Christensenellales; family UBA1242; genus RGIG8050. Next base: position 14,251 of record JAEEMI010000010.1, read on the forward strand.
CAGCACGTGATTGTAAACGATAATCATCAGGATCACTGCGTTTACCGTAACCATTAGCCGAAACGGTCAAAATTTCACAACCCGCTTCAATTACACTCATATCGACAATTGATTCAGTTTCACGTTCAATATTCATACTCTTGACACCGGCTGCGCCACGACCCATTGGACGGACATCTTCTTCACTGAAACGGATACATTTACCCGAACTGGAAGCCATAATGATTTCATCGGCACCAGTAGTATGTGCGGCGGCAATTAATTGGTCACCTTCATTCAAGCCGATGGCAATTTTACCGGTACGTGCAATACGTGCAAACTCTTCACATTTGGTCTTCTTAATCATACCGAACTTAGTTGCTAACATAATGTGTCCGATATCATAATCTTCCATTGGAATCACGGCGGCGACGTGTTCTTCGTTAGCCAATTGTAACAAGTTTACAATCGCACGGCCTTTAGAACCCTTCGTTGCTTCAGGAACTTCAAATGCTTTAATGCGGTAAACTTTTCCTAAGTTAGTGAAGAACAATAAATCGTGGTGGGTATTAGTAACAAACATTCGTTCGACAAAGTCTTCTTCTTTAGTTGTATGAGTGTTTGAGCCCTTACCACCGCGACGTTGCGCTTTGTATTCAGTTAATGGTAAACGTTTAATGTAACCACAGTGTGTCATTGAAACCGCAACATCTTCTTTTTCAATTAAATCAGCAATATCAATGTCGCCATAATCAGTAGTTAATTCAGTTACACGTTCTACCGCATATTTATCTTTAATTTCTAATAATTCTTTCTTAATCAAAGCCAATAATTTTGGTTGGCTGGCAATGATAGATTTCAATTCAATGATTAACGCTTTTAATTCTTCTAATTCGGCTTTTAACTTTTCAACTTCCAAGCTGGTTAAACGTTGTAAGCGCATTTCCAAAATTGCGTTTGCTTGGCGATCACTCAAAATGAATCGTTTCATCAATTTAGCTGCCGCTTCAATCTTATCTTTAGATTTTTTAATAATTGCAACAACTTCATCAATGTTAGCCAAAGCTTTAACCAAACCTTCCAAAATATGAGCACGTTCTTCGGCTTTTTCCAAATCAAACTTAGTACGGCGTAAAACAACTTCTTTTTGGTGTTCCAAGTAGTAATACAATAATTCTTTCAAGTTCAAAACTTTTGGTTCATTACCGACCAAAGCCAAGAAGTTAATACCCATTGAAATTTGTAATTGGCTAAGTTTAAACAAATTAGTTAAAACAACTTGCGCTTGCGCATCTTTTTTCAATGTAATCACAATGCGCATACCGTGACGGTCAGATTCTTCATCAACGCTGGTAATACCCTCAATGCGTTTATCACGAACCAACATTGCGATACTTTCCACCAATTTTGCTTTGTTAACTTGATAAGGAATTTCGGTAACAATAATGCGATTACGACCATTATGTTCTTCAATTTCTGTTGTCGCACGTAAAACGATGTTACCGTGTCCGGTCTTGTAGGCGTGACGCAAAGCTGCACGGCCCATAATAATACCACCGGTTGGATAATCCGGAGCAGGAATAATACGCATTAATTGTTCGATTTCGATATCAGGATTTTCAATTAAAGCCACTACACCATCAATAACTTCACCTAAGTTATGTGGTGGAATATTGGTCGCCATACCAACCGCAATACCATCACTACCGTTAACTAACAAATTTGGGAAACGTGAAGGCAAAACAACTGGTTCTTGTTCAGTCTCATCAAAGTTAGGGCGGAAATCAACCGTGTTTTTGTCAATATCACGTAACATTTCACTAGCGACAGCTGACAAACGTGCTTCAGTATAACGCATTGCAGCCGGTGGATCCGCATCAACTGAACCAAAGTTACCGTGTCCATCAATCAGAGGCATATTAATCGTAAACGGTTGTGCTAAACGAACTAATGCATCATAAACCGAACTATCACCGTGCGGGTGATATTTACCCAAACATTCACCAACGATACGGGCGCATTTCTTAAATGGTTTGTCGTGGGTTAATCCCAATTCACTCATCGCGTACAAGATACGACGATGAACTGGTTTCAAACCATCGCGCACATCAGGGATGGCACGACTCATATTAACCATCATTGCATAAGACATAAACGACTTATGGATTTCGTCTTCAATTTTGACTTTAACGTATTTCGTGTTATCTACGATTTCTTGTAATTCTTCGCTATAATCTTTCTTTCTCATAAATTACTCCTTAAATATCCAAATCCTGTGTGAAGTTGGCGGCATTGCGTTCAATGTATTCACGACGCAATTCAGCTTTTTCACCCATTAATGTTGAGAAAATTTCATCCGCAGCAAAAGCATCTTCCAAAGTAATTTGGACCAAAGTACGATGTTCGGGATTCATTGTTGTATCCCATAATTGTTCTGCGTTCATTTCACCCAAACCTTTGTAGCGTTGAACATTTGCCTTACCACGAGCGCCTTTACCCATAATTTGTTCCAATTCGGCATCACTATAAGCATAAAGTTCTTCACTACCCTTGGTAACTTTGTACAACGGTGGTTGTGCCGCATAAACATAACCACCTTCAATTAGCGGACGCATAAAACGATACAAGAAAGTCAGCAACAAAATACGAATGTGACTACCATCAACATCAGCATCGGACATCGTAATAATTTTGTGATAACGTAAACGTGTAATATCAAAATCCTCTTGAATACCACAACCAAATGCTGTAATCATATTTTTAATTGTCTCACTTTCCAAGACACGAGCTAAACGTGCTTTTTCAACGTTCAAAATTTTACCACGTAATGGCAAAATTGCTTGGAAACGACGGTCACGTCCTTGCTTAGCTGTACCACCCGCACTATCACCCTCAACAATGAAGATTTCACAGAACTTCGGATCACGTTCGGTACAATCTGCCAATTTACCGGGCAAAGTGGTATTTTCCAATACACCTTTGCGATGAACCAAATCTTTAGCACGACGTGCCGCTTCACGGGCATTGCGCGCGGTTTGGCATTTCAAAATTAATTCCTTGGCTGCTTTAGGATTCTCTTCCAAGAAATCACCAAATTTTTCTTGAACAACTTTTTCAACTTCACCACGCATAAAGGCATTACCTAATTTAGTTTTGGTCTGACCTTCAAATTGTGGATTTTCCAATTTTACTGAAACAATCGCGACCACACCTTCCAAAACATCTTCAATAGAAAGTTTATCGCTTTCTTTCAATAGGTTAACTTTTTTGCCATAATCGTTAATCGCTTTTGCCAATGCATTACGGAAACCAATTAAGTGAACACCACCTTCTTCGGTGTTAATGTTATTAGCATAAGTGTGGATATTTTCGCTATAACCATCATTCCATTGGAAAGCCACATCAACTTCATTGTTTTTATTTTTCTTGGTAATATGAATAATTTCCGGAATAATTAAGTCTTTACCCTTGTTCAAACTTTCAACAAATTCTTTGATGCCGCCTTTATAGCAGAAGGTATCTTTATGTTCGCGCCCTGGACGTAAATCAGCACATTTAATAATTAAACCTTTATTCAAGAAAGCTAATTCACGTAAACGGACTTTCATCGTTTCATAGTTAAATTCAATCGAATCAAAAATTTCCGCATCAGGATAGAACGTAACCTTAGTACCTGTCTTGGTTGCTTTACCAGTTTCCTTTAATGGTGCTTGCGGTACACCACGGTTATAAGTTTGGTGGAAAGTTTTACCGTTTTGATAAACTTCAACTTCCAACCATTCGGACAAAGCATTAACAACGGAAACACCAACTCCGTGCAAACCACCAGAAATTGTGTAACCACCCTTACCAAACTTACCACCTGCGTGCAATTTAGTCAAAACCAACTGCACTGCCGAAATCTTTTCGGTAGGGTGAATTCCAGTAGGAATACCACGTCCATTATCCAGAACCGAAACTGAACCATCACGTTCGATTGTTACGTTAATTTCGGTACAATAACCCGCCAACGCCTCGTCGACACTGTTATCAACAACCTCAGTAATTAAATGGTGTAAACCACGACTGTCGGTTGAACCAATGTACATACCAGGACGTTTACGAACTGGATCAAGTCCTTCCAAAACCGTAATATCTTTAGCCTCATAATGAGATGCTGTCTCGGTCTTTTTTTGCTCTTTTTTCTCCGTACTCATAATGAATTATTATACCAAAAAGACCGAAAAAAAGCAACGTATTTACGCGTATTTCTTATATATATAAGGGCTCAAACAATTTTCTCAGAAGGCACAAAAAGCCCGCATTTCACGGGCTATTTTTCGCATTATGGATTAGTTCTGCATTACATCGTACGACCATTTTGAGATTGCATTTCTTGCTCAATTTTTTTAGAAAGTTTTAAGCGTCCTTCATACATACCAGCAACATCTTCAGCTACGCCATAATGGGTAGCATTAACCTTTTCAATGTCCGCAATCAAGCTAGCACTATCAAAACCCATTTGCGAACAAACATCAAATAAAACATTGCCAATGAATTTCCCTTTCTTAGCCAATGCGGTAATTTTCTTCTCAAAAGTGTCCAACAACAAAATCGCGGCATCGCGTGGTAACTTACGTTGACGACTAGCAACATCCATCTGTAAGCAATCATTTGTGCCTTTTAAAAACGGTGTTAAATCACTAGCTTCCAAATCCACATCTTTAATTTCGTTATTTTTAAATTTCTGATAAACATCTGGCTTTAATGGACTTAAGCAAATATAAGCTTCCACAACCCCAGTTTTCTTATTAGCGATAGCTGCTGGATACATATCAGGGTTTGCCGCCAACCATTCTTTCATATCAGAAATTTCCGCATAGCCTTCTGTACCTAATTCTGGATAAGATGCCTTATCAATTTCTTGAATTTGCGGTAATAATTCCTCGGTAATTTCAACCGCTACATAATTATTTTTCATAGCATTGGTTCCAAGGTAATCTTGACGCATACGCTCAATTAATTTGGAACGACGTTCCAACCTATCTTCTTTTTTTATCAGATTATTTTCCATATTTAATGATAGCATAAAATAGGTGATGATTGCAATATAATACAAAAAATAGGGCTTACATTAAACCCTATTTTCAATTCAATTAAAAATTCACATTGTACAGCCAGTTTGTGCTTGTTTGTTGTTATCTTTTAATGTTTGAATTTCTTGTTCAATTTTTTGTAACAACGGTTTAATTTTGCCTTCATACAAACCTGCACTTGCCGGTGCATCTTCGTAATTTGTTTCACGGACTTTTTTCATATCGAGTACTAAACTTGCACTATCAAAACCCATTTGGGTACAAATATCAACAATAACATTGTCAATAAACATACCCTGTCTTTCGAATTTGGCAACATTCTTTAAGAAGCTATAAAACAATGTTGCCGCAGCAGCTCGAGAAAGTTTACTATGCATACTGGCCACATCCATTAGCAAACAATTGTTTTTGCCTTTTTGCAACGGTGCCATATCTTTAGCGTCCAAACCAACATCAAGCGTTTCGCCCTTTTTCATTTTTTCATAAGCATCAGATTTCAACGGAGTCATGCAGATATATGCCTCAAGTTTTCCTGTTTCTTTATTTGTAATTGCAGCTGGAAACATATTTGGACTTGCCTCAAGCCACGCTTCTGCTTGTGGAATTGGGACATAGCCATCTTCACCGAGTTCTGCATAAGCAATTTTATTAATATCTTGAATTTCTTGTAAACGGTTTTTAGTAACATTATCTGCTATATAGTTATTATTTTTTTCTGCATTTGGACCAACAACATAATCATAAATCATACGTGCCAACATTTTTATCTGACGCTCATTTTTGTTAATTGTTTGAGTCTTTAGTTTTTCCATATTGCAATTATATCTTAAGGCTGTCATAATTGCAATATGGAATTAATAATTGTAACAAAAAAAAATCTAGAGTTGGCTATCCAAATTCAAAACCGCATTTTTGTTAATCAAAACAGATACGATGACGGAACAATTGATTTTCTGAAAGGTTTATCTGGTAAGCCAGATAAAGAATTTAATTTTGTCGAACATTATCTTGCTAAAGATGGTGATACAGTTGTTGGTTGTAGCGGTCTTTATTCCTATTACGACAATCCTAAAGAAGCTTGGTTATCTTGGTTCGGAGTTCTTCCTGAAGCACGCAAAAAAGGTTACGGTGAACAGATTTTAGCAGCGACTAAAGAACTCGCCAAACAAAAAGGTTTTACAACCTTACGTTTGTATACTTCTGGTAAGTTATACGCAAACGCCTGTAAACTCTATGAAAAAACTGGTTTTACCGGTGAAAACTACACGAAAGAATTACCATTAAATATAATGGGTCTTAAAGAAAGAATTTATTCCGTCAGTTTAACTGATAAACCCGTTACTCCGTGGAATAATAAACACTTACATATTTTCCGCCACGAATTATTTGATAGTATTCTATTAACTGATAAGAAAAAACAACGTTTAAAAAACGAAATCTTGCAAAACGAAGATAATTTATCACGTTAATACCTGATTTAGTCAAAATTAGAATTCATAATCACACCGCCGCCTAAAACGATGTCGCCGTTATATAACACCGCAGCTTGTCCCGGCGTAATCGCTCTTTGTGGTTGATCAAAAATAATTTTCACGCGGTCTGGTGCAAGCACCTCCACCATTGCCGGTTGTTCCTGTTGGTTATAACGAATTTTGACACTGCATTTAAATTTACTTTGTACCGGCACACCATTAATCCAATGGAATTCAACCGCAGTAGCAGTATCACGTAATAATTCATCGCGGTCACACAAACAAACGGTATTTTTCGCTGGACAAATTGAACAGACATACAGCCGGCGGTCGGCAGAAATTGCCAAACCTTTACGTTGACCAATTGTATAATGAATAATGCCACGGTGTTGTCCTAACACATTACCATTTTTATCAACAAAGTCGCCTGCGGGATAAGTTTTACCAGTATGATGTTCAATTACTTGGGCATAATCACCATTTGGCACGAAACAAATATCTTGGCTTTCGTGTTTATTAGCATTCACAAAACCGTGTTCACGCGCAATTGCACGGACTTCAGTTTTCTTTAAATTTCCCAACGGAAACATCGTATGAGCTAATTGTTCCGCCGTTAAATGATACAAAACATAACTTTGGTCTTTACTTAAATCCGCCGCTTTTTTCAGATAGTACTGATCACCAATTTTTTCGATGCGCGCGTAATGACCCGTAATAATATAATCGCAACCCAAAATCTTAGCGCGTTCATAAAGTTTATCGAACTTCATATAGTGATTACAATCAATACACGGATTAGGTGTAATTCCGTGTTCATAACAATCAATAAATTTGTTTATGACTTTGGCGCGAAAATCTTCGGTAAAATTAAATACATAATAAGGAATCTGTAAACGGTTAGCCACGCTACGTGCATCTTCCACGTCATCCAAACTGCAACAAGTTTTTTCACGCGAAACGCCCGCATCTTGATTTTCGTAAAGTTTCATCGTGCAACCAATACAGTCAAAGCCCTGTTGTTTCATAAGCAACGCGGACACACTGGAATCCACACCACCACTCATTGCAATTAAAGCTTTCATCTTGATGATTATATAATGCTTACGTTATTTTGTAAATAAAGCGCTACTTGTACCGGTTATTTTGACACTTTTAATATCCTGCAATTCAAAACGATGCGGTTGTGATTTACCAACCACTTCTTCCACAAACATATCGTATGGACGCACCCACAATTTATTTTCACCGTACAAAGCACGATATACTACCATCTTTTCAGAAGTTTCCGAATGATAAGCGATGTCTTCAACTAAATAATAGTCACCCTTAAAATGGCGATAAACACCTTTAACTTTCACTTCCATACTTACAAAGTATCTTGTATTAAAAATTTCGTCAAGGCATCTTGCTTTTCGTTTTAGGATATGTTAGAATAACAACCTATCAAGGAACAATAATGAAACGTACAAAATTAAACAAAACTATGATTAATCAAGAAAACACATTAAATGAAGACCAACTTGCCCGGGAAATTAACCGCAAAATCGTCCAATTGTGTCAATTAATTGACGTATTATCTTGCGAACAAGCCAAACAACTGATTGTTGAAATGGAACGACTAAACTCACAAATGGATCCCAAAGCGAAAGAAACGCAACTTTTAAAACAAGCAATTAACGAATACAAAATGGGTGTCGTAAAATATTTTAAACTCGACCTTGGTCAAACCCCTGACTCAGAAAAGTGCTAAAATCAATAATTAAATTATTAACAAAAATGACCCGGGGTGCGGGTCATTTTTTGTGTTCGATTTAGTTTATGATTGGCGGAGAGACTGGGGTTCGAACCCAGGCCACCTGTTACAGTGCTACTCCCTTAGCAGGGGAGCCCCTTAACCACTTGGGTATCTCTCCAAACAAAATCAGTTTAGGGATTAAATCTGATTTTGTCAAGTTATGTTATTTAACTCAAGAAAAATTTCTCAATGTCGTTAAATGCTAAATCAATTTCTTCAAACAAAGCGTGCGATGCATTATAATCAATATTTTTAATCTTGTGTTTTTGGCAAAATTCGTGATTGAACTTCGTATCAATGATAATATCCTTTTTACCAGATAAGACCAGTAATTTTGCTCCAACTTTGGTAATTATATCAGAGTGGAAAGATTTTAATTCTTCAATAAAATTAATTCCCAACTTAAAGTTTTTCGCACCAACCACCGCATAACCGTTTTGTTTCATTACACCGCTATAATATGCATTAGCAATGTCCTTACCAAAAATATTGTTCGTATCTAAAAAGCCACTATTCAAAGGATCAAAACCTGGGCTAATCATTGCGATATGTTGTGGCTTAATTTCTGGGTGTGTTTCCAAGCAACGACACAAAACAGTCGTTCCATACGAAAAAGTTAAGAAGTCATATTGTACTGTTTTGACTTCACTGGCAAAAACCCGCGCCAATTCATCCACACTTTTACTTAGACAAACATCTTCGCTACGGCCTTCACTATCCCCGTGCCCCGAGAAATCAAACAAAATTACTTTATAGTTATTTTCACACAAATGTGCCGCAAATTTTTGAAAATAATCATCTTGCGGTGTACGTCCCTTACGACAACCAGTAATTCCGTGACAAAACACAATCGTTGATTTAATTGAACTTGGTTCGTAAACCTCAACAAAAATTTTTTCGTTTTCTTGGTTCAAAATGGTTTTCGTTTGAATCATTATACCTCCGATTAATTATCAATTTACGCTCGTTGAATCATACTTGGGTTGAAATGTGGGTCAGCCGGAATACCCATCAAATCACAAATGGTTGCCGCCAAGTTGGTCAGCCCGTATGTTCCGTTTTCGGTGTTGGCTAATTTGAAATTTGGATTAGCGAACGGACAGATTGCGATTGGTACCAAATTGTTAGTATGTGAAGTTTTGACTTTGCCTTTTTCATCAATCATTTCTTCCGCATTACCGTGGTCCGCCGTAATAATTAAATTAACTTTATTTTTTCGGCAAACATCGTACAAACGTCCCACACATTCGTCTACCGTTTGGCAAGCCACTACTGCCGCATCAAAATTACCACAATGTCCCACCATATCTGGATTTGGTAAATTACATTTTAAGAAATCAAATTTTCCGTTTTCAATGTTTTCAATCAATTTATCAGTAATTTCCACCGCCTTCATTTTTGGTGCCTTACTGTAAAGATTATTTAATTTATCACTGGGAATTTCTAACCAAGTTTCCAGTTTCGGATCAATCGGTGCACTCTTGTTGCCGTTAAAGAAATAAGTCATATGTCCAAATTTTACAGTTTCTGTTACCGTATATTGACGGACACCGTGTGCACATAGCCAAGCTGTTAACGTGTTGTTAATCACTGGTGGTTCGCACAAATAATGTTCTGGTAAATTCATTTCGGCATCATATTGTAAAATACCCGCAAAATAGCAGTCTTTAATTAAGGCTTTTTGTTCCGCCGAAATGTAATCACCGTGATCAAACATTCGTGCCGTTTCAACCGCACGATCGCCACGGTAATTCAATAGTAAAATTGCTTCCCCGTTTTTAATCAACAAATCAGGGTTAATGATTGCCGGTGGGATTTGTTCATCAGATAGATTTGGGTTGGCTTGGTAAAACTCGTCTAAGTGCGCACGCCAATTTTTGGCAAGTGGAGCTTTTCCTTCCACACAAACTTCAAATGCCTTAGTCAACATTTCAGTTTGCGCTTGATAACGATCCATAAAGATTTGACCACGACCACCAATCACCGCTAAGTTTGGTACTTGTACCAAGAATTCAGCAGCCGAACGTGGACTAACATCACGACCATCTGTAATGGCAATAACACTAAATGGCAAGTTTTGTTTTTCACATTGAGCAATCACTTTGAACAAGTGTTCAATGTTACTATGCACACGACCATTACTACAAAGAATAATGATGTTCAATTTAGGATATGTGCTGATTTTTTGCCATACCGCAGATTCAAAAATTTTTCCCGTAGCAAAGGCATCATTCAATAAGGATAACCCCTGCTTAATGGTAACACCTGCCCCCATTGCGTTATGACCGACTTCACTATTACCAGCATCTTTGGCACTGTCCAAACCAACTTCGTTGCCACTGGCTTTAATTAAAGTAGTTAAATTTTCGTTACGTGCTTTGGTCAAGTTTTGCATACCAGCCGCGACCACGGCGTTACCTTCAACGCGTGGACTATAACCTAAGCCATCCATTACGCATAAAACTGTTTTTTGTACTGATTTATTTGTCATAATTAATCACCCCATAAAATGTATCAATATTTAAAGACGAACCGACGAAGAAAATTCCGTCTAGTTCCGGTTGCGCCATATAACTTTTTACGTTAGCTGGCGTAATTTGTCCACCATAAAGAATTGGCAAACTGGCATCCAAAGGATTACCTTTCAAATCGACCAAACACTTACGAATGTGCTTGATTACCATATTAACATAATCCGGTTTTGGCAAAATGCCACGTTGGACTACCCAAATCGGACGATAACAAACCACAATCTGGTTAATATTAGGAATGCCTACCAACGCACCTTGAATTTGACGCTTAATGACCTCCAATGTCAGATTGTTTTGGTTTTCAGACCAACTTTCGCCAACACACAAAACTGGTGTAATACCGTATTTTTGCAGTAGTTTAATTTTTTTGTTAACTACTTCGTCTAATTCAAAACTTTGACGCCAAATACTGTCACCAACGATACAATATTTCACACCATACTCTTTTAATAACTGGACACTTAATTCGCCCATCCGTCCGCCAAATTCAATTTCGCTGACGTCTTGCGCTCCTAACTGTAATGGTTTTGGCATTTTCAAACGCGCAATTTCATAATAGCACGCTGCCGGTGCTAAAATGACTTCGGTTTTGTTTTTCAACTCTAAACCACGTTGATAAACTTGCTGAAAGAATTCCAAAACTTCCTTCGGAGTCTTATTAGATTTCCAACAAGCAAAAAACATTGGTCTTCGCATTTTATTTTCCTCCTTTTTTCTGTAAACACGCAATGCCTGGCAAAGTCGTGCCTTCGACAAATTCTAAAGCCGCACCACCACCAGTCGATACGTGTGTAAATTTGAAATCTTTTACCGCAGCAGCAGTATCGCCACCACCAACAATACTGATTGCTTGGCTGTCGACAATAATTTGCGCAATTGCGCGCGTACCAGCGCCATTCTTGGCATCAACATCAAATTGACCCAAGGGACCATTCCAAAAGATTGTACGGCTGTTAGTTAAAATTGGTTGCCAAGTTGCGACTGTTGCCGCCGAAATATCTAAGCCCTTATCAGCACTAACATAAATTTTCGCCCGACGTTTCACGCCATCATCTTCCCAATCTTGTGCTACACGTCCACCAACTAAAACATAATCCGCACGGTCCGCCAATTTACGCGCTAACGGTAATTTGTCACTAATTTTTTTACCACCTATAATTACTGTAAAAGGACGCTCCGGATTTTCGGTAATTTGGCTGAGATACTGAATTTCGCGTGCCATTAAGTATCCAGCATAACTAGGCAAATATGCTGCTACGCCAACTGTACTGGCGTGAGCACGGTGCGCTGCACCGAAAGCATCATTCACAAAGATTTCCCCCAAGTCTGCTAATTGTTTAGCAAAGGTAGGATCGTTTGATGTTTCTGCCGGTGTAAAGCGTGTATTTTCTAACAGCAACACACTACCATTTGGCATCGCAGCAATTTGCTGTTGCACTTGTTCGCCCACAGTTTGCGACGCAAATTGAACTTTTACTTGAGGCAATAATACCCGCAAATGTTCATAAACCGGACGTAACGAATATTGTGGTTCTGGTTTACCATCAGGTCGCCCAAAATGACTACACAGAATTACTTTAGCACCGCGTTCCAACAAATAGTGTATGGTTGGTAAACTATCAACCATTCGTTTATCATCACTAATTTTACCGTCAACAGTTAACGGCACATTATAATCAACACGCACCAGAACACGTGTACCAACTTTAATCGGTGCATCTTCCACAGTTGCAATCGATATCGATTTCATCGTACCCTATTATAATACGCACACAACATCTTGCCAAATAAATTGGACTACCCATTTTGACGTTTGGCCTGAATACGATAAACAATCCGTGCTACCCAACTGGTCGGCAACAAAGACATTCCAAAACGCGCTAAACGAATTTTAAAACTCGGAATAATGTAAAACCGATGCAAATGTTTCACGACATAACGTACCATTTTAGTACAATCCGCACCGTTAAAATTAAACTTAACATAAGCCGTTTTGGCAAAATTAGTTGCGACTGGTCCCGGACATAAGACACTAATTTTAACCTTTGATTTGGTACGACGCAATTCTTCGCGAATTCCTTCTGATAACCGCACTACATAGTTTTTGGTTGCATAATAGGTACTCATTAAAGGCCCTGGCATAAATCCAGCAATTGACCCAACATTTAAAATTTGACCGTGGTCACGGGTTTGCATTGAAACCAAATATAATTTGGTTAACGTATGTAACGCCACAACATTGGTCTGAATCATTGCCAAATCTTTTTCCAACGGATCGTCAACAAAAGCACCGCAACTGCCAAAACCAGCGTTGTTAATTAATAAATCAACATCTGGGTGTAACGCGTGTAACTGTCGACAGTTTGCGACCTCGTTCAAATCTAAACTAACAGTCGTTATTTTTACATTAGGATATGTAACATTAATGGTTTGTTGCAAGGCCGTCAAACGCGTTTGGTCCCGTCCCACCAAAACCATTTGGTCAAATTGTCCCGCCAACTGTTTGGCTAATTCGCTGCCAATCCCTGACGATGCTCCCGTAATTAATGCTTTCATCCCTAACAGATTGCCATATAGCTAATAAATTGTCGATTAAATTACTAGCCAATTAATCAAATTTTTTCGTTACCACTATTGGTTTTATCATCAAGTGATGACTGATCAATTACTGACGCATCGGTATTAATTGCGCAAGTAGTTTTTTTTCCGTGCGTACGTTGAAATAACAAAAGAGAATCTTTTAATTCATCGATATGTAATTGCATTACGATATTATTATACGGACTGTTTTCTGCTTTCTGAATACGTTCAGCCAATGTTTTAGCACACTTTATCGCTTCACTTTCACGAGTTTTTTCGACTGCCTCGCGTGCGTTAGCAAAACCATACGTCTGATTTTCTTTAGAAACGTTAGTACAATCTGCCAACGCTCTTAAAGTTTTCTCTTCATTCTTTTCATTAATATGTGAATAAACTAAACCAGGTTGATTCGGGTTGTCAGTTCGTTTATAAATTTCTAAGAAATCATATTTACCAGATTCTTCAATATATTGGATGGTGCTTGGTAAACCTTCAATTGCAGCATCGTGGTCAACTTTTGCAACATGGCGACAGAAGTGTAATGTGGCTAACTGGGCTAAACAACGTTCAATTTGAGACATTTTACTTTCAAAATAAGGGACAGCAAAAGCACGAACACCGACCGTATAGCCAGCATTAATAAATTTTGTCATTGCATCATCCACCACACGATTATTCTTTAAAGTTTGATGCAATATAATATTGTATTTATGTTCTCGGAAATAATCGATTACAGTTGATGTCACACCTAAACCTAATTGGTCAGTTGCACTAACATAATAATCAGGATAACGATCTTTAATTTCATTAGCTTTCGGATGGAAGCTACGGAAAAAGTCATTATCAATTTCAATAAATTCACGATTTGCTGAAATCTGTTCAGTATAGTGAATTAATGATGTTTTTCCTGAACCAGACTGTCCACCAACCACAATCGCAATTGGTTGTTCATCTGGTAAAACATCGGCTGCCATTACTTTAATAATGCTTTGAGTAATGCTTTGAATTTTTTCTGGTGTTAAAGCATAAATTTTTTTAATTTCCTCGGCATCATAAATTTTATCCATTATTTAATTACCTTCCCTTTTACTGCTGGCAATTGGACCATAAACTTTAATAATTCTATCAACTGCTGCCATATCATTGTGTTTCATTGCCTTCTCATCAGCTAAAATTTGCATTAATTCTTGATTATTACGGTCATAACCGTTTTTACCATAACGTCCAATCATAAAATTCATAATCTCACGCGCTAGTTCAATTTTTGTGTTTGGACTCATTTCAATTTTTTGATTTCGATTATTCATTTGTGTCACCTCAGTAGCATAACACAACCACATATCAATTTTCAACCACTTTCCATAAATTATAAACATATGTCAAGAACACTCGACATATATTACGCCATTGCCATGGGTAAGATTAGTTCTATTTAGCATAAATATTAGATTAGAGTTTTGCTTTAAAGCAAAAATCGATTATAATAACCAGAGGGAGAAAGATGAAAGAACACAGACAAGAAATTATTTACATTTTGACGATCATTGGCACAAGTTGTGGCGTAATTGGTGGATGGTTTATTTGTGCGACCAAAGGGTGGCAACAAAACGATATGTTCTTATTTTGGAGTGGAGTTGTTACCGTTGTCGGTATGGTGCTTGGACTAGTTGGTTGGGGTGTAAAATTAATTATCGCGGCAAATAAATATTTCTCGGTACTTAAACTCACGAAAAACAACAAAATAATGGTGGAAAACTTACTGGAAAAAGTTAACGAAAAAGAATGGAAAACGGATGATTTCGCTCAAAACATTAATCATCAATTTTATAATTTTGTCTTAAAATATGACACTACTAACGATAACATTGTTCGTAAAATTATTCACACCACAAGGGTTGCCGATATGTGCTTTTCAATTGCGTGCAAATTAAATTTAAATGAAAACGATCGACACTTAGCCTACCTTGGCGGAATTTTGCACGACATTGGCCGTTTTGAACAATGGAAACGTTACCAAACATATAATGACAAAATTTCGGTTGACCACGGCGATTTGTCATACGAACTATGTGATAAATTTGATTTATCAATGTTAACCGCCAAAGACCGCGAAACCATTAAATTGGCAATCAAATACCATACAAAACCTTACCCAGGAAATGATGAACGCGTTAAATTATTTAATCAAATCATTATGAATGCCGATCCCTATGCCAATGTCTTATCTGCCGCTAACGGCGAACATCGTATGATGGGCATCACTGCTGATGGTTATACCCCAGCCATTCTCGATGATTTTATGCAACTCAAACTTTTACAATGTCATTCAGCTAAAACTAAACTTGACCGCGTTCTAATGTTAACCGCCTGCCTTTATTATGTCCGTTATGATTTTTTGCGTGAACAAATTTTAAAATTTAATTTCTTTACCGCCGTTAGTCAAAGTTTCTTACCATATTTAAATCAAGCAGATCAACAAACCTACTTAAAAGCAGTAAAAACAATGCAATCCCGTTACCTTAATCCCGCCTACAGCAAGAACCTAAATTAAATACAAAATACGTATAAAAAAAGAACCGTTGTCCACGGTTCTTTTTATTAATTGAGTTTCTGCCTTAAATTTGTGTGGCAACTTGCACACCAACACCCATTGAAGAGCAAACGGTAATGCGTTTTAAATAAGTACCTTTGGCAGCACTTGGTTTAGCTTTCACAATTGCATCTAATAAGACCGCATAGTTTTCGGCTAATTTTTGAGTACCAAAAGACATCTTACCGATAATACAGTGAATAATATTGGTTTTATCCAAACGATATTCAACTTTACCACCTTTGGCATCGGCAACGGCTTTTTTAACATCCATTGTAACGGTACCACTCTTCGGGTTTGGCATTAAGCCTTTAGGACCCAAAACACGAGCGATACGACCAACCATACCCATCATATCAGGTGTGGTGATACAAACATCAAATCCTAACCAGCCACCGTTAATTTTGGTAATCATATCTTCAGCGCCAACGAAATCAGCACCAGCCTTTTCGGCTTCAGCGGCCTTATCGCCTTTCGCAATTACCAAGATTTTTTGACTGCGACCAGTACCATGTGGTAAAACCACAGTACCACGAACTTGTTGATCAGCTTGTTTACCATCAACACCTAAATTGATGTGAACTTCAATTGTTTCATCAAATTTAACACGTTTGGTTTTTTCCACTAATGCCAAAGCTTCATTAATTGGCAAAGCGTGTGTACCTTTGGTTTCTTCCAAAACTTTGTTATAACTCTTACTGTGTTTCATCGTCTTATTCCTCCACGGTTACGCCCATACTACGTGCGCTACCTTTGACCAAGCGTTCAGCAGCTTCGATTGAAGCAACGTTCAAATCTGGTAATTTTTGTTCCGCGATTTTACGTACTTGTTCTTTGGTTAATTTGCCGACTTTTTCAGTGTTCGGACGTTTGCTACCACTCGTCAAGCCCAAAGTCTGTTTAATCAAAACAGCGGCTGGCGGAGTTTTTAACACAAAGTCGAACGAACGGTCGCCATAGATGGTTACGACCACCGGGATGACTAATCCCTTGTCTTTTGCCGTAGCATCGTTAAATTGTTTAACAAAGCCAGGCAAGTTAATTCCGTGTGGACCTAATACAGTACCCACCGGAGGTGCTGGAGTTGCAGCACCAGCTTCCAATTGCAGTTTAACAACTGCTTTTACAGGTTTGTCTGCCATTTTTTAATTTTCCTTTTAAGCGGTACCAACGACTGCGTAACTTTGTTACACATCTCCCGCGTTAATGCAGATAATATAACTTAATTTGAAATATTTGTAAAGGGCTTTACACAAAATAAAAACGATGCGACACAAAAACAAATTAGTAATCGGTCTAGTTTTAATGTTTACGATTAGTTTTTGCGGGGCTTGGACACCAAACCATATAATACCTACCGTACTAACGCTGGATTTTGGCACACAGCAAGTTGTCTTAACCGACATAATTTTACAAGGCGGTTGGTACAATTACGAAGCCCGACAAGATTTAACCAAAGGTAAAAATCTTTTTTCCCGTGCCACCGGTATGCAAACCAGTGACACTTTCGCCGGTGCATTTCCTGACATCGTTCATTATCTTAACCGCATCGCACCACAATATGAAATTGCCGCTTTTAACGGTCAAATTGATTTCCATCCACACAATAATCCACGCTTTACCGTCCGTGGACAAAAACCCGGTCGCGTCATTGATCGTGAACAATTATATACCGACATTGTCGCCGCTTTAAAGGGTGAACAATACCCAGTAGTAAAAGTCAATTATCATACGGTGGAACCCACACCTGTCCAAACAATTTTGCAATCAATTAAACAACGCAGTCAATTTAGTACGGATTGCACCGTTAACCCTGACCGCGAAAATAATATTGCTTTAGCTTTAGGTAAATTTAATGGTCTGCGTGTTAATCCCGGCGAACAAGTTTCTTTCAACCAAATCGTGGGGCGACGTTCCGCCGCCACCGGTTTTCGCGAAGCCAAAATTATTGTCAATGGCGAATATGTCGATGGAATTGGCGGTGGTGTATGCCAAGTTAGTACCACAATTTTTAATGCAGCGGTGCAAGCCGGTTTGCAAATCACTGAATCACATCATCACAGTTTGCGTTCATCTTATGTACCACTAGGACACGATGCTATGGTTTCTGGTTCAGCCGATTTGCGCTTTGTCAATAATACTGGTGCACCCATTTATTTTGAAACCAATTTTCATAATCACCGTTTAACCGCCACTATTTACGGTCGCGATAAAGGTCCCAACATTAATTATCGCTTAGACACATCGATTACCAAAACTTTGGAACCAAAAAACCAATGGGACGATGACTTATCTACAACAACGATTAAAGATTATCAAAACCACCCCGAACGTTACGATAAAGTTTTATTAAAAAGCGGACAAACCGGTTACGTTGTCGACACCTACATTGAAACTTACCAAGGCAACAAACGTCTATCGCGCAAACTCTTGCGCCACAACACCTACCAAGCGACTCCGCACCAATACACTTTGCACCGCTGCGAAATGACCGAAACTCAACAAGAATTAATCAACTCATAATGTTGGTACTGGTTGTTCCGGATAATATTTTTTTAATTGTTTCTGGTAACACAGCCAGTGTTTAATCAGGTCACTTGGGTTGCCATTGTGCAAACGTTTTTGCATTTGCATTAATTCTATAATACGTTCATAAGTTGGCACTTGGTCATCAAGATTAATTTTCCACGGTGCACCACATAAAGCCCGCCCCACCATTACACCATCGGCATTAGTTTCTGCTAAACATTTTTCGTAACTGGCTTTGTCACGTATATCGCCATTCGCAATCACTGGCACATTAACGGCTGCTTTAACTTGGGCAATCGCGTGATAATCTGCTACACCGCGATAACCATCGACACCCAATCGTCCGTGCACAATTAAACGTTCTGCCCCGGCCGCTACACACATCTGCGCAAATTCGACCGCAATATTTTGCTGCCAACCCAAGCGCATTTTTACACTTAACGCTTGTCCACTTTGTTTAGTAGCAGCGCGACACAGTTCAATTAAATGTTGCGCATCATCGATATTTTTCATTAACGCACAACCGCAGTGATTTTTAATAATTTTGGGAGCCGGACAACCCATATTCAAATTAATTTCATCATAGCCGCGAAGTAATCCTGAATTAATCACCTTAACAAAATCCGCAGGGTCACGGCCAAATAACTGTACTACTTGGCGAACGCCAGGTGTATCTACGGTTTTCAACATTGCCAAAGTTTTGGCGTTATTACGCACTAACGCCGTAGCGTTAATCATTTCCGTCCAGACCTCACGTGCGCCACATTCTACCAAAACTGACCGCATTGCATAATCTGTCCATCCCGCCATTGGCGCAGGTAAAATCACTGGATGATTAACTGACGGCTTCATTACGACATAATAACACACTATCCGTCGCTTTGTCTTTATATTTCCCAAATAATAACCACGCCACTAAACCAGCCACGGTTACACCACCCACTAACACCCAACCGAGTGCCGTACTGACTTGCCAACTCTGTGTTGCAATACCACTTTGGAAGCCAATTAAATCCAACAACAAACCAACAATAAAAGTCACCACGGCATTGGTGCATTTAGTACAAAACGTTAAAAACCCCGTTGCCATTGCGGTATTTTCCAATTTAATATTGTCAGCAAACATACTAATTGGCAAAGAATAAATACAACCAACACCAACCGCAATCAGAAAAATATCACTGGCTAATAACCATAATAACAATTTAACGGTTAAATAAATACGTAACGTTAATAATAACGCAAAAAATGTCACGCCACACAAAACCACCCACAAAGCCAATTGCACTGTTCGTTTTTTACCTAAGCGATTACTAACTCGACACCATAATGGCTGACCACTAATCAGCCCTGCCACCAAGCATCCCATTACAATAAAAATTTGTAATGAATTAAAATGAAAAGTATAAGTAAATACGTGCATTCCCAAAGTTGTTAAAAACGCACTGCAAGATAACGCGACCGCATAAGCAATAATTAAATACACACGATTACGGTCATCAAGAATAGCAAAAAACTCACCGAAAAACGATAATTTATTGGTTGTACTAACTTGATTATTGGTAATGTTTTCGCCAACCAATCGGTAACGGAATGTACCAAAAATTGTGATTAACGCCATAACAATACAAAGTGAACTGGTAATGGCAGCAATGATTCGGTAACCACTGTTAGCGGTATGCAAAGTTGCCACGGCTTTTGGATTTAAAACAATGCCCATTAATACCGACGGCACTAATAAAGCTGCCGACTGAAACACAGTTTTGTAACTTTGAATACTGGTGCGTTCGTGATAAGTCTGACACATATCAAAGCCCAAAGCACTGTACGGAGTTGAATATACCGTATTAAAAGTTTCAATTAATAACAATGCCACCAACAAAATTAAAAACTTACTGGTTTCATTCCACGCTGGTTGTATATTCCAAATTAATAAATTAAGTGCGGCGACTGCAAAACATCCAACCAACATAAAAGTATGACGCTTACCTAAACGTCCACGGAAATTATCTGACAATGCCCCCACTAACGGGTCAGTTACTGCATCCCAAACAGTGGAGATTGCAATGGCTAAACCCATCAATGTTCCTGACAATCCTAAAACCCCGGTACCAAAAAACATTAAGAAATTATTTAGGGTTTGATTCACACTACCATACCCGAATGCACCCACTCCATAAAGCAATTTATCCGTCCGCGAAACTTTCATCTGTTATTATTTGTATTTGCTAAAAGTTAAATTTAGCAGCATACTATAAAGGAAATGATGGGGAAAACAACTGAGACGGGAGAAAAACCTAAATTTGACTTAATTACGGCTTCCAAAACGAAAAAGTACAAAATTATTACAGCCGTAGTTTTAATCATTGGTGTTTTACTTTTGGCACTTGGTCTTTTATTACGCAGTACACTAACTTCTGCAGTTACGCCTAACGCTCTGACGATTGTCGATGGTACCTTATCTAATTTAGAAGGCACCGGTCCAACTAATTACAATTGTACAATTTCAATTGACCAAACCTTTGTTTTAACCACTGGTACACCACAAAATCGTGCCTTAGCCAATCCTATCATTTTTACTTTAGATAATGATGCGAAGCAATTTTTAGAAATCCGTGATAAAACTAATACAACTACGATTGGCAAAGCTTATTATCAAGGAATGTTCTATTTACACCTACGTGATAATGTACCCGAATACGTTGAAAAAAATGGCGAACAAGTGCGACCCAGTGGTTATTTAACCATCACTTGTGGATCCAAAATCTTACGCATTAAATTTACTTATCGTAAAGTAAATTAACGACTTGACGACAAAATTTGCATATTTATCAGTCATACCCCATATGCATTGACTATGAAGTTAAAAAAAATCTTGAACAAAAAATTTTGGTTGGCTGCCAGTATTATTGTTGTAGCTGCAGTGGTTGCCATTGTTGGTATCATTAACTTTAAACGCAGTGATACGTACCAAATGGCTTTGGAAAACATTGCTGAAGCCCGTTTCTATTTGAAAACTGCCGCCACCGATAACCCGATTGGTAACGTACAATTGTACAGTGGCATTCGCGAGTCTGAATTTAATGCCGACGGCATTGCAACAGCAACGGTACCTTTCACGGTTTTATCCGTTGAACCTAGTAACGACAAAATTATTTACAACGGCTGTATTACTACTTTGGTTAAGATTAATGACCAAGAACCTTTGACCTTGATTTTGGAAAAGAACCCTTATGGGAACAATTACGCCGGTGATTTAGAAAACGCCTTAGACGTCAACGCCAACATTGACATTACTTTCCAAGCCAACGGCGAAACGATTGGTAACGTCACCTTAAATAATGTTATGCCCGACGAAGCCATTACCTGGGAGACTGCTTTGGAAATTGCTTGCCAAACCTTAAATGATGTTTTATCCACTGATACCCGAATGGAAAGTTCCACCAAAATTTTATGCGATAACAGCACCGTTAACACGCCCTATTGGTTTGTTTCCTTTGTTACTGAAGACGGTAACCGCTACTTTGTAGTAGTTGGTCACGACGGCAAAGTTATTGGCACCAGCGAAAGAAAATAAAGAGTGAATAATAATTATTTTTTGCGTTTTTTGGAAATCGCAACACCTAAGATTGTACCGATGGTACCAAGTCCTGCCGCACCCCCCGTGGTTCCGGCCACTGCAGCGATAACACCATTTTTGTTAGTTTCGTTAACCAGACTGGTTTCGGTTGGTGTTTCAGGTTCTTGATTTTCGTTTTGTTCGTTTTCGTTCTGAGTGTTTTGTTGATTTTCATCTGCTTCCCATTGCGCAGTTAAAGTAATGTTCCCAGTTACTGGTGTATTAAAATCGTATGCTTCACTACCAAGGTACCAACCTTTAAAAGTATAACCGTTACGAATTGGTTTTACGGGAGGCACAATTTGATATCCAGATTCAACAATTTGTTCATCAATCAGCATATCACTACCGGTATCAAATTTTACGTGTTTACAATTCCACATAATCTCCGCATTATCAACTCCATAAATCCAATCCACACTCCAGTTACTTGAAACTTCTTCCGAAACTTCGCAATAAACTTTACTCAAACCAGTACATCCCCTAAAAGCATCCTCCTCAATCATTCTTACACCTTTTGGGATTATTATTGACGTTATACTTGTGCAATCATAAAATGCTGCCCACTCGATATAATTTAATTGCGAATTTTCAGCAAATGTAATGTTGCTTAAATTAATACATTCAGAAAAAGCATATTCGCCAATATCTTCTACTGTACTCGGAATCCTAATCGACATTAAACCACTTCCACCAAACGCAGCATTACCAATCCGTGTAACACCTTCGGGAATTGTTACACCTACCAAATTAGCAAAATCACAAAATGTACCAGCATAAATCTCAGTTACTTTATCAGGAATAATTATATAAATTTTATTAAATTGATTAACATAATCAATACCAACATCTGATAGCCCATTTAATACATTATTTTCGTCAATATCAAACATTTCACACCCTTCAACAATTCCTACACTATCCGCGCTGACCATTGGTCCCACCGTGAACACC
Organism: Clostridia bacterium; assembly: GCA_016283155.1. Lineage (GTDB taxonomy): Bacteria > Bacillota > Clostridia > Christensenellales > UBA1242 > RGIG8050. The sequence goes on from JAEEMI010000010.1 coordinate 37,375, forward strand.
AACGTTACCGCCGCGACCATTACAGCGAGCATTACCCCAATTGTTGTAAAGAGTGTTTTTTGTTTCATACTACCTCCCAAAAGAATAATTTCCTTTCAAGAGATAATATATCAAAAAAAACAAAAAAACGTACAAGTTTTTTTGATACTCACAATGTGGCACAAAGCAGACAAATGTTGCTAAAAAACCATCCAAGTGCTATACTAATAGAGATGGGATACACGCAAACAGAATTTGTTACGATGTTCTTAGCACTCTTCATCATTTTGGTGGTGGGTGTAATTTTGCGTTTCACTTTGCGCAATGCCCCTTTGGAAAAACGTCAAAAACCATTAAGCATTTTGGGTGCGACAATTTTGGTTTTAGAAATTATGAAACAAAGTTACCATTTGTTTATTGGTGATTGGGGAACTTGGTTTATTCCATTACACTTTTGCAGTTTCTTTTTAGTTTGGTATGGTATCGCTTTGTTCTCACGCGGTAAAGTCCGCCAATTAATGTATTTTTGCAGTATTTCGGGTGGTGCTTTGGTTACTCTATTATTATTCTTGGCACCGCGAATGATTTTACACGGTGCTTCAGAAAACATTTGGGATACCTTTGACCACTTCCACACTTTCTTTTTCCATATGGGTGTTGTAGCTTATTGGATTTGGATGTTAATGTTAAATGTTTATCATCCAGAACGTCACCACATTTACCAAACCATTACAATTTATACGGCTTTCTATTTTTTGATTATTGCTGGTGCATTTGCTTTTCATACCAATTATACCAATGTGCTAACTTCGGATATTGGTATTATGGAAAATCTACGTTTGACCGCAGGACAGTTTACTTATGACATTTTATTATTAGCCATCGGTATCGGCAGTATTGCCTTAGTTTCTACTACAACTTACTTGGTAATGAGTAAACTTTACCAACGTTACTTACAAAAACAAGCTTTACGTGTAAAAGAAAATTAAATTGCTAACCACAAAAAACTATAACCAACCAAAACACTAATTGCGATTAACCAACTGATGACGAATAATTTTTCGCGCCATAAATGTTTTTGACGCAATAAGAAAATCAAACCCAAACCAGCATTAACACACAAACCACCCAACAAAGCACCAAAACGCAAGCCACCCATTAAATACAATTCGGTCAAAACCACACTAGCAGCACAGTTTGGTACTAAACCAACCACCACTGCTAATAACGGTTGTAACCAGAAACTACTGCTTAAGAATGCTGCTAAACGCTCTTCACCAACCCAAATATCTGCAACAAAACCAAACAATAAACTAACCACTACAATGAAAGCCCAAATTTTTAAACTGTGTAACAATGGGTGTTTCCAGTTAAAACGCTTTTCATCCAAACTATGGTGACAGCAGCCGTCGTGCACGCTGATGGTTTTAACTTCATCGTCGTGATGATGTTCTTCTTCATTGTGATTGTGTTCCTTGTTAATTGGTTGTGCGGGTACTTTGCGACGATATAACAAATGAAACATTGCATTGGCTAAATAACCAACTGTAATCGCAATCACAATTTTTGCAACAACTAAGATAATAATTGATAACCAATTTTGTGGATGTGCTAATAATAATGGCAAAGCTTCGTCACTGGTTGAAATAAATACCGCTAATAAAGCACCAATTGGAATGATACCTTGTGCAAATAAATCAGCGGCAACAACCGAGAAACCACATTGCGGAACCGAACCAAATAATGCCGCAATCACAGGACTGGCTTTACCACGTAAGAAACGATTATTGCGTAATTTAACCGCCCATTTGTATTCCACAAACTCAATCAAGAAATAAACTGCCAATAATAAAGGCAAAATTTTCAGACTATCCAGCATCGCTTCGCAAAAAACTTCCCAATACTCCATAAGTGCCCCTATGATAACACCATTCCCGAAAAAGTCAAGAGATAAATTATTACTGTTTTTGTGTGGTTTTAGTTGGTCGTCGAGTAATTTTTGCAAACCAATTTTCAATCTTGGTTTGATATTTAGAAAACAACCAGAACGTGACAAACAAACCAACGCAAATTACAATCCAAACTGGAATGCCCCAACCACTAAAGGGAATTAAGGTTCCACTACCAAAACAACAAACAGTCGCAATGTATAATGGCTTCGCGATTACCATTGTTAAAATAAAGAACGAGAATTTCATTCGGGTTAATCCGGCAATCATACACAACAAATCATCGGGGAAAAATGGTAAAATTTGCATTATTAAAAATAATAAGTTGCCTTTGTTACCTAATAATTTTTGATAACGTTCGGCGGTTTCCTTACCCACACACCACACCACGGCTTTGTTACCATAAGTACGTCCAAACCAGAAACAAATAATTGACCCAGCCCAAGTAACTAATAATGTCACCCAAAAGGTCGGCCAAATGCCAAAAATACTTAACGCTGCCAACATAAATAAGAAACCAGGCAACGGCAATAATACCACATTCAAAAACTGTAAAATAATGTAAACTACGTAAGCCCAACCACCACTGGAACGAATTAACTGTTTTAATTGATCCAAGCTGCGAAAGTCGTCAAACCAACCACACCAATGTAAAACACACAAACCACCAATCACCACAAACGTTAAAATGTTTAAAACAAATAAACTGCGCCCCCACGCTTGCCAACCACAAACTAAAGCTAACACTGAACCCAAACTGAAGCCGATGACACAGCCGTAGCCAATAACTTTAACCAGCCACGTTGCTGGTGCGAAATAAATCAGCAACGCCATCAAATCTAAAACACCCATTACTAGGTTACTGACAATTAACCACCAATTTTGTCGTTCAATGCGTTTCATCGCCATTTATCTATATTATGCGCAAAGTTTTCGTGCCAACTCATTACCAATGATATCTTGTGATTAACGTTAATTGATAGCCAATCATTACAATTTACTTTATTATTAAGCAATGCAAACATTACAACAATTGTTAAACAATCCCGAAATTTTACATACATATGCACTTGCCGATAATTCACTTTATCACGTCGAGCACAACATTAATCACGCGTTACGGGTAATGCAGATTGCACAGGCTTTAGCAACAAAATTAAAGCTAAGTACCACCGACATCGAGAATGTGGGTATCGCAGGACTACTGCACGACTTAGGGGCAAGCAATTTTGGTAAGGACGGACACGCAGCACGCAGTTATGAAAAAGCAAAACAATTTACCACAAACCAAGCAATTTTAGCGGCAATTCGTGAACACAGCAGCGGATACCCTAGCACCTATGGTTACATTTTAACTCTTGCTGATAAATTAGATATTTGCGGAGAACGTTTGACTGAATTAGGTAAAACGATTGCAGGTGTACGTCAAATAGAACACTTACAAAAAATGACTTTTAAGATTGCTCAGCAAACTTTAACGATTCAATTTACCAGTGATGGTAAACTCAATCGCCAAGAATTAGATGCCTATTATTTCATTCAAAAAATTGCGAACTCAATCAAAAACTTTGCTAAACATTTTCATTTGCAATCGCGTGTATATCTTGATCACGAACTTTGGCAAGTTCTAAATTAAAAATTAATGGTCGGAGCGGCGGGAATTGAACCCACGACCTCAAGCCCCCCAGACTTGCGCGATACCACTACGCTACGCCCCGTCGCCCAAATATAGCATAACCAATAAAAAACTTCAACCGTTAATATTCGACATTAAATAATGTTAAACCTTTAGCAGGCACAGTTTTCCCTGCTTGGCGACGGTCGCGTGAATCCAAAACTGTTTTCACATCGCGGCCGTCCAATAAAGTTCCAACAATAATACGTACCATATTATGTAAGAAACCATTACCGCGTACCACAAACCAAACCTCATCTGGTGCCGGGGTTTCCACATCTAAACTGTAAATTGTACGAATGGGACTTTTGTCGCGGATTTCCGCACAAAACGCCGTAAAATCGTGAGTACCAACTAACTGTGCTGCTTGTTCACGTAAATGAACTATATCAACCGGTTTATATAATTGCCAATGGTCTACGTCGCGTGCTGGATGACGTGTCGGTGAGATATAACATTTATAAATGTAAGTTTTTGCTTTCGCATCACTGCGGGCGTTAAACTTCGGCAACAATTCCGCCGCCGTAACCGCTACATCAGATGGTAAGTAACTATTAACACCCAACAAAAATTGGTAAATTTTTATATCTTCACGGGGACACAAACAAGACACAATTTGTCCGACCGCGTGTACACCGGCATCCGTGCGTCCACTACCCACTACTTTAACCGGTGTTGCAAAATAATGTGCAATCGCTTTTTCTAATTCTTCTTGCACCGTGCGTTGCCCCTTTTGTGTTTGGAAGCCCGCAAATTTTGTTCCCACATACTCACATTGAATTTTCAAATGCACACCGCAGTGTAACACGAAATAGTGAAGAGTGTCGAGCGGTAGCGAAAAAACACCACAGGTGCTAAAAGAAAAGAGTGAATGATAAATTTGGCGTCTAATTTTACCAACACTATTCACTTTTCATTTTTTATAATTATTTTTTGCGTTTTTTGGAAATCGCAACACCTAAGATTGTACCAATGGTGCCAAGTCCTGCCGCACCCCCCGTGGTTCCAGCCACGGCAGCCACCACCGCGGTATTGGTTTGATTGTTTATATTATCAGTTACTGTTGTAGTTTCCGTAGGTATTTGAATATTTTCCGGGTTTTGTTGATTTTCATTATTATCGTTTTGGTTTTCATTATTATTTTGATTATTTCCGGCGTTGTAACCCCAAACCACTTCAGCGTTATTATTACCTTTCCAATTTGGCAACCAACCATCCGGTTGAGATGCTGCTTCACAATAAATTGTGGTTAAATTGGTACACCAATCGAAAACACAATTATCCATCTCTGTTACACTGGCAGGAATCACAATTGATGTTAAACTTGAACAACAATCAAAAGCTCCCATACCAATATACTTTAAATTATTAGGTAATTTAACATTATTTAACAAAGTACAACGATAAAATGCGCAATCTCCTATATAAGTAACATTATCTGGAATTTCAATTTCGGTTAAATATTGCATTTCACTAAATGCCCGATAACTAATACGTTCTAAACTATCAGGTAATTCCACAGATAAAATCTCATACCAGATCATAAAATCTCCAAAGCACTTGGTTGATACAAAATTATATTCTCCAGATTCTCCAGCACTACCTCGTAATACACGCACCCCATTAGGCACAACTATTTCATAAAAATCAGCAGACATACCACTTGTTATATTTATAACACTAATCTCAGCGTTTTCAACTTCAAAATAATCGGCAGTTATCTTAAAAATTGTTGGCTCATAATCATCATAATCATCCGCGCTGACCATTGGTCCCACAGTAAAGATTAACGCAACTGATGCCACCATTACGGCTAACATTACACCCAAAGTTGTGAAAAGTGCTTTTTTGTTCATTTTACCTCCTGCAAGAACGAACTTTACTCAACTATAGTATAATATCAAAAAATAATCAAGCGATTATTACAGTAAAAAAAAGTCCGCATTGCACGGACCTTCTTTGCTTAATAATAATTATCTAGCACCGGGTTTAATAACCAAATAGCGATGTGGTTCAACACCTTCACTTTCGGTGATAATGCCTTCAACATCTTGTAAGGTTAAGTGAACAATTACACGTTCACGGGCTGGCATTGGATCCAAACGAACCGAACGACCAGTGTTTTTAACTTGTTCTGCTTTACGTTTTGCTAATTCAATTAAATAATCCTTACGTTTAGCACGGTAGTTACCAATATCTACCATTACCCGACGTGGTTCATCACTATGTGTGTTAATCGCAATCGCACTAACAATTGCATTAATCGCCGCCATTGTGCGACCATTCTTACCAATTAAACGTCCCACATCTTCACCATCGACTGCAATCACGAATTCTTGATCATCGTGTGAAGTGGTAACGGTTAAGTTGTCGCCCATTAATTTAAAGAACTCTTCAGCAAAAGCTAAAGTTTTTTTGAATTTCGGACAATCTGGATTAAACTCGGTAACCTTGCGTGGTTCTTTTGTTGGTTTTTTGGTTTTGGTTTTACCACCAATTTCAAATTCTTCCACAATTGGTTCAGCAGTAGTTTTAACTTCTGGCTCTGCTTCAACCGGAGTTGCGGTCGGTTCTTCCGTTTCTGCTACAGGTTGAGCATTGGCTTTCACCGTAACTTTAACTTGCATTTTGCGGAACATTCCGCCTTCGTCGACCACTTCAAAATCGACTTCATCCAAAGCAACACCGAGTTCGGCACATCCTTTGGTAATGGCTTCGTCCAAAGACTTAGCACTAACTGTTACTGATTGATTCATTTTCTTCCTCCTTTGAAATACTTCGCGTGCGGATTGATTACCGTAGCATCGAAATCTTTAGTAATTTCCGGCTTTTTCATATGCTTTAAAATCAAGTCAATCAAGAAAGCAAAGCCTACCGATAATAAAGTTGATACAACTGATGATGCAATCATATAGATAGCAAACGCTGAAGTTTGCATTGTAGCAAAGAACACATAAATGATTGGCATTGTCCACAGCATAATTTTACCCATTTGTGCTGGATCAACCATTGGTTTTTCTTCGCCGTTATTCTGTAATTTAGCATCACGCAATGAATAAGTAATAATTGGTTCAGCTTTTTTAGTTTCAACTTTTTTCGGTGCGTTACGTTTTGCCATTATCGCATTAACTTTTGTTGAAACAAAAATTGTTACCGCAGAAATTACCGCCAACAAGAAGAAACCATTATTTTGGTTCTTAATATCAATGTAACTGTAAATTTTTTCGTATTCGGCTTTTTGTTCGTCCGTGGTTAAACGGAAATCTTCGGGTTGATTTTTGTTGTAATCATCCACTGATTTAGTCGCTTTAGCTAATGGGCTATCTGGTTGCCAAATATTTTTAATCCAACCAGCCGATACTTTGGTAGCTTGATATTTCTGGTTTAGTAAATCAGTCAACTCGACCGTTTGTGCCTCAGTTAAGTTATCAGCATCTTTACCTTCAATGTATTCTTGATAAACACCTTGTAATTCTTGGTATTGAAGACGGATATTATAATTAGAAATATTATTCAAAGCACCCATCACTTGGAAGAAGACGACCATTGTAATAATGATACTTAACAAAGAAATTAAACTACTGCCTAAACCACCAACACCATATTTTTGATATAAAGCTTGACGAGCGCGAGCAAAGGCCAATGGGTCATTGCCATAAGTTTTTTGTAAATCAGCCAATTCACCCGACAACGCTTGTTGCTTAATTTGGGTACGGCGAGTTAAGAAACGGTTACAAAAATCTAACGGCGCCAAAATTAATTTAATAAATAAGGTAAAAAAGACAATCGCAAAGGCATAAGAAACCCAACCCCAACTCATAATTTGGGACAGTAACCAATATACGAAACCTTGGACACCTGAACCAGATGGAAACTGAATATTCATATAAAAATGATTATAACATAAGTCCGGCTTTTTTCAAAGTGTTTTCCAAATCTAAAGTAATATACAATAAATGTTGTTTGGGTAATTCTGGCTTTGCCACCACAATTAAATTTGTATGTGAATTAACACGATGTAACAATGGGCGCATCGCTTCGCGCATTAAACGCGCAGAGCGGTGACGAATAACACTATTGCCAACTTTTTTACTAGCACTAAAACCGATTTTTAAATTTGCTGCCGAACAAAAATACACCACCACGTATTCGCCACTCTGGCGCTTCCCGTGTTGGTGTAAATAGTTAAAAGTTTTTCGCTTCTTCAAGCGATACCGTAAAGGTAACATCTTATTTAGTGGTTAAGCGTTTGCGACCACGCGCACGACGACGGCGCAAAACATTACGTCCGCCAACAGTTTTCATACGTTTGCGGAAACCAACCGCACGACGACGTTTAACTTTACTAGGTTGCCAAGTTCTTTTCATAGAAAGTATCTTATCATACAAACCACTCGCCCGTCAACATTAACTTTTTCATTACTGACTTAATTAACCAAACAATTAATTAACATAGTGTTGTAAAATGTTTAATTGATTGGTCAAAATTAAGTTTTTCAAACGTGTGGGGCGTAAATCGATATCTACCAACTCGTCATTAGTAACCCAACGCAATTCATTTTTCAAAGTTTTTTTACCGTCTTGCTCTAAACGCACATAGTTTTCGGTCGAAACTTTTTGTTTTGGTTTCACAAGATAATAAAAGATTACTGAATGATTAGCACGTCCCTTTTTATCATAAAATTGTTCGTGAATCACAACCAATTTTTTAATATCAACCACTAAACCAGTTTCTTCTTGGACTTCACGCAAAACAGCCGCTTGACTAGTTTCACCAATTGCTACGTGTCCGCCTGGTAAATGATAATAATCGGCATCATCAACCCGCATCACTAAAGTTTTCTGGTCTTGTTGAATGATGGCTCGTGCACAATAATTGAAGCGCATTGTTTCGGTTTTAATTTTTATGTCCATTACTTATAATACTATAAATTAAACCACTTGTCATTTTCAATGAACAGTTATTTACAAAAAATCAAAAACTGTGCTAATCTATAAAATATGGACGTCAAGGAAATTTGGGAAAAAGCGAAACCGATTATTCAAAACAATGTGAGCAGCATTTCTTTTGACCTTTATATTCAACCATTAATGCCAGAAGCATTTGAGGACGGCACGTTTATTTTGTCAGCGATGTCCACACGTGATGCGAATTATGCCCGCAATGAACGTCACTTTCCACACATCGACGATGCAATTAAAAAAGTTGCACCCTTAGTTGAAAAAGTGGAAATTATCGATGCTGTCGAAAAAGAACGCCGTGATGCCCGTAATAATCCAACACCTGAAACTCCACTACCTGAACCAATTATTTACAATAATAACATTAACCCACAACAAACTTTTGCCAATTTTATCGTCGGTAAATCTAACCAAGAAGTTGCCGCAATGGCAGAATTTGTTGCCAAACACCCTGGTAAAAAAATTAACCCCTTATTTATTTATGGTCGTTCAGGTTTAGGCAAAACTCACTTATTAAATGCAATTGCTAACCAACTTTTAGAAGACAAACCGTCAACTAAATTAGTTTTAACTTCAATTGAAAAATTTACCGACGATTACGTCAGTGTCATTAAACAAAAAGGTGACTTTGGTGCGTTCCGTGAAAAGTACCGCAATGTTGATGTGTTGTTAATTGATGATGTGCAAGAATTAGCCAGCAAACAAGCGACACAAGAAGAGTTCTTCCACACCTTTAATGATTTATTTGAACATCAACGCCAAATTGTTTTAACCAGCGACCGTCATCCTAACGAAATTGCTACTTTATCAGAACGTCTGCAATCGCGTTTGAAAAGTGGTATTTTCCAAGATATCCGCAACCCTGATGTGGAAATGCGTACCGCAATTTTACAAAAGAAAGCAGCTTTAGAAGATAAATATTTACCCAACGAAGTTGCTTCCTATATTGCCGAATATTCGAATAAAATCAACGAAAACATTCGTGATATGGAAGGTCACTTAGTCAAAATCATTGTGTACGCCGAATTAAACGGTCATACAATTCCGACAATTGAAGATTGTAACACTGCACTATCAGATAATTCTGGCGACGAAGAAACGGCACGCGTTGGTGATACCGCCGCACGTATCATTGCGACTACGGCTAATTATTTTGATGTTACCCCCGATGAAATTACGGGTAAACGTCGTACCGAAAAATTAGCTAACGCCCGTTCGGTCGCCGCTTATTTATTAACCAAGAAATTAGAAGATGTACCCTTAACCGAAATTGGTGAAATTGTCGGCAGTCGTACCCACGCGTGGGTCATTTTCTCCCGTGATAAAATTGAAAAACAAATGACCACCGACCCTAAAATTAAAAATGCCGTTGACGATATTTTAAAACAATTAGACAAATAATTAACAAAATCTTTTAATAAAGAACCGACAAAAATAAAGTCTTTTTTAGCATTGCGAAAAATGTCGAAAAATGTCTAACGATTTGCATTTTAAGTTTGCAATAATTTTATTATAATAAAGGTATGAAACATCAATTTACAGAGGAAGCCAACGATTGTTTAGCGCCAGATTTCGTCATTGATTTTTTGGCAACAATGATGCACACCGAAATTAGCAATCCGATACAACGTGATGGCGATGTTTTGTGGGTAACTTTATCCGACCAAACTACAGCGCGAATTACTGCCCCCAAAGTCGACCGCTCAACGATACCGCCGGAACAATCCGAAGCCACGGTACACAACATTGCAACTTTACGTTATGTAATGCAACACGATTATGGTTATGGCGACGAAAATGTCAACCACGAAATTAACCAATTAGAATTACACAATTTGGACGAATGCCGTACTTATTTAGAAGACGCTATTGGCAGTCAGTTAAATGCATACTTTACCAACTACTTAATTGAATTTATGAACGGCGAAAAATATCTTTTATCAATTGAATTAAAACAAAAGCAATAGACACTTTGGCGAAATTTTGTTATCATATAAGTATGAAATTTATATGTGATGGAGAAGATTTAAAGACCGCGGTGGCAATTGTAGCACACGGTACTAACAGTAAAACGGTAAACCCGATTTTGGAAGGTATTAAAATTGAAGCCAAAGGCAATGAAGTAACTTTCTTTGCAACCGATTTGGAATTATACATCCGCAAAACTATTCACGCTGATGTTAAACAAGAAGGCGCAGTTTTATTACCAGGTAAATTATTTGGTGAATACATCGGTAAAATTGGTCAAGGTCCAATCACCTTTACCAGTTCGGATACTGCGGCAGTAATTGAACACGGCGAAGGCAACGACGGTAATTTCTCTTGTATGCCTATTAATGAATATCCTGATTTAATCGATTTAAACGCTAAACCATTATTCTTTTTAAAAGCGGCGGATTTGCGCGAAGTAATTAGCAAAACCACCCCATTTACCGCACAAGATAATTCTCGTCCGGTTTTACGTGGTGCTTTGTTTGATGTTGATGCAACTAATAATACTTTAACCGCAGTTGCTTTGGATGGTTTCCGTTTAGCCCGCATTATTAAACCGTTAGTTCGTCCTACTGGTTCAGCTAAATTAATCATTCCAAGTCGTGCTTTGGAAGAAATGCGCCGAATGTTAACTGATGATAAAGAAGAAATCGGTTTAATTGTTGAAAAGAAATTTGTCCAAATTGCGATTGGCAGTACAGTATTTGCTTCACGTTTGATTGATGGCGATTTTGTTAATTACCGCCAAATTATTCCAACTGAATTTAATTCTAGTGTGGTTGTCGAAACTGCTCCATTATTAGCGGCGGTTGGTCGTGCTGGTTTGTTATCTGGTACTAACAAAATTAATTTGTTAACTTTAACCACTGCTGATAAGAGTTTGGAATTATTTGCTAATAACGAAATGGGTCAAATTAATGAACGTGTGCCCGCTAACTTAGACGGTACCAGCATTAAAATTGCGTTTAACTCTAAATATATGTTTGATGCGTTAAATACCATTACGGACGAATTTGTAAAACTTTCGTTCACTACTCCATTAGCACCTTGTGTTGTTACCAGTGCCAAACGTGGTGATTATTTATTCTTAGTCTTACCTGTGAGGTTGGGTTAATGAATTATCAAAGTTGCGAAGCGATTAACCGTAGTTTTATCGTAACACCTGAAGGCCAAGTGGCTTGTCCAGCTGTGCGAATGATGGTTAATAACAGTATGCAACGTGCTTACATTTTTACGAATTTATTCTTTTACGATATTACCCAACGTGAAATTAATAAGTTGTGTAATAAAATTCGTAAAACTTATGAAGTTGTCATTGGCTCTTCCGAATTCGCACCAGAAGATGTGGACCACTTATTCCCTAATATTTCGGCCAGATTTGCTTCTGAAGTTGGCAATAACTCATTAGATCCGTTAATTAAAATTGAGTTGGCTAAAGTTAAACCAACGATGATGTTACAATTATCTAAAACTGAACAAAAGCAAATTGACCAAATGCATTCTTCAATTTGCAATACCGAAATTAACAAGTTTAAAAAAGCATTAATTATCACCCAAGATAACAAAGGTAAACCTTATGAAATTTCTTTATCGGAAAAATATGTTAATAACTTACCTGAACGTTGTCGCCGTTTTTTAAAACCCACTATTAAAATGTTAGCCTATATGGACGGTCTGCAATTTGATCAATTTGAAATTTCGCCTGACTATCACATTACTTATACTTGGTCAGACGTCCACCCAAAGTTTGAAGAAGAACCATTAAAAGAAGCAATTAAAGACATTATTGCTGGTAAAAACGAAAATTCTGATGTTTAAAACGCATTCTAATTGAATAAACCATTGCGAAACATTACGAAAACAATTATAATAAAGTTATGCTAGATATTAACTTAATTCGTAGTAATCCCCAATGGGTACAAGAACAATTGGCAAAACGTGGTTGTCAGGCAGATTTTACGACGGTAATTGAACTAGATAATACACGTCGTAACTTAATTCAAAAGAATGAAGCCCGTCGTCAAAAACGTAATGAAAACAGTGCCATTATCGCAAAGCTAAAAAAAGAAGGCAAAGATGCCACTAAACAAATTGCCGAAATGAAGGCAATTGGTGATAAAATTGCCAACGGCGATGCTGAATTGGCTAAATTAGAACAAAAGATTTTTGATGCTTTGGCACCTTTGCCAAACATTCCATTACCGGAGGTTGTGGCAGGTGGTAAAGAAAACAACCGTGTCATTGCAACTTTTGGTAAAAAACCTGAATTAAATTTCAAATGGCAAGACCACGTCACGTTGGCAACTAATCTAGGTTTAATTGATTACGAACGTGGCGCAAAATTAAGTGGCGCCAAAACTTGGGTTTACACAGGAGCTGGTGCTTTGTTAGAGTGGGCATTGTTAAATTATTTTGTTGATTTCCATATTGCCAATGGTTACAAATTTATTTTGCCACCACATTTATTAAATTATCAAAGCGGTTATGCCGCCGGACAATTTCCTAAATTTATTAATGATGTTTTTGTCACTGATTTCGATAAAGACCCCAAAAAGAGTAAATTTATGTTACCAACGGCAGAAACTGCATTATTAAATTTACACCGTGACGAAATTATTGATAGTAAGCAATTACCAATTCGTTATTTCAGTTATACACCCTGCTACCGTAAAGAAGCTGGTTCTTACCGAACTGATGAACGCGGAATGATTCGCGGTTATCAATTTAATAAAGTTGAAATGTTCGCTTATTGTTACGCAGAACAAAGTGCACAGTTGTTTGAAGAACTAGTGCGTAACGGTCAAAAATTATTGGAAGGTTTAGGTTTACATTTCCAAACTACGGCTTTGGCAGCTGGTGATTGTTCGGCAAGTATGGCAAAAACCTACGATTTAGAAGTTTACCTTCCTTCAATAAAAGGTTACAAAGAAGTTTCATCCGTTTCTAACGCTACCGATTACCAAGCACGTCGTGCGAACATTCGTACGAAAGACGCAGACGGCAAAACCGTTTTAGTTCATACTTTAAACGGATCGGGTTTAGCTACTTCGCGTGTTTTACCCGCTATTTTGGAACAATACCAAAATCCAGACGGCAGTGTTAATATTCCTGTCGCATTACACAAATATATGCACGGTATCACCGTACTAAAAAAGAAATAAGGAGCAACTATGACAACGAAAACAACAACTAACGATGCAGTTACCATTGATAACATTATTACATTATGCAAAAGCCGTGGCTTTGTCTTCCCTGGCTCGGATATTTATGACGGTTTAGCTAATACTTGGGATTACGGTCCGTTAGGTGTGGAATTAAAAAATCACATTAAAAAATTATGGTGGCGCGAATTTGTGACTGCTAACGAAAACAGTGTCGGCTTAGATGGCGGTATCTTAATGAACCGTAACGTTTGGGTAGCTAGTGGCCACGTTAGCGGTTTCTCTGATCCATTAATGGATTGTAAAGAATGTCAAACCCGTACCCGTGCGGATAAATTAATTGAAAATAATGATGCCAACATCAATGCTGATGGTTGGACAAATCAAGCCTTAGAAGATTACATTAACCAACATCATTTAGTTTGCCCAAATTGCGGTAAATTTAATTGGACACCAATTCGCCAATTTAACTTAATGTTTGAAACACACCGTGGTGTCACGAAAGATAACGCGGACCAAATTTTCTTACGTCCAGAAACCGCACAAAGTGAATATATCAACTTTCAAAATGTACAACGTAGTATGCGTTTGAAAGTTCCTTTTGGTATTGGTCAAATTGGTAAAGCCTTCCGTAACGAAATTACCCCGGGTAACTTTATTTTCCGTACGGTTGAATTTGAACAAATGGAACACCAATTTTTCTGCCACGCAAACGATTCAATGGCTTGGTATGAAAAATACAAACAAAAAATTTGGCATTTTATTACTAAAGTTTTGGGTGTACGTGAAGAAAACCTTCGTTTTCACGACCACGAAAAACTTGTTTTCTATGCAAAAGCAGCTTGCGATATGGAATATCATTTTCCATTTGGTTGGGGCGAATTAAATGGTACTCACCATCGCGGAGTCCACGATTTAACTAATCACCAAAATTTATCAAAAAAATCAATGGAATACCTTGACCCAATTACCAACGAAAAATATATTCCAACCGTGATTGAAAGTTCACAAGGTGTGGAACGACTTTTCTTGGCAATTTTGTGCGATGCTTACCGCACGGAAACTTTGGCAGACGGCGACACACGTGTAGTTTTGAAATTAAATCCAAATTTAGCACCTTATCAAATTTGCGTGTTACCGTTACAAAAGAAAGGTTTAACCGAAACTGCAACTAAATTATACCGTGAATTACAACAAAACTTTAATGTAACTTATGATGATGCGGGTTCAATCGGTAAACGCTATCGTCGCCAAGATGAAATCGGTACCCCACTTTGCATCACTGTTGATTATGATACTTTGGAAGACCAAAGCGTAACGATTCGTGACCGCGATACTATGGAACAAGTCCGTGTTAAATTAACCGACTTAAATGCTAAAATTAACGAACTTTTAACAAAAAGTTTCTGACATACTTACACCCTATAATAAAACGAAAAATATTTTATTAAAATATTGTGTGTGAGTTGAGAGTTATTTGACGATAAAACACAACTGCGTTAAAATGATTTATGGAAAAACAAACAAATAACCGCATTGTTGTGATTGAAGGTCCTAGTGGTGCGGGAAAAGATACCATTATTAAAACTTTGATGAAACGTTATCCAGAACGTTTTGGTAAGTTAGTGTCGGTAGCTACCCGTGCGATGCGTCCAAACGAAAGTGAAGGTAACCCTTATCATTTTGTAAGTAACGAAGAATTTGACCGAATGGTTGAATCTGGTGATATTTTTGAACACACCGTGCGCCACGGCGAAAAACGTGGAATGAGTGAACGTTATATTTTAGAATTGTTTGATGCTAATAAAATTCCGTTAAAAGATTGCGATATTATTGGTGTAAGGGCACTTAAATCGCGTTTTCAAAATGTTACGACAATTTTTATTACAGCGGATAAAAAAGAAATTGAACGTCGTTTAATTGGCCGTGGCGATAAACCAGAAGACATTGCCCGCCGTTTAACCGATTATGATAAGTGTATTTTGGATGCGAAGTACTATGATTACGTGATTAACAACGATGACCTAGAGAAAACGATTGACAAAATTATCCAAATTATTTCATAATAATTTTTATGGAAAGCACACATAAAAAGGAAATCAAAATCATTTGCACGATTGGTCCAGCAAGTGATAACAAAAAAACCTTGAAAGGTTTAATTGATGCCGGTATGTCAATTGCTCGTTGCAATTTTAGTCACGGCACCCACGAAGAACACGGAAACAAATTTAAATTGGTTCGTGAATTAAATAAGGAATATGGCTACAATGTAAAAATTGCCTTGGATACCAAAGGACCAGATATTCGCTTAGGTGATTTCGAAAAAGGCTCAATTATCGTTAAAGAAGGTGATTTGTTCTCACTTTTCTGTGAAGATCATATGGGCGATCAAAAAGGTATTTCTGTAACCTACAGAAACTTGTACCAAGATTTGAAAGCTGGTGACCCTGTTTCATTCTGTAGTGGTTTGGTTCTTGGTAAAGTTAAAGAAATTAAAGGTAAAGAAATTGTTGTTGAAATCGAAGTTGGTGGTAAATTGGCTAACCATAAATGCGTCAACTTCCCTGGCGTAAATGTTAAATTACCATTCTTAAGTCCAGCCGATATTGAAGACTTGAAATACGGTGTTGAACAAAAAGTTGACTTAATTATGGCTTCATTCTTGAACAAGGTTGAAGACTTACGCGAATTGCGTAAAATTGTTGGTAACATTCCTGTTATTGCCAAAATTGAAAGCGCTGAAGGCGTAAAAAATATGAAAGCCATTATTAAAGAAGCTGATGGTGTTATGGTTGCTCGTGGTGGTTTGGGTGATAACAACCCATTGGAAATTTTACCAACTATTCAAAAAGAAATGATTCGTATTGCTAACAAAGAAAAGAAATTTGTCATTGTTGCAACTGAAATGATGTTGAATATGTGCGAAAAACCACGTCCAAGTCGTGCAGAAGTTTCAGATGTTTACAACGCAGTTATGGACGGCGCTGATGCAGTTATGACTTCGGAAGAAACTGCAATGGGTAACTACCCTGTTGAAACGATTAAATATATGCGCAAAATTACCAACGAAGCATGGCGCAACAAATACGGTAAATAATCGTTATTAAACTAGGCAATAAAAAACACTCTTCAAATTGAGGAGTGTTTTTTTTAATTAGGCTTAATTTTTTTCCAAGTCTGGTTCATAGATTAAATCAAGGTTGTTTTCAATACTATTTAAAATCACGGAGTTCGGAAGATGATATTTCAATAAGCGATGAACCAATTCACACTTTAAAATATTATCACTACGGAGCCACGGTTTTTGTCTACTTTCATTGATAATATCACGAATGGAGCAACGAACAATGTCATTACCAAAGCGGTTACGTTCATAATCATATTCTGGATCATTTTTTACAAACGAAGTAATGTTTTCGTCTTTGACTTTATTTTTATTGTGTTGATATGCAGCATTATTGGTTAAAAAGGCTTTAATAAAATTAATCATCCAAATATCATTAGCCAAATGGAACGGAATGTTTTTAGTTTCAAACGCATTATGGCCGTTAGAATATTTAACCATCTTAGTAACATCGAGAATACTCGTTACTTTGCTTTCATCTGGAAAAATTTCCGGTAAATAACTACGTAAAAGTTCGTGATCTTGAATTTCACGTAAGATTTTCTTATTTAAATGATTAGTTTTAAAGTTTTCAATTAATGTCTTTAATTTTTCCATCATCTACTCCCTATTGCAATAACAACAATAGTTTTCATTATACGCTTTTCAATTTTTAGTGCAAGTGAATAATTTACATTATTTTGTCATCGTCAGTTTTAATGTTGCCTGTTGTCAAAATTTTAAATTTTTGGTCCCAAGCACTAACTTTTTGATTCAATTCGGCTTCTTCTTGAGGATTTAATTGTGGATAAGAACTGGTATTACCGGCAACTTTAATCACACTTGATAAAATTTTGTAATGTTGAAATTTACGTTGTTTAATCCAATCTTTTTGGTTGTTTTTACGGTCAATATTGGCTTGAATCCAAGTTTTTTGGTCAGTAATTTTACCATTAAAATCATAGGTGTTAAGGTAGGCTTCTTGCATTTTTTTATCTTGCCACCATTTCGCGTTTTTTTCAAAACCAATTGCAATATCTTGATCATCAAGATGATAAATTGAACTTAATTTTTTGTAACCATATTGGTAGAAATAACGATCAGCATTGCGACGTTGTTCTTTGGTTAATTTAGGTTCGTCATTTTCTAACATCAAGTCAATTTCAACACCAACCATATCGTATTTAATACGATTGAGTTCTTTTCTAACCATTGCATCACCTTCAACAAATAAACGAATAGTATTTAAATTAATTTTAGGTTGTTTAAATTTATAAACTGGCTCATCAGTGATGTTTTCGTCAGTTTTAACGCCACACACCTGGTATTGAGCATTAACAAGTTCGTTAATTTCAGCAATGTGTGCTTCGTTTTCTTTAATAGTTTGATTAGTTGTAGTAATAACTTGTAAAAGATAGCGAGCAAGCCAACGTTTATCGTTAATGTGTAATAATAAATTATCTTTACTATAATCATTATTGGATTGTGGATTTTCTTTCTCAACGCCGGTCATTAAAGCTTTGATTTCATCAAAATCTAATGAAAAAGCTTCTGGAACAAATTGGCGTAAATAATTGCAGGCAGCTTTAAATTTTTTTGCATCGAATTCCGTATTTTTCTTGTGATTTTTATTAATTGTATTTTGTAATTTACTTAATTTCTTCATAGCAATTGATATAACACACTACACTTTTGAATGTCAATATGTAATATAAAATTTATATGCGTTTTAGCAAATTTTTGTGAAAAATTTAGTTTTTGGTGCGGCCGAGAGGGTTTGAACCTCCACATCTCGCGATACAGGATCCTTAGTCCTGTGCGTCTGCCAATTCCGCCACGGCCGCGGAAAGTATCAAATTGTAACGCGGTTTACGGGAAATGTAAAGCAGGCATCACTTAAACAAAAAAGTCGGCTTAATTAACCGACTTGTGTACAACTTTGCGTAAGGTTTGCCAGTAGTTGGCCTGGGAAACAGATTTCCCCGCCCGTACGTAAATTTCGGCAATAACTTTGCCATTATCGGTAACTAAAATTTTACCTAAATTGGTTTTTGTATCAAATGGTGCTCTTACCGTGTCGGGAATCTCTGTGGCTACGGCTAAATTTGATGCGCCGTTTTTCATTGTTAAATGGTAATAGTTATCGGCGGGATAAAGGTCGATAGTTTCGGCAACAGCATTTTGTAAAGTTACTGTTTTAATGGGTACCGTACTGTCAACTAATAATTGATTTTCAAAATTTTGGCAAGCATAGTCAAGTAAAGCACTACTCTCGTTGAAACGAGTTTGACTGTTGGCAGCACCAATGATAACGGCAATCGGTTGCAAATCACCACGTTTAGCAGCTACCGTAATGCAATGTCCAGCTTCGTTTGTAAATCCAGTTTTACCACCTAAACAACCTTGATAACGACGAATTAATTTATTTGTATTAGTTAAACCAGTAACTCGTCCACTAGGGTGCGTTAAATCATACATCCAAACTTGATTAAAGTCGCCGTAATGTGGTGATTGCATAATTGCTTGGTACATTGTTGCCATATCGCGGGCGCACGAATATGCACCAGTGGCTGGTAACCCAGTACAATTGACAAAGTTGGTATTTTTGCAACCCAAATTTTGGGCAAAATCATTCATTAAGGTGACAAAACTTTCAACTGAACCTGCGAGATGTTCTGCCAGAGCAACACAACTATCGTTAGCAGAAGCAACGACAATGGTTTGGATTAAATCGTGAACAGTATATTCGCTACCCGCATCCAAAAATGCTTGACTGCCACCCATTGAGGCTGCGCGTTCGCTAACCATTACTAAGTCGTCCATTTTAATTTGGTTATTGGCCAGTGCCTGATATATTACGCCCAGAGTCGCAACTTTGGTCATTGAGGCAATCGGTAAGTGTTGGTCAGAATTTTGGGCAAATAAAATTTCGCCACTATTTGCTTCAAGTAAAAAAGCCGCTTTGGCGGTAATTGTGGGTGCATTAGGATATTTAGTGTTTGTTTCTGCCACAGTGTTTTGTGTGATTGTCGGAGTATCAGATGCATTAATGATTAGTTGATTTTTATTTGTTGTAATGTTGGCAAGTCCACCAAGACCACATACTGTGGCGGCAGTTAATGCAGCAATGAAGATACGCTTTGTTTTCATACTGTTAGATTGTGAAAACTGAACGTGGTTTATACACAATTTTACCTAAAACCGTCCAAAAGACTAAATATTCAAAAATTCCTAAGCAAATTGCGATACCGATAATGATAAGCGCACCGCGCAACACATTACCCCAATTTTGGATTTGTGGACAGTTTTGACTGCCTCCACTGTTACGAAAATTTGCACCACATTGTAAAGCCCACAACAGACCGGCTAATAGAATGGCAGTAACTAATAATAACCAGATAATATAAAATACTAATAACAAAATGGCGGTAACATTATAATAGAAGAAAGTCCACCAAACGGCGACAGCTAACCAATAACCGTGTATTAGGACTACGGGGTAAACGATTAAAGCGGTAAAACGTGCAATTGAGGCTAAAATTAAAACCAAGGTAATTGGTAAAATTAAAGATAACACGCGTTGCCAAATAAAATTGCCAATACTACTATTGGTTGCGGTTGCGTTTAAAAGATTACCATCAATCAAATGATAATTAATGTCACCAACACCGACTTTACCCAGATAAATTGTCACAATTCCGAAAACCAGTCCGGCGATTAACCAAACCAGTAACCAAATAAAAGTTGCTTTGTATTTTTGCCATTGCACCTGCAAAAAATCCAAAAGTCGATACCACCAAAGGACTTGCATAAATAATTTATATGTTTTCGGGACAAGATAATTGCGGTATGAAACAGATGAAAAATTGGCGTTTTTGGCGTGGTGCCTTATTTACAGTGATTGCTTTCAGTGTTTATGTAATGTTGGTTGTACCTTTTGTACGAGGTATTACGACACCAGATCGAATGGTTTTGACTCCCAGTGAATATGCGGCACGTGCCGATACTGATCCTGCGACGGTAACCGGAAATGATACTGATGCCCCCAAATATATCACAGTGAAATTATTAGGTTTAATCCCGATTAAAAAGGTTTTGGTAGATATTTTACCGTTTGACACAATCTTAGTGGGAGGAATGCCAATTGGTATTTGTGGAGAAATTGATGGTGTTTTAGTGACGGCAGATACTACTGACCGTGAATTGCAAAAAGGTGACGTGATTAAAACTGTTAATGGTGTTACCGTACATAGTTGTGCCGATTTTACGACTGCTGTGACAAATCAAAATAAAGTTACCGTTACTTTGGTACGCAATGGAACAACTTTAAAGCGTAATATCAATTTAGACAAAGAAATTTGTTTACGTGATACAACCAATGGTGTTGGAATGTTAACATTGATAAATCCGGAAAATCATCAATTTTCGGCACTGGGACATCAGATGGCGGATTTTGAAACAGGAACTGCTGTTGATTTACGTGGTGGCGAAATTCATACCGTTAATACTTATGGTATTGTTAAAACTAACGGTAAACAAACTGGTGTGCTTCAAAGTTCAATCGAGCCAAATTCGGTTAGTCAAGGTAGTATTATTCAGGGGACTAATTTTGGGGTTACTGGTTGTTTAACGCCGGACAGTACTATTTTGGCGGCGGCCGATACCACAATGCCCGTAGCCACCCGTTATTATGTTCATCCGGGCAAAGCAACGCTTCGCACTTCGTTAGACGGAACCACCATTGAAGAATTTGATTGTGAAATTTTAAAGACACGTTACCAAAAACGCCGTCGTAATAAATCAATGGTCATTCGGATTACTGATCCGCGTTTGCTGGCAGCCACCGGCGGTATTGTGCACGGAATGAGCGGCAGTCCTATTATCCAAGACGGACACTTGGTTGGTGCGTTGACCCACGCCCTCACCTATGATCCCGCGAAAGGTTATGCGCTGTATATTGATTTTATCGCTAATTAAAAAAGACCGCCACGGTGGCAGTCTTAATTATGCGAAAAATACGCAAAAATTAACGTTTTTTGCTACGTTTAGCAATTTCGGCATCCAGCGCTTGACCGATGGCATCTAACGAAAAATCATCTTCTGCAGGTGCTGCAACATCTTCAATCATTGGTTCTTCAGTAACGGTTGGTAAAGGTGCAATTTCTTCTACGGGTTCGACGGCAACTTGTTTTTTTTGTGCTTTTTGTATTTCACGGGTGATATCGGCTTCCATTGCATCTTCTAGCAGGTCATCAATCAGTTGGTCTTTTTCTTGGTCGGTTAAATTACGAGTTGCGTTGGCAAAAGCATAGTTTGGTTTTTCTGTCGAAACTGGTTTGGTATTTTGTGGTTTAGCACTGGGGGTTAGTTCGTCAATTGTCGTAACATCATCATCGGCGTTATTTTTAGCGGCTTTAGCTTCTTCCCTTGCCACAACATCGGAAAGGCGTTTCGGACTGGGTTTACGGGTCGTTTTGTCAATAATGGCTTGAATTTCTTCGTCGTTGTCCACGTTAGCCATAATAATTTTCGCTTCAGCTTCTTTTTGGCGGACGATAAAATCACGCGTTTTAATGACTTGTTTTTCGGGAATGGTGCCCATTGTGGCATATAAAGGTTTTTTACCTTTACCGAAACGATGTGGGTAAGCATCAACAATGATAAATGGTTTGGTAATGCGTAAGAATGCGACACTGTTTTCTTTCAAAGCCATAAAGATGCCGTCGCGGTAGTTATTTTTGTCGCGGTTGAAGCGATTGACGAAAATAGCTAAAGCAATTTGCATTACCGGCATAATGGTGGCCAAAGCAATTCCCGTCCCCAGAGTTTTGGTTACAAAAAGATTAACCAAAACAGCACCGACGGCAATCATAACCGAAATTAACGAAATCAAAACGGAAACGCAATGAATTGGTTTTTCGCCATATAAACTGTCATATTCTTTGCGGGTCATACAACGCACCCCACCGTCTTTGACAATAATGGGATATTCGCATTCACTGCCGTCAAATTTACGTAAAAAATCGCGGTATAAATACAAAGATTCGCGTTCTTTTGCATCTTCAGGTACGAATTTAGCTCTGCGCCATAACTTTGCAATACTGGTTAAAGTTGTTGCACAAAAATTTTTTTGGTTATCAATGCGTCGTACCGCATTAAACGCCCACCATAAAGACAGTAATAAAGCGCCGGCGATAAATCCAAGAATGATTAGATTGTATTTGTCCATATTATTCCCCCAAATTAACGTTTTAATTTTACCGAAAAAATCGCAAGTTGGCAAACAAAACTCAGCAACCGTCAAAAGTACCAAAAATGCGTGAAAAATGCGGTTTTTTGAGGGTTTCAATGAATATGAGTAGATTATTTGGGTGTTTAGTGGTATCATATGGCCGAAATTATTGTGGAAAGTGAAGATTTATACAACCACCCTAATCTAGCAAAATATCAATCCATTATGCGGGTTGAAGCCCCGTTGCAACCAATTAACAACAACGAAAATGCGGAAACGCCCGTGGTAAATGAAACTGTAAAAGAACCAATCAGTCAGGAAACTAAGACCGCGATTGTGGCGGCAGTCGGCGGTGCTGCTGGTGGTGCCGTTGGTTTAGGAGTCATTGAATTGATTTTTGGTTTCATTGTATCGAAAAAACGCAAAAAAATGTAATTTATTCCACTTTACCCAGGAAAATGATTTCAGTTTCCAACAAAACACCGGTGTGTTTTTCAACAGTGTCTTGGACGTAGTAAATAATTTGGAGAATGTCATTACAAGTGGCATTACCAAGGTTGACAATAAAATTACAATGTTGGGGACTGATTTGTGCGCCACCGACGGTATAACCGGACAGCCCCAACTCTTCGATGACTTTGCCAACGTAAAAACCATCTTTCGGCCGTTTAAAAACACTGCCCGCGCTGGGTTCTTTGGGGTGGTGACGACGTTTGGCAGCAATCATTTGCATTTGTTTGGTAATTTCTGTCAGGTCGCCGTGGTTTAAACGGAAATAGGCTCCGATGACAATGGCGGGTTCGTCCATTAAACGCGAATGACGGTAATCATAATCCAGTTGATTACGGGTTAAAGTCTTAATTGCCCCGTTCTGCAAAACATCGACCATCACTAAATTATCGCTGATACTATGGTCAAACGCACCGCAATTCATATAAACTGCCCCACCCACGGTGGCAGGAATCCCAGTTGCCCATTCAAAACCCGTCAATTTGTGGTCCCGAGCATAATTAACTACGGCACCTAATTTAGCACCCGCATCGGCATAAACAAAAACATCATTATGTTCAATATTTTTGAAATTTAATTTGATAATGACACCATCATAACCTAAATCACTAGCCAAAACATTGGCGCCCATCCCTAAAATAAAATACGGAAATTCTAAATATTCTAAAGCGCTAATTAAACGTCGCAAAATGTCTTTGTGGTTGACGATGACCAAAAAACGGGCTGGCCCACCCACGTGAAAAGTTGTCCATTGGGCTAATGGTTCGTTAATTTTAACATTTTCTGCGCCGCATAAGTGTTTTAAATAATTTTCTAACAGGTCCATTGTTAATAAATATGCGGCTTTGGTCATTGTTTACCTCAGTTTCCCCGCCCCAGACCGTAAAATGTGAATCGTTGGCGGATTGGTTGGGTCAACTTTGACTAAAGTACTGGGAATGTGTCGGTAAATTTTGCGACCGCGGACTACGGCATCGGTTTGACCATTGAACAAACGCACGGCTTGTCGCCAAGAAGTGATTACAGGTTCACCGTGCAAATTAGCACTTGTGGCAACCATCGGTACTCCGCAAGCAGTCAAAAATTTGTTCAGCCAACCACTACGCACTACGCGTACCGCTTGACCATTAATAATAACAGAAGTGTGTTTTTTGCGGAGTAAACGTTGTTCGGTCGCAGTTATTTGTCCGCAAAATTGCGTTACCGCTTTGATAGACGGTAACAACCAAATTAAGGCAGCATCTGCGGGCTTACCTTTCATTTGTTTTAGTTTTTGAGTTGCGGTTTGGTTCAGTGCATTACAACCCAAACCCCAAATTGTATCGGTTGGATAAATAATAATCCCGCCATTTTTGACAACGAGAGCCAAATTTTTAATGTCATTATGGCGGAAAACTTCCATCAATTAATTATAAACGTAAATTACCAACGGGTCAAACGAGCTTTCACAATGTCGTTACCCAAAATTTGGCAAATTGCCCATAAATCCGGTGTGTTAGTTTTGCCGGTAACTGCTAAACGAATTTGAGCGGCTAGGTTACGTAAAGTCGGTTTATCTGGTGCTAAATTTTTGATTTTTTGCCACCAGGTGTCTTTATCATCGGCGGCATCGTAAATTTCAGCGTAATTTTTTAACATTTGACCGTCTAGAGTGCTGCCATCAACGGTAATTTCGTCCCAAAGGTAACTGTATAAATCAGCAATATCCTCAAATTTAATTAAATCTTTACGTGGACGTTCGCCACCACGTTCGACACCAAGCATTTTTTCAATACGGGTTTTAATAGTTGGTGTAATGTTGGGCAAACTCTGCCAATTCCACGCGTTAAAGTTGGCGACAATTTCAGCGTGGCTCTGACGTGCCCAAACATTTTTGGCAATATCATTGAATTTTGGTAAATCAAACAAAGGATTATTTGTACCAACTTTTTGAATACTAAATTGAAAATCGGTCAAAGGTGCATTGGGGTTGGCGGTACGCCAAATTTCAAAGTCACTATTATAAATGGTTAGTAAATATTCGATAATCGCATTTTTGGGGTAACCTGCATCAATCAAGTTCATAACTAATGCTTGCGGGTCTTTACGTTTGGAAAGTTTACGTTTTTTGCCATTTTCTTCAATATTAATAGTTGGCATATGCATATAATGCAAGCGCGGAAAACCTAATAAATCACACAGTTGCATATGTTCAGCGGTTGAAATCAACCATTCTTCCCCACGCACCACCAAAGCTGTACCCATTAAAGTATCGTCAATTACGTGGGCAAGATTATAAGGTGGTAATCCGTTGGATTTCATAATAACTGGGTCATTAGTTTGTGGTAACAAAGCAATTTCACCACGGGCAGCATCAGTAAAAGTAATACGTTCACCCCAATCTTGATAACTAAAGTTAGCCCGAATGACGTGTGGTTCGCCTGCGGCAATGCGTCGGGCAACTTCGTCCGGAGATAAATGACGGCATTTTGCATATTTACCATAGTAACCAGTTGGTTCACCGTTTTTAATTTGTGTTTCGCGCATTTGATTCAAATCGTCTTCCGTGCAAAAACAATAATAGGCTTTACCCTGTTTGACCAAATCTTCGGCATATTGTTGGTAAATTTTAGCACGTTCACTTTGGACATAAGTTTCCGCAAACTTTACGTCAAAGTAATTAAAAGTCGTCATCATTTTTTCGACGGCATCCGCAACATAACGTTTACTATCCGTATCTTCGATGCGCAAATAAAAACGGCCGTGGTTTTGGCGGGCTAAATAGCTATTGACCAATGCCATTGCAATCGTACCTAAATGCACATAACCAGTTGGGCTGGGTGCAATGCGATAACCATCCGGTTTTTCAGAGAGGTAATTTTTCATTGCGTAACTCCGTAACTTGTCGTAAACACTCATTGATTACGGCAATGACTAAATCCTCCGTAGTTTCGACATCGTCGGGATCCACGGCTTCAGGTTTAATGTGTAAATCCAATAATTCATAAGCACCTGACATCGAAGCGGTAACCATTCCACCACCAACCGTGGCTTCAACTGCAGTTTCCGCCAATTCGGCTTTGGTTTTTTCCATTTGTTTTTGCATTGCTTCGGCCTGTTTCATTAAATTGGCCATTTGTCCGTTGTTGCCCATTGCAAAGTTTCTCATATAGATAGTTTACACGATTTCGACTTTATCGCCAAATAAATCCTTGAGTCGTGCAATGTAATCGCGGTTCTCATCTTGGACGGCAGTTGTGTCATCTTGTAATACGATGGTAACTTCGGCTCCTGCCAAATCTTGTAAGACAGAAAAATGCTGTTTTAACATTGCCTTTTCTGCCTCATTATGTAAGTGTACTGTGATTTTTCCGTCAGAAAACGCGACATCGTTCATTGTGGCTAATAATCCGAACAAAGCAAAATTTTTTTCAGTGCGTAAAGTTCGTAAAATTTTTGCCCAAATTGCTTCTAAATCGCGTTGTTCCATTTTATGCTCCGCAAGCAACTAAAGCGGCAGTTTCAAAATAGCCGTGGGGGTCGGTTGCATATTTCAAAGTCATTTCCAAATTAGCAAAAACACGTAAAGCGGTGGCTAAACGTGGTGATGGTTTAGCGACATAAGCATCTTTGATGGCAGATAAAGTACCGTTTAAAATACGAGCAGTACCAGTTGCGGAATTAAAAATTTGATTAACAGTATCACGTACTGCTTTAGCATCACCATTTTGGATGTTTTGGACTAGGTTGGTAAAAATTTGTGCATCAAGTCCACCTACTACGCGGTTAATTGCAGCAACTGTAATTGGTTCTTGTCCACAATAAGCGGCCACAGTATCAGCAAATGATAAAGCATCGCGGACACTGCCCTGACCTTCTTTGGCAATGGCAGTAATGGCAGCCGGTTCCGCATTAATTTTTTCTTTTTGGAAAACACCAGTAATAACTTTTTCTAAATCGGATAAACCCACATTTTGGAAATTAAAACGCAAACAACGACTTTGCACGGTTGGCAATAATTTGTGTGGTTCAGTTGTTGCTAAAATAAAAATGACGTGTGCTGGTGGTTCTTCTAAAGTTTTGAGTAACGCATTAAATGCGGAACCCGAAAACATATGTACCTCATCAATAATGTAAACTTTATATTTACCAACCACGGGTGGATATTTTACACTTTCGATTAAATCACGTACCGCATCAACTCCATTGTTACTGGCGGCATCAATTTCAAAAATATCCATATTTTTGTTGGGACTTTGACACCAAGCGCATTTACCACAAACTTTACCATCGTGAAAATTTTCGCAGTTAACAGCATTGGCAAAAACCTTGGCAACTGAAGTTTTACCAGTGCCACGGGTACCGCAAAATAAATAGGCGTGACCGATTTTACCAGCAGTAATTTGATTACTTAAAGTTTTCGTAATGAAATCTTGCCCGACAACTTCACCAAAAGTTTTAGGACGGTAAATGCGGTAAAAAGATTTGATTTCTGCGCTCATTCAGGTTGCCTCTTCATAAATTCAAATGCTAATTCTCGATAAGCTTTGGCACCTGCACATTTTGCATCATATAAACAGATGGGTTTACCATAACTTGGAGCTTCAGCTAAACGGACATTACGCGGGATTTTGGCGTTATATACTTTGCGTCCGAAGAATTTTAACAATTCAGCTTGGACTTGTTGATTCAAAGCATTGTGAGTCATCATTGTGACTAAAACCCCTTCAATATCGATGTTGGGATTTAAACCTTGTTTTTTGATTAAGCGGATGGCGCGGACTAATTGACTGATACCTTCCAAAGCAAAATATTCACACAAAATTGGAATAATCACTGTGTCTGCCGCTGTCAAAGCATTTACGGTTAATAAAGTTAAAGTTGGTGGACAGTCAATAAATATGTAATCATAACTGTCGCGGATTCTGTTTAAGCAATTACGTAAAATTTGTTCGCGTCCGCTCATTCGGACTAATTCAATTTCGGCCCCGACTAGATTTTCGTTACTGGGTAAAATTTCTAAACCTTTAACTGCCGTTAATTGAATTGCATCAGTTGGGTCAATCTGGTCGCACATTACATTGTAAATGGAAGGGGTTTTATCGGTAACTTCAACACCAACTCCACTGCTGGCATTATGTTGTGGGTCAAAGTCCACAATCAAAACTTTTTTTCCTAACTGTGCTAAATATGCAGCTAAGTTAATGCAGGTTGTCGTCTTGCCAACCCCGCCTTTCTGTAATGCAATTGCAACAATTTTTCCCATAATTGAATTCCTTTTGCTCCTTTACTTCTCTACCATATCATATTTCACGCTAAATTTCCAGTTTTATGCCAAAATTTTTTAAAACTACAATATATAGTAGTATGTTAATGCATATAGATACTATATCTTGTGGTTTTTTAAATAATTAACAATTCTTTCCAGTTCTTCGGCAGCATAATAACCAATGACAATTTTTCCGTGGTCCAAAGTACCGTCAATTTTGACTTTAGTCCCAATTGCACGTGATAAAATTTTTTCCTGTTCTCGGATTTCTGGTGCTTTGGCTGGTTTATTTTTGTTTGACGTGAAACTTGGCATTTTGCCATCGATTAATTCACCTAAAGCACGGACAGATAAGTTCTCATCCACTGCCCGACGTGCATAAGCAATTTGTTTTTGTGTATCGCTAACTGCCATTAAGCGAATTGCGTGTCCAGCTGTTAATTGTTTATGTGAAATAAAATTTTGTATTTCTTCTGGCAAGCTTAACAAACGTAAAGTATTGGCAATCGTACTGCGCGGTTTAGATAAACGCTCAGCAACTTTTTCTTGGGTTAGGCTATATTCATCCATTAATTTTTTAATGCCCTGTGCTAATTCCATATCATTTAAATCAGCGCGTTGTAAGTTTTCTATAATGGCAATTTCGGCAATTTGTTTTGGATTAAACTTTTTAATGATTGCCGGAATTTCAACTAAACCTGCCATACGTGCAGCACGCCAACGTCGTTCACCGGCAACAATCATAAAACGGTTACCAACTGGTGTAACTAAAATTGGTTGAATGACGCCATAGGCTCGAATACTTTCTGCTAATTCGTGTAAGTTATCTTGGTCAAAAACCTTACGTGGTTGATTGATATTGTTATCAATCATTGCTAAAGCAATGTGTTGCACACCATTCTCTGTGGTGGCTTCGGTTTGATTAATTGTTTTTGTGGTTGGTTTTACAGATTCATTAATTGGTGTTAATTCATCATCTAAGGCAATATCGCCAAATAAAGCCCCTAAACCTTTTCCTAATTTATTTTCTGCCATACTCTAATTTTAATAACCTTTTGTTAAAAAAGCAATCAAAAAGTCAAAAATTGTTTAACGTTAAACAATTTAGATTTGCTGACAATTTAGTTGTTAATAACTTATCCCAAAATGAATCACTAATAATTACATTACTAAAAATGTTTAACGTTAAACATTTTCATACTTATTACCGAAAACATTATACTTAAGTGATTTATTAAATTTGTTTAACGACAAACAATTTGTTCTTTTAATAATTAAATTTTAAATACCATTCTACATATTGACAGTTGCTAGTAATGATATATTAATTAACGTTAAATTGTTTAACGTTAAACAATTTAAATTTTGAGTGTAAAAAACGCATTATAAAAATTTTGTAGAAAATTTGGGATTGGTGTTGACAAAAACCGTTGGTAAGGGATATAATAGCAATATGAAATTTGGATTAATTGCAGATATTGTTGTCGCGCTGTTTATTATTATCAATTTAGTTGTTTGTACACGTCGTGGTTTTATTCGTTGCGTGATGTCCAGTGTCTCATCGGTTTTGGCGTTAGCCATTGCAATCTTTACCGCTGCGCCATTAGCAAATTTGTTAGAAAGCAAATTTGGTTGGGAAGCTGCGATTGCAGGTTGGAATGTGCCGTTTGTTAGTGCACATACCTTATTAAAATTAATGGTCGGAATTGCTGTCTTTATCATCGTACGTTTGATTTGTATTATCTTGGATAAAATTTTACAAGCCTTGAAAAATAAATTAAAAGCAGTTGGTGTCATTGACCGTATCTTAGGAACAATCTTTGGTGCGTTTGCGGCAATGGCAGAATTGACCTTTATCTTCTTGTTGATTAGTGAAATGGGTTGGGAAGGTACAATCGGTTTAACTGTTGATGGTGGTGGTTATTTCGCTTTCCGTTTGTTTGAATTCTGTCGCGAACATTTATTTGATTTGTTTAAGTTTGTTACCAGTGCAACTTCCGAACTTTTGCCTAAAATCTAATTATTAGTTACGGAAGTTATTTACAATCAATTCGAAGTTACTTACAATCAAAATGTAAGTAACTTTTTTTATAAGCGCGCTGTTCCGTTTTTAACTGTGAAAATTTTACCAATGGCTGGCGCATCAGTTGCTGTAATTACAGCTTGTGTGTTAGTAATGGCTTTTAGCAGTCTTGCTTGACGATTGCTATCTAGTTCGCTAAAAACGTCATCAAGCAAGAGAATGGGGCGTTCACCAGTAATGGCGGTGAATAAATCTAATTCGGCTAATTTAATTGATAAAGCTGCAGTGCGTTGTTGACCCTGGCTACCATAAATGCGTACATCTTGACCATTAATGGCAATCGCGATGTCATCACGGTGTGGACCAACTGTTGTGGTATGTAAACGTAAATCGCGTTCGCGCGCCGCGGATAATTCTTGGGCTAAATCGGTACAAGTTTCGTAAGTTAAAGTAATGGTTTCGTTGCCGCCTGTTAATTCCTGGTGTTTGGCGACAACATACGGAGTAAGTTTCTGAATAAATGCTTGACGTTTGGCGATGATTATTTTTCCTTGCGTAATTAATTGTTCATCCCAAATGCTGAGTTCGCGTGGGTTATTGTTAGTTTTTAAGTAGGCATTTCGTTGTTGTAAAATTTTATTATAGCGGGCGAGTGCATAAAAATATGTTTTATCAATTTGTGAAAGATCAATATTCATAAACCGACGACGGTCGGCCGGTGTTTCTTTGACTAATTTTAATTCATCGGGTGAAAAGAAAATACAATTAATTTGTCCCATTAATTCAGCAACTTTGGCGATTGGAACGCGGTTGATGGCAATTGATTTTTTTAGACCTAAACCTAATTGAATCGCAATTTCAACTGTACCAAAATTTTTGACGGCAGAAACTTGGACTAAGGCTCGTTCTTGTCCGAATTGTACCATTTCGCTATCACGCGTAGTACGCCAACCACGTCCGACGCAAGCTAAATAAATAGCTTCCAATAAATTGGTTTTGCCTTGTGCATTCTGACCAACCAAAACATTCACGCCTGTATCCAGTTGTAGAGTGGTGTGTTTATGATTTCGGAAATTATCAACTGTCAATTGGGTAATCCGCATTACTAATATAATACAAAAAAAATTGCGGTAAGACTAGCAACTTTTGAAAGTTGTTAAATCATAAAGTACATTGTTAATAAAAAATACTTTACGAAATACACTTTTTTAGTATATTATTTTAATATGTCGAATATTGAGTTTAGATCACCTTCAAAAGAAGATTTAAAAAATCAACCTGCTTTTGTGTCAGATTTGGCAATTGCAATGGGTGTTGATTATACTGGGGAAATTAAAAATCAATACGGAGATATGGTTCCTTCGGCTGGATTGTTTTGGACCAATTCTGTTTCTAAAGATATAAATGGTAATTATTTAGGTGCAGTTAGTGATGGAATTAATGAAAATATCCGTCCTTGTTCAATGGATTGTAATAAAATTGGTGTGTTACCGTGTATAAAAAATGCTGCTGAAAACGGTATTACAACGGCGCGTCTATCCGATGATGTTAACGATACGCGTGAATATTTATATGATGAAAAAACGCAATCCTTTAAAATGGTTCCGCAATCACTTGCTTCGGGAAACGCAGAGCACGAAATTTGGGAGTTATTGAATGGGGAATTTGATAAAAATTTTGAAAGATTAGAAAACGAATATCAAAGAGGTTTGATGAGTTCAGAAATATATAAAGAGAAATTGGCTGAATTGCAGAAGAAACATGATTCATTTTCTATTCTTGAAGAAGGTTTTCCAGTAGTTAAACGTTTTGGTGGTAATAAGGATGGAGAAGATAAATTAAAAACTTTAAAAACAGTAGCTTACAATGGGGCAATTTATGCTCAATACGAAATTGACTCATATAACAATCCTGTTAAGGATGGGGCTAAATTTAATATTGGTATGGATGTTGAAAATAAAAATAGTGTGTATGGTATGTATGATAAGTCTCACTGGTTTAAATATGAGCCAGTTTTGGCAGAGCGCAAGGAAAATGGTGATGTTCAATTACGCACGGTATTGATGCCGTGTCCAAGAATTTCTAAGGATATGCAAGAAGAATTAAATGATTCAATTAACCAAGGTACAACAAAATTTCATCCACTTGATTATCGCTATTTGAATGGTAATTTTGCTGCATATTTGGGCTTAACAACGGATTTGGTTCAAGAACACGAACAAAAAATGCGCCAAGCACAAGAACAAGCAAAGTAAGTTGTTTTGTGTAAGCCTTGTTAATTTTAGAATTTTAAAGATAAAAAAACCGTGGCAGAACCACGGCTTTTTTCTTGTTTTGTTTAATGCTAATTATTTAGCGGCAGGAGCTTTTTTCGGAGCGGCTTTTTTTGCGGCAGGTTTAACTGCTGCAGGTTTAGCGGCTGGCTTAGCAACAGGAGCTTTTGGAGCTTCTGCTTTTGCTTCCGTAACTGGAGCTGCTGCTGGTTTTACAGTTGCCTTAGCTGGAACTGTTTCGGCTTCAATAAAGCGAGTTACGCCTTTGATTAATGGGTGCATACCAAATACAAAGAATGGAACCCATAATTGATAGAAGGAAGTAACAGCGCCATTGCCAAATACCAAAACAAGGCTTGATTGGTTGCAACCTGCGATGATAATCAAGATTAATAGCATTAATGTGATTAAACCGCCGATACTCATATAAAGTAAGCTAACGATTTTTTTGCTATTTTGCATTGATTTCATAATCGCAATACCGACCATTCCGAAGAAGAACACGATTGTTGAAATCAACAAAATGGTGTTGTAGAATGCGTTCAACCAATCAGCGTTGGCGATGCGGCCAGAATTATTTATCCAAGCAATAACTGCAATCACCCCGCCAAGGAAGAAAAGGAATGCCAGTGAAAGTCGCGACCAGTTCTTACGAATAAAATCCATGACTTTATCTCCTTTTAATTTGGGCGCAACCCAAAAAATTTTTACATAAAGTAAATCTACCTTTAGTATAGCGAGTTTGCCTTAATCTAACAAATCATTTTTCTTATTGGTAGATTGAAAAATAAAAAAAAGTGTGTCAATTTTTTTTTGACACTTGGTGGCGAAAGTGTGTTATCATAATTTGAATGAATACAAATGAATTTGTTTTTCCTGATTTTAACCATAGTATTGTCAATGTGGCGGCAACTTTGGCACAGTTTTTGGGTAAAAAACCACAACATAACGTATTGCCTAAACTAGCGGAAAGATTAAAATCTGATAATAAAAATGTGGTGTATGTGGTGATTGATGCGATGGGCGACAGTATTTTACGCAAAAACTTACCCGCCGACAGTTGTTTACGCCAAAACCAAATTGATAATGTAACTTCGGTTTTTCCATCAACCACCGCCGCCGCAACTACTTCATTAATTAGTGGTTTAACTCCAGCTGAACACGGTTGGTTTGCTTGGTCGGTAGATTTCGACGGGGCAGTGATTGAATTATTTAGGAACCGTAATTATTATACTAAGGAATTGACCACGGATCCAGATTTTGCCCATCATCAATTACCGTATGAACGAATTTTTGATGATGTCAAAGTAGACCGTGCAATTTATACTTGTTTGCCTGATAATATTTCTTCTAAAATCCATTCACAGAATGAAATTGAATTTCATACCTTGGGACAAATGTTTCGTCGGTTGCATCAAATTTGTCAAAAACCCGACAAAAAGTTTGTTTATGCCTATTATTCAGATTTGGATGCAACAATGCATACGTATGGTACGACTGCCCGTCGCAGCCGTAATTTGTTGCGAAAAATTAATCGCAAAGTGGAGCGTCTCGCTAAACGTAATCCAGAGACTTTGTTTGTGATTACCGCCGACCACGGCCAAATTGATTTGAATGGTTTTGCTTTTATTTGTCACGATGCAGAATTGCAAGCGTGCTTAGCCCATCCGGTTTCGTTAGACCCGCGTGGTGTTAATTTTAAACTTAAACCGGGCAAAGATACGGCTTTTCGGACTGCTTTCAAAAAATATGAAGCGGATTTCGCTTTGTTTACCGT
The DNA here is from genome assembly GCA_016283155.1 of Clostridia bacterium. Classification (GTDB taxonomy): domain Bacteria; phylum Bacillota; class Clostridia; order Christensenellales; family UBA1242; genus RGIG8050. The sequence goes on from JAEEMI010000010.1 coordinate 72,259, forward strand.
TGATGAATTAATCCAAAAAGGCGTTTTTTGTGATTTCAAAATGCATCCAGCATACCGTAAACATCTGGGTGACTACATCGCGATTGGTAAAAATACCGCAAAAATGATGGTTTTTGAAGTGGGCGACCAATACCAAAACCGCAAACGTTGTCGAATATATCACGGAATGCATACGGGTTTAACCGCAGATGAAATGTATGTACCGTTAATTGTAATTAACGGGGGAAAATAAAAATGCCTGAACTTCCCGAAGTTGAAACGGTGCGCACGGTATTAAGCCCTTTTGTGGTGGGACAAACTATCGCAAAAGTGACAATTAATCTGCCGAAAGTTGTGGCAAATCTGCAACCTGCTACATTTGTGCAAAAAATGACGGAGCAAAACATTATAAATTTTACTCGTCGTGGCAAATTTCTAACTTTACACTTACAGAGTGGGGCATTCGTGGTCTTGCATTTGCGGATGACTGGAACTTTGACGGTAGAAGATGCCGATGTACCAATTGAAAAACATACTAATTTAATTTTAACTTTTCAGAATGGTAAAGAATTACGTTTTGTTGATTCCCGTGGTTTTGGTCGTTGGTGGTATTTTGCACCTGGGCAAACCGATACTAGTGGACAAAATTTGTTGGGACCGGAACCGTCCGCGGTAACTATCAAAGATTTACAACGAAAAATCGCCACTCGTAAAACCGCATTAAAAACTTTACTACTTGACCAACATCTGATTGCGGGAATTGGTAATATTTATGCTGATGAAATTTGTTTTCGGGCGGGCGTTCGTCCCACTCGACCGGGAAATAGTCTAACTTCTGCCGAACTAAAACGTTTGTGTACCGAAATTTCTGCAGTAATTAATGAATTTATTCAGTTTCACCACGTACCATTTGCAGTTTACGCACAATCTAAAGGGACTAGTTACCAAAACGACACAAACTTGCGGGTTTATGGTCGTGCGGGACAACCTTGTTTAAAATGCGGGCGACCATTAATTGGCACCCGTATCGGACAACGCAGTTCGGTTTATTGCGAATACTGTCAGAGATAATTAAGCATTTTTATTGTCTTTATGAATCAGGTTTTTAATACTTTGTAGTATTGATGGCTTTTTTGTGGTTTCGGGTGTGTTTGCGGCAATTTGCTCTGATGTTTGCTCAAAAAATGCTAAACCAACCGCGTTTGGTCCACCGTGAGCACCAACAATGGGACCAATTTCACGCTTTTCGGTGAATTCAAAAGTAAAAATTTGTTTAAAATCTTCGGCTTTTTCACTGTTATGGATGTGTCCATAATAAACTGGCATTGTTAAATCAATGTGTTGTGTTAAACGTAACATTTGACGTTTAGCGGCATTGTAACCAATGCCTTTACCAACCATTTGTAGTTTTTTATTAACTACGCCAATAATTGGTTTCAAGTGCAAAGCATCCGCCATTAAGCCTTTCACAAAACTGATACGCCCGCCTTTAACTAGGTATTTGGTGGTATCCGCAATAAAGAAAATTCGCACGCGTTCACGTAAAGCTTCCATTGTCTTGGTTAATTCTGCCAAGGTTTTACCTTGTGCAATTAATTTGCGGGCTTCCATTACTAATGCGTAATAAGCCAAAGTAAAAGTTTGTGAATCAAAAATCACTAAATGTTCAGAATTTAATTCTTTGGCGGCTTGCGTTAAACTGTTAAAAGTTCCGGATAAACCACTGGAAACTGATATTACAAAAACTTCATCGCCTGCTGCTAAGATTGGTTTAATTACCTCGATATAATCGTTGGCATTAATTTGCATCGTTTTTGGCATTGTTTTAATTTTGGGTAACAAATCATAAAAAGTATCGTTATCCAAATTTTTGCCAGCTAAATATTCTTGATCATCAAGTAACATTCGCATTGGCATTGAAATCATCCCGAGTTTTTCTGCTTCGGCGGTGCCCATTTCACAAGTACAGTCAACAATTAATTTAATCATATCCTATATAATAGCATCGCCCACAAAAAAAATGCTAACGAAATTATTTTTCGCGGTATTTTGAAAGTCGATAGTAACCGTCTTTCTTTTGGTTTGGTTTATAAACAATATCTTCTTTACCAGCCGTTTTCCAAACCCTACCGACTTTGTCGGTAATCTTAATGTCCATTAACAAACGTAATTGTAAACGTAAGTACGTTTCACTGGTGCGATATTCTGGTTCTAATGCATCCAAAATTTGTTGAACGCGGTATCCGTTTTTGTCGTGATACTTGTTTTCTAATGCTTCTAAAGCGGCAATAAGTTTTTCTTGTCTTTCAGCATTTTTCTTGTTTTTCTTTAAAGGTTTTTTTCTCATAATTATATTATAAGATTTAATAAAAAAATGTCAATTTAGTAAAAAAAATAATAGTTAATTTTTTGATTTTGTGCCATAATTAAACTGATATTAACCTTTGGAGGTAGAGTATGAAAAAGAAAATTTTAAGTTTTGTCTTTGTGCTTGCCTTATTTTTACCATTGAGTGCATTATTGTCAGCCTGTGCTAGTGATGTCCGTTATATTGGGGTTTTGCCCGATGAATATGAAGCCGATTTGCACGTCGAAAATGACAATTTAAATTATGTTTATGATTATTCAGTAATTAGACGTACCGAAAACATTCAGGGGCAAGATCATTTGGTTTATTATGCTAAATACCATCACAAAAACAAAGAAACATTAGACGAAGTTGAAGAAGAATGGCTTTTGGTTTGGAATGAATCTGTTGGTAATTGGGATTTTTATGAATGGAATGGAAATAACTGGGGATTAAGAACAAATAGTATTGATTTATTTTATATTAAAGATACGATAGCCGCGGTCCGTGATACCGCAACTTATATGACCGGAGTTGAAATTAAAAAATCCGATTTAATTAACGAAACCGATGATTATTTAGAATATGAATGGGGTGGAAAATATCCGGATAAATTAAAAGTATCCAATAACGTGTATCACGTTTGCTTGAAACACGAATACAACAAAAAAGAAGGTATTTATGCTACCGAAGAATTCACTAAGTTTGTTTTTGATGAATCGACTACACCAATTCCGCACATCGCAGAATTTCATTTTTAATTTCGTGTAATAAAAAATCGTGCCAAAATTGACACGATTTTTTTTGTGGTGGAGGTGAGCGGATTTGAACCGCTGACCCCCTGCTTGCAGGGCAGGTGCTCTAGCCACTGAGCTACACCCCCACGTCTAAAAAATATTTTATAAAAATTGTATACATTTGTCAAGAACTATGTTATAATACCTTCATTCAAGAAAACGCACCGCTAGCTCAGCTGGATAGAGCGTCTGTCTACGGAACAGAAGGTCGAGCGTTCGAATCGCCCGCGGTGCACCA